>NC_019973.1:3021581-3339476 GCF_000230995.2 Mesorhizobium australicum WSM2073 | reverse complement strand
CTGCGCTCCTTGCTCCGCCCGTGGATGACGAAATGGCGGATGAGGCGGCTAACCTCCGGTGTTCCATCCAACGGTGCGATCATCCGCCTTCCCCGCCCCCTAGTGCACCGCCGCGTACATGATCTTCTCCTCCGTGGCCTCCGCCGGAGAAAACTCCTCGACGATGCGGCCTTGCCGGCAGACCAGGATCCGATCCGACAGGTTCATGATCTCCGGCAAATAGGACGAGATCACCACCACGGCCAAGCCCTCGTCGGCCAGCCGGTTGATGATCTGGTGGATCTCCGCGATGGCGCCGACATCGACGCCGCGCGTCGGTTCGTCGAAAATGACGACGCGCGGCTGCTGCACCAGCCCCTTGCCGATCACCACCTTCTGTTGGTTCCCACCTGAGAGTTCGACCACGCGAGCATTGTCGTTGATCGCCTTGATGTTGAGCGTCTTCGTCCACTCGGCCGATAGCGCGTGCATCTCCTGCTGGTTGATCACCCAGGCCTTTTCACGGCCGGCCGCCAGCAGGCCGCCAAACAGGTTCTCGGCGATGCTCATCGTCTCGAAGATGCCTTCGCTCTTGCGGTCCTCGGTGACATAGACGATGCCGTCCGCCACCGCTTCGCTCGGCACGAGATAGCGCACCGGCCTGTCGTCGAGTTCGATTGTACCGCCGCGCAAAAAATCGCGCTTATAGATGCCCGACACGACCTTGAAGGTCTCGGTGCGGCCGGAGCCGATCAGCCCGAACACGCCGGTGATCTGGCCCTCGAAGATCGAGAAGGAGTTGTTGCGCACGACATTGCTCATCGAAATGTCCTGCACCGACAGCACTTTCCGGCCCGCCTTGCGCAGCTTGGCTTCGTCGCGCTGGCGGTAGATCTGCCCCGACAAAGTGCGCCCGACCATGGCGGCGACAATTCTGTCGCGGTCGAAGGCCGGCGTGTCGTCGGTGATGACCAGCTCGCCGTCGCGCAGGATGGTGATGCGGTCGGCAATCATCAATGCCTCCTCCAGCGCGTGGCTGATGAAGACGATCGAGACACCGTTCGCCTTCAGCCGCCGGATCAGCGCGAAGAAATGGCGTTTCTCCTCCGGCGTCAGGGTCGCCGTCGGCTCGTCGAAGATGATGATCTCGGCCTTGTGGTGCACGGCGCGCGCGATCTCGACCATCTGCCGCTTGGCCGCGCCCAGCGTCGCCACCATGGCGTTCGGATCGACCGGAAAATTCAGCGACTGCAGGAACTGCTGTGCTGAAATATACGTGCCGCGCAGCCGGTTGAGGAATTTTTCAGTACCGAGATAGAGGTTCTGCGCCACCGTCATCGACGGCACCAGGCTGGTCTCCTGGAACACCATGGCAATGCCGGCCTCGAGTGCGGCATGCGGCGAAGCGTAGGCGATCTCCCGGCCCTTGTGGAACATCCTGCCGGACGTGGCATCGACCACGCCGGCGATGATCTTGGTCAGTGTCGATTTACCCGCGCCGTTCTCGCCGAGCAGTGCGTGGATTTCGCCTTTGCGCAGTTCGAAGCTGACGTTCTTGACTGCCGGAACGCCCCGATAATTCTTGGTGACGTCTTCGAGGCGAATAATTGGTTCCATCAGAAACCTCCCGAGGCGAGGTCGACGGCCAGCACGCAATCGCCACCCCTGGAAGCAACGAACAGCTGGCCGCCCTTTTCCACCACGCTGCAAATGCCGTGGCGCGTGCCGTTGGCGCGGCTGTGCAGGCTGAATTGCGGCTGCATGTTTTGATCGAGCCTGACCACCAGCCCGTAGGAACGGCTCGGCGACCACGGCTTGTGGATGCCCATGGTTCTGATGCCGCCGCATTGCAGCGGTTCGAGGAAGCTGCGGCTGGAGGCGAGCGCCGGCGCGATCCAGTAAGCCGGCGGCACCTGGTCGATCATGTCCTGGCGGTAGTGCGTTTCCTGCAGCACGAATTCAATCAGCCGGTTGCGTGGCGCGAACAAGGTCAGCCACGCCCCGCCATCGCCGGCCGGCGACAGCCGAGCGGGATAGCCGGGCAGATGCGTCATCACGGTCGAGCGATTGCCGGTCGCGCCATCGAAGCGCACGAGTTGGTGACGCCAGCTCTCGCTCACCAGCACATCCCTGCCAAGGGGCTGGAGCCCATAGGGAAAGGCGATCCCGCCGGCCACCTTGCGGAACTCGCCGCCTGCCGCGTTTCGCTTCCAAAGCGAACCGGATGCGCCCTTCGTCATCAGATCGGCGGCCCATTGCGATGGCGCATGCTCGGTCGACCCGTTGGCCAACCACAAAGTGCCGTCCTCGGCGTAGGCAAGAGCGGTGATGCAGCTGACGCCGGCCGGCAGCGACACTTCCTTGCCCGATATCAGCAGCCTGCCGCTTTCGAGCCCCACCGTCAGTTGGCCCGATGGCGACAGAGCCAGCGCCGTGATTGGGGAAGGAAAGGTCTCGACTACCTTCGGTTCAGTGTCGGCGGCAAGCGAATAGATGGCGTTGCCGCTGGAGGCCAGCAGCCCGCCATCGGCAACCAGCAGATTGTCCGGTTCGGTCAATCCGACAAACGCAAGCGCCTCATCCAGCCGCGTGTTGGGACGGAAGGCGCCGTCGAGCGGCGGGATCGTCACCGCCTTGCCGCGAAACATATCCAGGATTGGGTCGAGGATCATGGCTGCGCTCCCCAATACGAGGCGGAGCTGGTCCAGTTCGGGTCGGCGCCGGAAACCTTGTAGCGGCCGATGCGATTGTTGAGGATGCCACCGACGAACAGATATCCCTTGTGCTCGCGCATAGAGGTGACCATCGGGTGCGCGCCGCCCGTCAAGTCCCCCATCGCCTCGACGATGCCGCCCTTCTCGTTGAATTTCACCACGCCGCCGGTGTTGATGTTGGGGAACAGCCATTCGTCCTGCGGCAGCCGGCGCGTCATGCGCTTGCGCATGTCGGGATGGCGCAGCGACAGGTCGAAGCTCGGCGTGCGCATGCCCAGCCACGCCATCCAGTAATTGCCGTCCGACGCGCGGTTGATGTTGTCGGGGTAGCCCGGCATGTCGCGGATGACGCATTCGGCGGTGCCCGCCTTCGGCCCTTCCAGCCAGTAGCGATGCACACGGCAGGCCCAGCTTTCGGCGAAGAACAGCGACTTGCCGTCATGCGCCATGCAGACACCATTGGTGTAACGGTAGCCGTCGAGCAGCGTCCTTGTCGACCCATCCCTGGGATCGTAGACCAGGAGGCGGCCGGTGGCGCGGTTCTCGATCGAGTCCAGCGCCCAGTCATGCGCGTCATAGCGCTTGGTCGAGTCCGTAAAATAGATGCGGCCGTCCGGCGCGATATCGCAATCATTGGGATCGCGCAGCCGCGCATCGTCGACGATCGAGGTCCAGGAGCGCGACGTCTCGGCCGACAGCCTTTTGACCGCGCGATCCGGAGAGACGGAATAGAGCCCCATCGCGCCGACGCAGCTGATCAGATTGCCCCCTTTGTCAAAGGCCAAGCCCAGCGGAAAACCGCCAATATGGGCGAACACCTCCGACCTGACATAATCCGGCGCGAAGAAGCGAACGATCTCGCCATGGCGCGTGCCGCAATAGAGATTGTCGTCGCGGTCGAGGATGACGTCTTCCGGCCCTTCCAGTTCGCCGAGCCCGATATGGTCGGCCGCCGACAGCCGGTTGTCGAGCGCGTAAGGCGTGCCCGAGCCCGGCACCGCGGACTGGGTTTCGCCCATCCTGAGATAGACCGGCGCGACATAGACCTCGTTCAGCACCTTGTGGCGGTTCTTGAGCCAGCGAATGTCGATGGTCACCGCCACCGCCAGCATGATGCCGAGCACCATCTGGTTGGTACCGGTGCCATAGCCCAGCCGGATCAGCCCGTTGGTCATGGTCAGCACGATGATGGCGCCCATCAGCCCCTTGATCACCGAGCCGCGCCCGCCGCCGAGGCTGACGCCGCCGACCACCGCCGCCGTCAGCGCCATGATCTCGAGATTGAGGCCGGTGCCTGGCCCCGCCCCGCTCAAGCGGCAGGCAATGAGAAAGCCGCCGATCGAGGCGCAGAAGCCGGAAAAGACGTAGGTCATGAACACGGTACGGCGCACCCGGATGCCGGCATTGTGCGCCGAACGCCGGGAGCCGCCGACCGCCAGCACGTGCCAGCCCGGCCGCGAGCGCGTCAGCGCGATATGGGTGACGATGGCGAGGATGATCGCCAGCCACACCGAGACGGACAGGCCCCAGAAAGTGCTGTCGCCGATGAAATCGAGCACGTCGGACGTAGCGGTCGAAAGCTGCACATCGGCTGCATAGGTGGTGACCAGGATGTCGAACAGCGCCCGCCCGAAGATGAAGGTCACCAGCGTGGTGAGGAACGCCCGCAGCCTGAGGTAGCCGACGAGGTAGCCGTTGATCGCGCCGAACACCAACCCGGTGGCGAGCGAGGCGGCCAGCGCCAGCCAGATCGACTGTTCGAGGATAAAGAAGACATAGACGGCGGAAAAGCAGGACAGCGCGAAGATCGAACCGACCGAGAGATCGATGCCGCCGCCCAGCATCACCACCGTCATGCCGGTGACGACCATCGAAAACTCGCCGAGCTGGCGGGTCGATTCCTGCAGGGAAGAAAGCTTGAAGAAGCCCGGAATGATCGAGCCGAAAGTCGCCAATGTCACCACCAGCGCCAGGAAGGGAATGGCGTTGTCGGTCCAGCGCTTGGTCAGGATCTCGCCGACGAGATGGTCGGGCACGAGATTGTAGCGCCAGGACTGGAGGCGTTCGCGAAAGCTCATCGGGTCACTGCTGCCAGGTCTGGGGCCACAAGAGAAAGAGGTGGTCGGACAATCCGGCCACCTCGTCGATATCGGTTGCAGACGATCAGCTTACTTTGCCGCCGCTTCGGCCTGCAGCGCCTTCAGGTCCCAGCAGCTGTCGGGCTTTAGGTCGGCCTTGGTCGTCGCCTTCTCCAGCGTGTAGATGTAGGTGTGGGAGGTGCCGGCCGGCTGGCCGCTCTGCAGCAGGAATTTGATGATGGCGTTCATGTCGCCCGATTGGCGGGCAAGATCGGTCATCACCACGGCGCCGTAGGTGCCGTCGTTCAGCTTGTCGCAATCGGCCGCCTTTTCGCCGCCGCCGGTGGTGACCAAAAACACCTTGCCGTCGAGCTTGGCGTCGCGGATCGCGGCCGATGCGCCGGTGGCATCGCCATCCCAGAAGTCGATGATCGAGCAGATGTCCGGGTTCTGCTGCAGCATGGTCGTGGTCACGTTGCGCGAGGTCGTCGCATCCCAGTTGGAATCGGGCTTGGCCACGACCTTAAAGTCGGGATGCTTGTCCAGCACCTTCATGATGCCGGCATATTGGTAAAGGCTGGAGGAGTTGGCCTGGTCGCCCTGCACCAGCCCGATCTTCTTGGACGAGTTCTCGCCGCAGCCCTTGATCGCGGCTTCCGCCTCGAGCTGGCCGAGCCGGTCCCAGTCGCTGCCGACGAAAGCATCGGCGGGAAAATTCGCCGGATTGTCGACCAGGATCACATAGGTGCCGGCGGCCTGCGCCTTCTTCATAAGCTTGGAATAGGAGTTGAGGTCCGGCGCATGGATGATCAGCACATCAGGTCTGGTGTCGGACGAGATCGCGTCGGTGATCGCCTGCGCGCCGGCATCGACAACCCAGTTGGGATCGCGCGTTTCGAACGTGCCGCCCCAGGCTTCGACCTCCTTCTTCAGATAGTGCGCCCAGCCCTGCGCCAGGTCGAAGCCCATCGCCAGCGGCACCAGCATGACGCGCTTGCCTTTCAGCGCTTGTGCATAGGCAGCGGGGCCTGGATCGTCGGCGGCGAAGGTCGGCGCCACGAAGGCGGTGACGGCCAGCGCCGTGGCCGCCGCCATGAGGGTTCTGATCAGTTTCATGTCTCATCCTCTGGTTCGGTTTTCATTGCCGGCCGATCGTCCCGATCGGACCGGGTACCCAGAGCAAGATGGGCTAGCCCATCTGCTCTAAATGTCACCTTGTTGCGCGGTCTGTTCGTCGCGCGGATTGATGATGCCGTCGACGATGATGGCGCCGAGCAGGATCGCCGCCTTGATCAGGTTCTGGTAGAGCAGCGGAATGTCGATGATGGTCATGGCGTTGAGCAGGATGCCGATCAGCGCGGCGCCGACCAGCACATTGCGCACCCCGCCCCGCCCGCCCGACAGCCCGATGCCGCCGATCACCGCCACCAGCACGATGTCGTAAAGCAGCGTCGAATTGACGACACGCGTGTTGATCGAATGCAGGCTGGCCGCGGTCAAAAGGCCGGCGATCAGGGCGACGAATGCTGACAGCACGTAACGCAGGACCAGCATCGGCCGCACCGGAATGCCGATATTGCGCGCCGCGACCGGATTGTCGCCGGCGAAATAGATGTAGCGGCCCCATTTGGTGCAGCGCAGGAATAGGAAGAACAGGAACGCCAGCCCCGCAAAGACGAACACCTCGATCGGGACGTCGAGAAAGCGCAGACCGCCGAGCAGTTCCACCCAATGGCCCTGCGGCACCGGCACGGCGTCCTGCGTGATCAATTGCGAACGGACATAGCCGAAGACGAAGGAGCCGGTCGCCAACGTGACGAAGATCGCCGGTACATCGGCGTAGGCGACGAGAAAGCCGTTGAGCAGGCCGATGGCGAGCACGCCGGCCAGCACATAGGCGAAGGCGAGCCCGTCCGGTGTTCCGCTGTTGAGCAGTTGCAGGTACCAGGCGACCGACATGGCCATGATCGCAACCGCCGACAGGTCGATGCCGCGGCCGATGATGACGACAGCCATGCCCAGCGCCAGTATACCCAGCACCGAGACGGAGCGGATAATGGCGACCAGATTGTTGGCATCGATGAAGCCTGGCAGGCCTATAGCCGCGGCAACGAACAGCACCACCGATATGGCAAAGACAATGCCTTCCTGATTCAGGCTTCTGAAGTTCAGCCAGCCGGCCATGTTCATTGTCTGCTTTCACCCCGGTGGCAGCGCTGCCACCCCTGGAGAGAAAGCTAATCGGCTCAACGCCGCTTCGTCAAATGAATCCGCGTTCAAAACGTGGGCTGGCGATGAGATTCGCAAAGTGGACGCATTGATTGCCGAATCTGGCGCAATGCCCGGAAACTCCTGCACTTTTGGCCATTGTTTGCGCCACCTCGGCGCTTGGCGAAGCACAACACCAAGGCGAAAGGCGAAGACGGAATTTAACCCTGCGATCTGGCGGAAAATTCGATTTCAGTTCCCGGCAACATGGCCGGAGACCTCGGCGCCGGCACCTCTCGGCAACACCAGGAAACGAAACGACGCCACCAGCCCGATAATGCCGATCAGCAGGAAGGCTGCTCGAAAATCGACGAGGTCGAGCGCCGGCCGGTCTCTCGCGATCTGCGACAGGTTGAGGATCGCCGCCGCCACCGCGACGCCGAACAGCATCGCCACTTGCTGCAGCATCGAGGACAAGGTCGCCGCGGAGCTACGCTGCGCGGCGGCGATATCGGCGAAGGCCAGCGTGTTGAGCGCGGTGAACTGCATCGAGCGCGACAGGCCGGCGATCAGCATCAGCGCCATCACCAGCGGCTGCGGCGTCTGCGGCGAGATCGCCGCGCAGGCCATGATCGACACCGAGGCGATGATGCCGTTGACGACCATCACCGAGCGGAAGCCGAAGCGACGCAGCGTCGGCGTCGTCACCGTTTTCATGCCGAGATTGCCGAGGAAATAGGCCAGGATCATCATGCCGGCATCGACGGGCGATAGGCCGAAGCCGACCTGGAACAGCAGCGGCAAAAGGAACGGCGTGGCGTTGATCGCCACCCGGAAGATGGTGCCGGCCGCAAGCGTCGAGATGGCGAAGGTCTGCACCTTGAACGAGGAGAGGTCGAGCAGCGGATGCGGCGCGCGGCGCAGATGCCGCACCGCTAGACAGCCGACGACGATCCCCGCCGCGATCAGCCCCACCGTAGGCAAGGCCCCATCCTCCGGATGCGCGATGCGCTCAAGGCCATAGAGCAGGCAGGCGAGCCCCAGCGACGTCAGGAAAAACCCCGGCCAGTCGAGCGGCTTGGGATCGGCTTCACGATCACCCGGTATGAAGCGGGCGACCAACACCAGCCCGATCGCGCCGAGCGGGATGTTGATGAAGAAATTCCAGTGCCAGGACAGATAGGTGGTGATGAAACCGCCAAGCACCGGGCCGACCACGGGCGCGAAGAGCGCCGGCCAGGTGATCAGCGCCGTGGCGTTGAGCAATTCGGATTTCGACGCGTTGCGCAGGACCAGGATGCGGCCGACCGGCGTCATCAAGGCGCTGCCCAGGCCCTGCACGGCACGGGCAACGACGAATTCGGTCAAATTTCCAGAGAAGCCGCAGGCGAGCGACGCCAGCGTGAACAGCGCGATGGCTGCGAGGAAGATGTTACGCGCGCCGAACCGGTCGGCGAGCCACCCCGACAGCGGCACGAACACGGCCATGGTCAGCATGTAGACGGTGATGCCGATGCTCATCGCCACCGCCGGCACGCCGAAGGAAGCGCCCATCTGCGGCAGCGACGTCGAGATGATCGTCGAATCCAGCAGCTGCATGAAGAAGGCGATGGCGACGATCAGCGCCACGCGCCGCGAATTCGTGGCTGTCTCGTGCAAGGCTTCATTTTCGGGAATGGACGTCATGTCGGGTCGGTTTCAACAACATTTAGCCAACTGCGTCCAGAGATGGACCAACAAACTTTCGTGTCGCATCGCCGCCTGTTATGGAATGAATGGGCCTCGGTCTTAAACAACAGGAACCGTGCGGGCATGAAGCCTATCTATATCGACTACCTCAACGCCCTCGACATCGAAGCGCTTGCCATGGCCGATGGCGAGATCATCGACGCCGTCGAGGCCGGGCTCGTTGCGCAAGGCAAGGGCCAGACGGTGATCGAGCCGCGTGTCCACCTCGAACCCGACCCATCCTTCCACGGCCATTTCAATGTCTTGCGCGGCTACGTCGCGCCGCTCGATACGGCCGGCGTGAAAATCGTTGGCGACTATGTCGACAACTATCTTCACGGCCTGCCCTCGGAATTCGGCATCCTCAATTTGTTCGATCCACGCACCGGCACGCCGCGCGCCATTCTCGACGCCACGGTCATCACCGACATGCGCACCGGCGCCGTCACCGCCATCGGCTCCAAGCACCTGGCGCGCAAGAACGCGAAGGTGCTCGCCCATATCGGCGCGCGCGGCACCGCGTACTGGAATGTGCGCCTGCTCGACCATCTCTTCGATTTCGATGAGATCCGCGTCCATTCGCGTCGCCCCGAAAGCCGCGATGGCTTTGCCGCAAAACTCTCCGCCGACCTCGGCAAGCCCGTCACCGCGGTCGCCGACTGGGAGAGTTGCGTCAAGGGCGCCGACATCGTCGTCGAAGCCTCACGCCTGCCCGAGCCGCAGCCGCTGCTGAAGACAGAATGGATCAAGCCGGGCGCGCTTGTCATTCCCTATGGCACGATGAGCGCGGTGGAGCTGTCGCTGACCGACATCATGCAGAAGATGGTCGTCGACGACTGGGGCCAGTGCAAGGGCGGCAAGTTCGGCTCGCTGCGTGCGCATGTCGAGACCGGGCGACTGAGCGAGACGACGCTGCATGCCGAACTCGGCCAGATCGCCGCTGGCCTCAGGCCGGGACGGCAGAGCGACGACGAAACCATCCTCTTCTGGCATCGCGGCCTGTCGCTGTCCGACATTGCGCTCGGCAAGGCGATGCTGGCCAAGGCGCAGGCGCAAGGCATCGGCCAAAGGCTGCGCTTCGCATGAGCGCGCTCGTCCTCACCGGGGCCGGCGTCAGTGTCGACGATGTCGCCGCCGTCGCCCGCGAGGCGCGCAAGGTGGAGATCGGAGCCAATGTCATCGGCAGGCTGGAGAAGGCGCGAAAGGTGCTCGACCAGGCGGCAGCCTCCGGCCAGCAGATCTACGGCCTGAACACCGGGCTCGGCGCTAATCTTCGCACATCGGTCGAGGGTGACGCCAGCGCCTTCCAGCGCCAGTTGCTCGAGGGCCGCAGCGGCGCGGTCGGCGAAGCGCTGCCCATCGAGGCCGTGCGCGCCACCATGCTTGCCCGTCTGACAATGTTGTCGGCCGGTGGCTCCGGCCTGTCGCCCGCCGTGTTCGTTGCCTTGGTCGAAGTCCTCAACGCGGGCGTCCATCCAGTGATGCCGTCGCTCGGCTCGATCGGCGCTGGCGACCTGGTGCTGATGACCACGATCGCCCGCCTGCTGATCGGCGAAGGTGAAGCTGATTATCAGGGAAGGCGCATGCCGGCTGTCAAGGCACTGATGATGGCCCGCCTCGGCCCCATCGGCCTGGCGCCCAAGGATGGACTGTCGCTGATCAACGCTTCCGCCGTCTCCGCCGGCGGCGGCGCGCTTGCGGTCACGGACGCGCTGTCGGCTCTTGCCCAGCAGCAGCAGGCTGGCGCGCTGACCATGGAAGGTTTCGGCGCCAACCGCACCATCCTCGATCCCCGCCTGCACATGGCGCGGCCCGCCGCCGGCCAGCAGGAAGCCGCCAAGGCGCTGCACGATCTTCTCGCCCGCGACGAAGCGCCGGCCCCCACCACCATACAGGACCCGCTCTCGATCCGCTGCATGCCCTCGATCCATGGCGCGCTGATCGAGGCGATCGGCCAGGCAAGACGCGCCGTCGAGACCGAACTCAATGCCGCCGCCGACAACCCGCTGGTTCTGAGCGACGACGAGCTGGTGCTGTCGACGGGCAACTTTCACACCGCTTCGCTGGCGCTCGCCTTCGAGGCGCTAAGCCTGGCAATCGCTCAATGTGCCGCCGCCAGTGCCGCCCGCTTTATCCAGCTCACCGGTTCGGGTCGGAACGGCCTGCCGAAATACCTGTCGCCGGTCGGTGGCGCCTCGGCCGGTTTCGTGCCGTTGCAGAAGACGGTGACATCGATCCTGGCTGCCATCCGCCACAAGGCCAATCCGGTGATGCTTGACTTCCTGCCGGTTTCGGAAGGCGTGGAGGATCACGCCACGCAGACGCCGCTGGTGGTTTCGAAATGCGCCGACATGATCACGCTGTGGCGGCGGCTGATCGCCTTCGAGTTAATGGCGGCGGCGCAAGCCGTCGACCTGCGTGAGGGATTGGCGCTGGCGCCACGCACATCAGTCGTCCACACGGCGACACGCGCGCTCGTCCCCGCGCTCAAGCATGACCGGCCGCTCGGCATCGATGCGGAAGCACTCCACGCAGCGCTCGCCGGCGGCAAATGGCAAACGGTCCTAGCCCCGGCCGACCTTGTCGAGGAACAGGCGTAGCTCGGCCGGCTCCATGTGCACGATGTGCCGGTCCTCGGGATAGGCGCCGCTGTTGACGTCGGCGACATATTCGGAAAATGCCGCCACCCGCTCCGCCTGCAGCCGATCGTATTCGGCGGCGAAATTGCGGTAGATCTTCGAGTGGCGCGGCATGTGGCCACGGTTCTGGCCAAGAATGTCGTCGGCGAACAGATATTGCGCGTCGCAGCCGGTGCCCGCGCCCATCGACAGCATGATCAGCGAGGTGCGCTCCGAGATAGCCTTCGCCACCTCGACTGGTACAACTTCTATTTCGGCGCCGATCGCGCCCGCAGCCTCCAGTTGCTTGACGGCTTCGAACACCTGCATCGCCGTATCGGCGGACTTGCCGACCGCCTTGAAGCCGCCGGTCCAGGTCGCGCGGGAAGGAATGAGGCCAACATGGCCGATGACGGGAATGGCATCGTCCGCCATCCGCTTGATGGTGGCGTAGCCCGCGCTGCAATAGACCGCGTCGGCGCCGGCCTTGTACAGCCGGAAGGCCCAGCGCACGAAATCATCCGCGGTGCCGATCTCGAAGAAATTGTCGCCCGGCATAGTGAACAGGCTGGGCGCGGCATCGCGGTATTGCGGGTTGAGCACCAGTTCGGGCGGCACCGAGACGATGTCGACCCCTGCCCGTTCGGCGGCTTCCGCCTCGTCCAGGGTGAGCACGCGCAGCATGGTCAGCTGACGCTTGCCCTTCATGGCGCGCAAATCGGCGACGGTCGGTCTCTTTCGGCTCATTAAAGCGTTCCCCTCTATTGCTTGCCGTCGCGGTGCCGGATCGGTTGATCATGCAGCGCTTCAGATCTGGATCATCACCTTGCCAGCTTCGATCTTCACCGAATAGGTCGCGAGATTGACGCAGACCGGCGCGCCCTTGGCCTGGCCGGTCTTGTAGTTGAAGCGGCCATTGTGCTTGGGGCATTCGATGATGTCGTCCATGACAAGCCCGTCGGCCAGATGCGCCTTCTCATGCGTGCAAAAACCATCGGTGGCGAAGAACTCGTCATCCGGAGAGCGATAGATCGCGAAGGTCCGCCCACCATGGTCGAAGCGGATGACATCCTCTTCCTCGACATCGTCCACCGCGCACGCTTCAACCCAATCGGCCATCTCTATCTCCTGCGGACATTCGCGATCGCTACTCGGCCGCCGCCGACATATCGACCTCGTGGAACTCACCGCGATAGGGCCTGGCCGTCGGCGGCAGTTCGCGCTTGAGGTAATGATCCTCGTATTTCAGCTGCCTGAGCAGGACCGGCCAGACCTCGCGGTAGGCGTGCCACATCGACGGATTGGGCTTCGGCAGATCGTGCTTGATCAGTTCATGCAGCCTGGGCAGCGCGTGATACGGCACCATCGGGAACATGTGGTGCTCCACATGGTAATTCATGTTCCAGTAGATGAACCGGCTGATCGGGTTCATGTAGACGGTGCGTGTGTTCAGCCGATGGTCGACGACATTGTCGGCGAGCCCGATATGCTGCAGCAGGCCGGTCGTGACCATGTGCCAGGTGCCGTAGAGGCGCGGCAGGCCGATCAGCACCAGCGGTATCCATGACCTCAGCGCGATCGCGAGGGCGATCGTCGCCACATAGATCGCGACATGCCACCGGGCCGCGACCACGGCCTTATGCTGTTCCATCTCGGGGATATAGCTCTTCTCTTCGTCGGATAGCGTGCCGAATGCCTGCCGCACCAGCGTCGGCAGCGAATAGCGAAAGTCGAGAATGCCGGTGAAGGCGAGCGCCGCCTTCAACAGGTCCGGCGGACGCATGACCGCGATCTCGGCGTCGCGGCCGACGATGATGGTGTCGGTGTGGTGGCGGGCATGGCTCCAGCGCCATTGCACGGGATTGCGCATCAGCATGAACGAGGCGATGTGGTAGACGACATCGTTCATCCAGCGCGTGCGAAAAGCCGTGCCGTGGCCGCACTCGTGCCAGCGCGAGTCGCTCGACGAGCCGTAGAGCACGCCATAGACGAACAGGAACGGCACCACCCACCACGAACCCCAGAACCAGACGATACCCACGGCCGAACCCAGGATCGCGACGATCCAGATGATGGTGTCGCGGATCGCCGGGCCGTCGGAACGCTGCATCAGTTCCTTCATCGCCTTGCGCGGCACGTCGGTGTGGTACCACTCGGCCGAGGCAAGCCCGGTCTCGATCGCCGTTCTGGTACTTTCGCCGACCAGGCTGTAGTCGCGCTTTTTCGCCATCGTCGTCAAATTGGCCTCCAATCGTCGCGCAGCGCTGGCAATCCGGTCCGCCGGCCGGAGGGCTTGCTTTGAATAAATGTCGCGCTCATGTCCTGCCGGCCAGTCTTGGAAAATTTTCTGAAGGCTGAGGATAATCCTGCTCGGGCTGCCGGGCGATATCCGCGATCCTGGCTTCGGCGCCAGCGATTTCCTCCTTGCCGTCGAGGACGCGGAACACCGCGTCATAGGCCCGGCTTTCGCCATGCTCCAGCCAGATCATCTCGCCGCGCTCGCGGGCGGCGAGATCGCCGAGCACATGGTGGGTCGATGGCTCTATCCCCAGCGCGTACTGCCCGGCCTGGAAATTCTGCCATTGGTAGGCACACGGCAACTGGTCCTTGCGGGTCGCCACTTCGAAGCCGAGACCGAGCCGGTCGTTGACGACGGCCACCGGAACCTCGCCATGGGCGTCGGCGGCCATTTCGTGCTGCCAGACCTGCTCCCTGAAGTGCCGTTGCGGTGCCGGCGCCGTGCGATAGCCGACACTCTGCGCCTCGTAGCGCTCGCCGGCATGGCTGGCCCAGACGACGTCGCGGATCGGCGCCAGATAACGGGAGCCTTCGTCCAGCAAGGGATGGCTGACATTGACATGGTAGAAATACATATGAGGGGTGCGGTTGAAGCCGTGGTTGACGACACGGTCCGAAAGCCGGATCTCGTTGCCGCCGACATCGGCCTCGATGCGGCGAGTGAGATGCAGATCCTCGCCGAATACAGCCGATTGCTGGACGATGCCTTCTGCCCACAGCACGCAGCGGTCACCCTCCCAGCGCTCGCCATAGCCGGTCAGCCGCGCCGGGATGGTACCGACACGACCATGCAGCGAATGAAGCACCGTCTTCTTGCCCGGATAGTTGTAGCTCTCGGCCGGCACTTCTTCCCGCCCCAGAATGTGGTCGAGGCCGCAGGTGACGAGCAGACCCGAGAAGGACCGCGCCCAGGCCAGCCCCGCTTCCCCTTCATAGTCGTGCAAGCCCGGATGGCGAAAGCCGCTCGGCGAATGCCAACCGATCGCCTGGCCCTTGAAGTCGCAATCGGCGATGTCGAGCGCCCGGTCGACCAGCGCGGTGAAGCGCAGGCCCGAGCCGGTGCGGAATTCGAGCATGCGGATGCCGCGCTCCAACCCGTCGCCAAGCGTCATCAGCCGCACGCCCGCGAATTGCGACAGCTGGCCTGACCGCTCGGCCACTTGCCGGCGCGACAGCGTCTTGCCGTAAAGCTCTACCATGCGACGCCCTTCACTTTGCCCTCGCCTCCTTGAGCAAGGCCGACATGTCGGCGCCGGTGATGATGCTTTCCACGGTCAGGAGGTCGGTGTCGGCGACCGTCTGTTCGGCGACGATCTCGCCGCGCCGCATCACGACGATGCGGTCGGCGACCTGGAAGACATGGTGGATGTTGTGGGTGATGAGCAGCACCGAATGGCCGGCGTCGCGTACCTCCTTGACGAAACGCAGCACACCGTGGGTTTCCTCGACGCCGAGATTGTTGGTCGGCTCGTCGAGAATGATCACCTTGGCGGCGAACTGCATGGCGCGCGAGATGGCGATCGACTGCCGCTCGCCGCCCGACAGCGTCGAGACCAGCGCATCGGCGTCGAGTTTCTTCGAGATGCCGACGCGCTTGAGGAGTTCGGAAGCGGCTTTGCGCAGCTTCGCGAGATCGAGCGGCGCGAACACGCCGAGCCAGCCGAAATTGACCGGCTCGCGGCCGAGGAAAAGATTGCGCGCGATGCTGAGATCGGGCGCCAGTGAGGTATCCTGATGGATGGTCTCGATGCCGAGGTCCATCGCATCCCGGGTCGAGCGGATCGAAACCTTTTCGCCGCGTACAAAGATGTCGCCACGATCGACAGGGAAGACACCCGAGATCGCCTTGATCAGCGTCGATTTTCCGGCGCCGTTGTCGCCCAGCAGAGCCACCACCTCGCCTTCCCGCAGTGTCAGCGATGCGTTCTTCAGCGCGCGCACGCTGCCGAAGGACTTTTGCAGCTTCTGCAGCCGAAGTACTTCTTGCACCATCGTCAGCCCCTTGCGGCGTTCTTCTGCAGCAAAGCGTGCAGGATGAGCATGGCGAGGATGATGAGGCCGACAAAGATGTTGTAGGCGAGCCCCGGCACGCCGATCAGTACGATGCCGTTGCGGATGGCGCGCAGCATCAGCGCGCCGACGATGGTGCCGAGGATGGTGCCGCGTCCGCCGGTCAGCGCCGTGCCGCCGACCACCACCATGGCGATCACTTCCAGCTCATAGCCGGTGCCAGCCACCGGTGAGGCGGCCGAGATGCGAAAGGCGCTGATCATGCCGGCAAGGCCGGCCAGCACCGAGGTCGCGATGAACAGCCATATCTTGACCGTATCGGCCGGCACGCCGCGCGCCACCGCCGCGTTGCGATTGGAGCCGATGGCACTGATCCAGTTGCCGAGCTTGGCGTAGCGCAGGATGTAGATGGCAAACAGCGAGAGGCCGATGAACCACCACAGCGAGGTGTAGAAGCGGAACGAGCCGATGTTGAAGCTGCCGGCGAGCAGCGTCACGAAGAAGCCCGGCTGGTCCCAGGATTTCAGCGGAAAGCCTTGCGTAATGTAAAGCGCTGCCCCGCGCACGACGAGCAACATCGACAGCGTCACCAGGAAGGAGGAGATGCCGATCTTGGTGACGATCAGCCCGTTGATCGCGCCGATCGCGATACAAAGCAGCAGCCCGGCCAGAAGCGCGACACCTATATCCACCCCGCCATTTTGCACCAGCAGCATCACCACCACCGGCGCCAGCCCAAACACCGCGCCGACGGAAAGATCGAATTCGCCTGCCGTCAAAAGCAGCGTCATGCCGAGTGCGATGATGCCGAGCTCGGGCAGGAACGCCATCATGTTGGAGATGTTGAGCGGCGACAGGAAATTGGCGTCGGCGACCGCGAATACCGCCACCAAAATGAGGAGGATGACGAAGGAGGAGAATTGCGGCGAGCGCAGCAGGCGCGATCTGCCTTTCACCCCCGGCACTTCGTCTTCTGCGGCAATTGTCATGACTGCTTGAACCATGCTTGAAAAGACGCCCGCCGCTTTTCCGGCGGGCGCTGTTTTTCTCATTTCTTGTCGTAAAGCTTCAGAATCGGGTCGACGCTGGAGGCGTCGTAGAGACCGAAAGTGTGGATGTCGTAGCCGATCGGCTCGCCTGACGCGGCAAGCCCGAGCAGCGCCACCGGCATGAAGCCTTGCGCAGAGGGATATTGCCAGGCGGCGGCATTGACGAAGCCCTCCTTGACGGCTTGTGCCGTCTCCTTCGAATTGCCCCAGCCGACGACGGGGATCTTGCCCGCCGGCACGCCGGCGCCATCGAACACGCGCTTGACGCTGGCGGCAACGGAATCGCCGAGCGCGATGATCGCCGGCGGATTGTTGGCGACCATGTAGTCGGTCATCTTGGCGATGATGCCAGCCGGATCGGTGCCGCAATCGACCACGTCATATTTGATCCCCAACGGATCGAAAACGCTGGCGATGCCCTCGGTCTCGAGCTGCTGGTAACTGGCGCCGGGAACCTCGACCGGCAGGAAAACCTTGTCGCCCTGCTTCACCATCTTGTGGTCGACCAGATATTTGGCCCAGATGACACCCGCTTCTTTCAGGTCCGCGCCGACATAGGCCTGCCGCCCTGTCGCCGGATCGTCGGTGTTGAAGAACACGATCGGGATGCCAGCCGCCTTGGCTGCTTTCACCTCCTCCGTCCACAGGCCCGGCTGCGCCGACGTGGTGGCGATGCCGTCGGGCTTTGCGGCAAGCGCCGAGTTGAAGGCTTCCTTCTGCGCCGCCATGTCGCCGCCGCTGAAGGAAATCTTGCAGGTTACCTTGAGCTGGTCGCAGGCCTTGGTCGCACCGGCGTTCCAGTCGATCCAGAACGCATCCGACGGACCGCCATGCGACAAGAGATAGAAGGTCTTCTGGCCGTCCTGCGCCTGCGCCGCCGTGCCAAGGGCGACGCCGGCGAGCACTGTCGCGGCGGCCGCCAATTTCAATGCGAATTTCAACATTCTTTCCTCCCTTGTTTGAAGCCGCGCCGCCATGCACCGGTGGCGCGGCTAGCCGTCACAGGCCGTTCGCGCGGAATTTCCCGTCGAGGAATGTCTTTGCGCGCGGCACGTCGTCTTCCGACAGATGCTCGATGATCACCGGGATGTTCGGATGCTTTTCGGCCAGCCGCTGGAGGTAGAGGTCGTAGTTCAGCGACCCAAGGCCGGGCGCCGGCAGTTCGATTTCGCCAACCCCGCGGAACGTATGGCTTTCCATCGCGTCGGCATCGCCGATGTCGGCGTGCTTCTCCGACTTGTCATCGCCCGAACGCTTGACGTCCTTGGCATGCGCTATTCTGATCTTGTCGGTCAGCGTGTCGAACACCTGGTTCAGGATCTGATCCATCCGGTCGATGTTGTGCGTCTCGAAATAATTGGTCGGGTCCATCAGCAGGCCAAGGCCTGGATGGTCGACCTGCGCGAACATCTTCACCGTCTCCTCGACCGAGCCGACGACGTTGTTGACATAGGTTTCGAGCAGGAAGACCGCGCCATGGTCGTAAGCCGTCTGGGCAAGATCGGCGATGACCTTGCGGCATTCCTCAAAACCTTCCTCGGTCTTGTTCTTGGGGTGATGCACCCAGTCGGATTCGGTGTTGTAGGTGCCGGTCTCCGAGATCACGTAAGGGCTGCCGAACTCGCGCGCATTGCGGATGATCTCCTTGAGATAACCGACGCGCTTGTCGCGCTCCGCCTTGTCGGGATGGATGATGTTGGTGTAGCCCGACACGCAGCAGACCGGCAGGTTGTGGTCGCGGAAGACGTCGCGCACCTTCCTGGCCTTGTCCTTGGTGATCTGCCCAGCCGACAGGTCGACATCCCTGAAGTGCAGGTCGAGTTGCACCGTGTTGAAACCGAGCCCGCGGATCTTCTTTGCCGTCTCTTCGAGGCCGTACGGGAAATAGCCCGTGAAAATACCTGCCTGCATCATGATCTTGAATTCCTCCCTGTAAGCGATTCAGTTGTCTGCGATTTCAGTTAGTTGCGTTTGTGGAGATTTCGGAAAGCTTGACCGTGCGACCCGATGCCATCGAGCGATAGCCCGCTTCGACCAGCGCCATGGTCTTGACGTTGTCGGCAACGGTGAGCGCCGGCGGCGTACCGGTCTTCACGGCGTGCTGCAGCTGCTCCATGACGCCGATGAAGGCATGCGGGAACCACATCGTCTCCCAGCTTGGAGTTACCCACTCGCCGCCGGTCGTTTCGGCCGAAGCATAGGTCAGCGTCGAAGCAGCACCGGTCGGCCAGCCGATCGTGCCCTTGGCAACGCCCTTGGTGCCGTCGACGCGCCAGTTGATGTGCTGGTCGTCCTTGTAGCCCTGCTGGCGCGGACCGGACCACACATCCTCCAGCGACACGGCCAGCACGCCGGACGGGAATTTCAGCGTCGATACGGTGATGCCGTCGGAATGGTCGAATGTCGTGCGCGGATCCTTGCGCGTCAGCGTCGTGATCTCATCGGGATCGCCGAACAGGAAGCGCAGCACGTCAAGGTGGTGCACGCTCATATTGGCAAGCGTCAGCCGGTCGTAACCCTGAAGGAAGGTCTGCCAGTGCGGAATGGCGTGCATGTCGATCTGCGCGAAGACGATGTCTCCGAGCGCGCCACTGTCGATGAGCTGCTTCAACACGCGCATCGACTGGTCGTAGCGCATGTTCTGGTTGACCGAGAGTATCTTGCCGGCCTTCGCCGCCTCGTCGCGCAACTTGACGGCTTCCTCGACCGACAGCGCCAGCGGCTTCTGAGCCAGGATCGCCTTGATGTGGTTCTGCTTCAACGCATGGCGGATCAGCGCCGGCTGCTGGTCCGGCGGAAACGCGAGGTCGATGATCTCGACATCTGCATCCTCGATCAGCTGTTCCGGGGTGTCGTGGACGGTCGGGATACCCCAACGGTCGGCGACCTTTTGCGCATTCGCCTTGGTACGCGAGGCGATCGCCACGACCGGAAAGCCAGCGTCCTTATAGGCGGCCAGATGGCATTCGGCCATGATCATGCCGGCGCCGACGCAGCCGATCCGATATTCCTTCGTGCGGACCTTCACATCCGGCTCGAAGCCCTTGCCTGTCATGCCTTCCTCCCGAAATCCTGTCCTTGCGGCCGCGTTCATCTTGCCAACGCGCCTCCGCCCTGTCCGAAATAATGCACGCGCGCCGGCTCGCAGGATATCGCCACCATCGCGTCGGGCCTGATGTCAGGCTGGCCGCGCAGCAAAGCCTTCAGCCGCGCTTGCCCGGCGGCGAGTGTCACCACGGTATAGCCGCCAAGCGGCTCGACCTCGAACACCCGCGCCGGGCGGCCGGGGCTCTCCTTCTCGGTGTCGCTCCAGGGCCTGACCTTGATATCCTCCGGCCTCAGCCCGATCTCGACGGCGTCGGCCGGAGCCGTGCGATCGGCGATGCTGATCGCGCCTTCGGCGGCCTCGATGCCGCCCTCGATGCCGCCCTCGCCTTGAACGGATTTGAGGATGTTCATGACAGGCGACCCCAGCAGCCGCGCCACGTAGGTGCTGGCCGGGCGATCATAGATCTCGGCCGGCGCGCCGATCTGCCGGATCCTTCCGCTTTCCAGTATGGCCATGCGGTCGGCGATCGACATCGCCTCTTCCTGGTCGTGCGTGACATAGATCAGCGTCTTGCCGAGCTCACGCTGGATGCGCTTCAGTTCGACGCGCGTTTCCTCGCGCAGCCGCGCGTCGAGCGCCGAGATCGGATCGTCCATCAGATAGGCGTTGGGGTCGCGCACCAGGGCGCGGGCGATCGCCACCCGCTGCCGCTCGCCGCCCGAAAGCAGTGCCGGCGGCTTGTGCAGGATATGGCCGATATGCAGCTTGGCCGCGACATCGGCGACGCGCCGTTTGATATCGACCTCGGCGACCCGGCGCTCGACCAGCGGGAAACGGACATTGTCGAGCGCGCTCATATGCGGGAACAGCGCCAAGTTCTGGAACACCATGGCGACATTGCGCTCTGCTGGCGACACCGTGTTGACGGGCTTGCCGCCGATGAGGATTTCGCCGGCATCCGGCGTCTCCAGCCCGAGCACCAGGCGCAGGATTGTCGACTTGCCCGACAGCGGCGGCCCGAAGAAGCAGAAGAACTCGTTGTCGTTGACAGTGAACGAGGCGTCGTCGACGGCGAGCATCGTGCTGTAGCGTTTCGTGACATTGCGGAAGACGATGTCGGCCATGGCTCAACCCGCTCTCATCGCAAGGCCGCTAACGGCGTCGAAGACCCGCACTGACGACGCCGCGGGTGCGACGACCGCGGTTTGCCCTATCGACAGCCCGACATCATTGTCGAAGACCGCTTTCACGGCGCCGTCGCCCTGGCCGAGGTGAACGATGGTGCGCGCGCCGATGCGCTCGACGAAAGTGACAGGCATGGCAAGCCCGCGTCCATTCTCCGCCAGGGCCACCTGTTCCGGCCGAAAGCCGTAGAGCACCTCGTCGCGTGCGCCACGCATGGCCGCCGCCAGCTCGTCGGGTAATGGCGGCGTGATGCCCAGCGCCCCGAGATCGACGACCAGACCCCGGTCGCTCTCCGCAGGTCGGCCCTTGAGCAGGTTCATGCCCGGCGCGCCGATGAAGCGGGCGACGAAGACATTGGCCGGATTGTTGTAGACCTCGAGCGGCGTGCCGACCTGCTGCAGCACGCCGTGGTCCATGACCGCGATACGGTCGGCCATGGTCATGGCTTCCAGCTGGTCGTGCGTGACGTAGACCATGGTCTGCTTGAACTGGCGCTGCAGCTGTTTCAGCTCGGTGCGCATCACCGCGCGGAAGGCGGCGTCGACATTGGACAGCGGCTCGTCGAGCAGGAAGATCGCCGGCTCCATGATTGCCGAGCGGCCGATCGCCACGCGCTGCAGTATGTTGACCGACAGCCGGTCGGCCTTGCGGTCGAGCAGCGGCGTCAGTTGCAGCAGCTCGGCAATCGTGCCGACGCGACGATCGATCTCGACCGTGGCGGCGCCACGCATCCTTGGCCCGTAGGCAAGGTTCTGGCGCACCGTCATATGGGTGAAGATCGCGTAGTTCTGGAACACGAAGCCAACGCCGCGCCGGCCCATCGGCACGCCGGCCATGTCGCGCTCGCCAAACAGGATCTTTCCGCTGGTCGGCTCTTCCATCCCGGCAATCATGTTCATCGTCGTCGACTTGCCGCAGCCTGAAGGCCCCAGCAGAGCCATGAACTCGCCATCGGCGATATCGAGGTCCATGGTCTTCAGCGCCGTGAAGTCGCCGAATGTCTTGGTGAGGTGCTTGAGCTGGATCGTGCTCATGCCGCCACCTGCCTTGCCCGGGCCATGCGCTTCATGGCGAACACGGCGACGATGGAGAGCACGACCAGAATGGCGAGCGCGATCGCCGCCACATAGCCCCAGATCAGATCCTGCGTGGTGACCTTGTAGATGTAGACGGAGATCGTTTCGGTGGCGACGCCGGGGCCGCCGCCGGTCATGATGTACAGCGTGTCGAAGATCTTGAAGTTCTCGATCACCCTTATCGCCAGCGCGATGATGATGATCGTCTTCATCTTCGGCAGCACGATGGTGGTAAAGCGCTGCCAGGGATTGGCGCCGAGCAGCGTTGCCGCCTTGATCTGGTCCTCCGGCACTCCGACCAGGCCGGCCAGCAGGATCAGGAACATCAGCGGCGTCCACTGCCAGATGTCGGCGATCATCACCGCGATCAGCGCCAGTGTCGGATCCGACAGCCAGGCAATGGTGACTTGCGTGCCCGTGATTGCCGACAGGATGTCGTTCACCGGGCCGCCGGACTGGAACAGCATGAAGAACATGTAGCCGGCCACCGCCGGCACCACCATCATCGGCATCAGGAGGACCGAATAGAAGATACGCTTGCCCGGAAAATCGTCGGCGAACAGCGTCGCCAGCGCCAAGCCTAACAGGAACTCGGCCGGCACGCAGACGACCATCACGATGACCGTGCGCTTCAGCGCACTCCAGAAGCGCGCGTCGGCGGCAAGGTCGGTATAGTTGGCGAAGCTGTTCCACATCTCCCAGGCGTTCCACCAGCCAAGGCCCGAGAGTGGCGACCAGTCGGTGACGCTGATGTAGAGCTGCATCAAGAGTGGAAAGGCCGAGATGAACAGCACCAGGATCTGCGCCGGCAAGGTCAGGCGAAAGCCCAACCGCATGCCTTCGTCGCGCAGCGCCGGCTTTGCGCGGGCCGCGTCCATCTCACCCTCCGAAATCGTCGCAACCACCGCGCTCATTGCTTGAGCGCTCCGAAAGTTAGCCCGCGCACCAGATGGCGCTGGATGGCGATGCCCATGATGACCGGCGGCACCGCCGCGATCAGCCCGAGTGCGGCCTTGGCGCCATAGAGCTGGCCGGTCATCGACGAGGACAGCGAGGCCATGTAGACGGGGATCGTCACCCATTCGCGCGTCGTCAGAAGCAGCGCGATCAGATAGTCCGACCAGTTGAGGATGAAGACGAAGAGCGCAGCACTCGCCAACGGCGCGCGCATCATCGGCAGCGTGATGCGGGTGAAGACGCGCAGCCGCGAGCAGCCCTCGACCAAAGCGGCTTCCTCGATCTCGCGCGGCATGTCGTCGAAGAAGGTCTTCATCAGCCAGAAAGCGAACGGCAGCGTGACGATGCCGTAGATCAGCGCCAGCCCCCACCAGCTGTCTGTGAAATTCAGGAAGGCCCACATGATCATCACAGGGATCATGACGGCCATCGGCGGAAACAGCCTGAGCTGGATCAGCGCCAGCGGCAGGTTCTGGCCGGAGCCGAAGCGCGACAGGCCATAGGCGGCGGCGGTGCCCGCCGACATGGCGATCGCGGTGCCGAATACCGCCGACAGAAGCGACGATAGGATCGGCTTCAGCGCGGTGCGGTCGAGCGCGACGATCAGATTGTTGGTGGACTCGCCGAACACGAACTGGAAATTGCTGAGCGTCGGGTTCTTCGGCCACCATGTCAGGTCCGCTCCCGTCGCCGACCATTCGGCGATCGGCTTGAAGGCCATCGACACCATCCACAGGATCGGCACCAGCGTGACGGCCATCGCCGCGAGGATCGCGGCGTAGCGGAATATCTCGAAGGGGACGGAACGCTTCATCTGGCTGCTTTTGCTGGTGGCGCCGGGGAAGAGCGGATGCTCCTCCCCTCCGGCTTTGATCCAGGGAGATGGATCAGCTGATCGGATCGAGAACGGTCGGCCATGCCTCCTTGTTGGTCCTGATGGCTTCGAGCAATTTGTCCTCGCCAATGCGCCGGGCGATCTTCTTCCACTCGGCTTCCGTGTCGGCCATCGCCTGCTCCGACGTCTTGGCCTTGGTCAGCGAAGCCATCAGGTTTTCGTCCAGCGCGTTGTGGAAGGCGGTGGCGCCGGGATAGTTGATGGTCGGCACCGTGCGGGCGACCGTCTCGCGCACCACGTCCATGTGGTAGGCGTGGTAGGTCTGGCGCACCAGCGGATCGGAAAAATCCGAAAGCCGGAACGGATCGAGATAGCCGCCGGGGTTGGCGCTCATCCAGGCATAGATGCGGGCCGAGCCAAGCCATTGCAGCAGGAGATAGGCGACCTCCTGGTTTTTCGACTGCGACGAGACCATGCCGGTCAGCGAGAACCACAATACCGAGCGACTGATCAGTTTGCCGTCGATCTCGCGGCCGGGCGGCAGCATCGTGCCGATCTTGCCGGTGACCTTGGAGTCCTTGTTGCCGGCATTGTCGAGGAATTTCGGCAGGTTGGAGAAGGCACAGGTCATCGCCGCGCCGCCCTTGGCGAAATTGCCGTACTGCTCCGGCCAGCCCCACGAGATCGCGTCCGGCGAATGATGGACCAGCGATTCGACATATTCGTTGGTGGCGGCGATGCCATGCTCGGAATTGATCAGCGGCTTGCCGTCATCGCCGAACAGAAACTGGTTGGGCGAGGCCATCGACACATAGCGCTGATACCAGTTGGTGTAGCCCCAGCCCTGGTTACGCAGGTCGGTGGAGCCGAACAGGCCCTTGTCCGGACGCTGGAAGAAGGCGGCGATATCGCCGTGCTGCTTCCAGGTTTTCGGCGGCGCCAGATCGTAGCCGTATTTGTCCTTGAAGGCCTTCTTCTCGGCTTCGTCACCGAACAGGTCGGTGCGGTAGACCCAGGTCTGGAAGTCGCCGTCCAACGACACCCCATAGTTGGAGCCGCGATATTTGTTGAGCAGCGATACACCCTTGGCGCCGTCGACATAGCCGGTCTTGGGATCGTCCCATTCGGGTTTGTACTGGGCGACGAAGTCGTCGAGCTTGGCGATGCCGCCGGTCTCGGCGAGATCGCCAAGGCGATTCCACTCGGTCGAATAGATGTCGTACGCCCCACCCTTGGTGGAGATGTCCTGCATGGTTTTGGTGAATTCCTGGCCGTTCGGCAGACCGACGATCTCGATCGGGATCCCGGTTTCCTTTTCCCACAGCTCCTTGATCGACGGCGCCCCGGCCGGAAAAGACTGGGTGAGCTGGCCGATCGAGCCGTCCGACAGGCCAAGCACGATCTTGGCCGGCGCCTTGCCGGCGCCCTTCAAAGCCTTGGCGGCCTCAATGGCGCGGCCCTCCGGTGTGTCGGGACCGTATTGATAGCGTTCGGCGCCATCGAAGCCCGTCGGACCGCCGATCATGCCAGGTGCGAGCGCATCGGCCGCGAAGGCGCGGCCGGGACGAATGAATTGCGGAGCGATACCTGCGGCGGCCACGAACACCGCCGCCTTTCCTCCGGACGCCAGCAACCGGCGCCGCGAGATGCGGATCAAATCAGACATTGGAATTCCTCCCTCAGGCCCAATGTTTCCTCCACGAGCCCATGAGGGATATTGACGGCAGGATCGGAAGGCTGTCAACATCATTAATAATCAAAACACATCACAACATCGCATAGAGTGAGGAAATGCGTCATACCAAGGTTCATAGACCCCTCCGAATGCGTCGATTTGATGGGAAATGTGATCTCCCTTTCCGACACGATCATGCCGGACGAGTTGATTTAGCTTGGCGGCTTGCGCATCGGCCAAGGCCGGATACATCATTTCCCATCAGAATCGCGGATCGCGGGGCGTTGGGCGCAATCAGCCGCCAGCCGGCACTGCGTCATCCCTGATGCATTGAGGAGATGAGACGGTGCGTTCCACCCTGACCGACATAGCCCGGGAAGCCGGCGTCTCCGCCGCCACCGTCGACCGCGTGCTCAACAATCGCCCCGGCGTGCGGGCGCGCACACGCGAGATCGTGCTCGAAATGGCGCAGCGGCTCGGCTACATCGCCGAAGGCCCGAACGGGGCGCCGCCCAGGCCGGTGCCCGGCGAGGTCATCCGGCTCGACTTCGCGCTGCCGGCCGGCACCAATTCCTTCATCAAGATGCTGCACCGCCACATCGAGGCACAAGCCCTGGCGCGCCCCGATCTCGACGTCCATATCGCCACCATAGAGGGCTTCAATCCCGACCGGCTCGCCCGCCTGCTGCAGGATTTGCGCGGCCAGACGCAAGGCGTCGGTGTCATCGCGCTCGACCATCCGACGGTGCGCGAGGCGATCCGCTCGCTATCGGCCAACGACGTCAAGGTGGTGACCATCGCCTCCGACATCCTGCATGTGCCAAGGGTTGCCTATATCGGCATCGACAACCGCGCCGCCGGGCGGCTGGCCGGCTATCTGCTCAACCGTTTCATGGGACCGGGGCGCCCCGGCAAGGTGGCACTGTTTGCAGGCTCGCTGTCCTATCGTGGCCACGAGGAACGCGAGATGGGCTTCCGGCACATATTGACCGAGGAATCCCCCCATCTGGAGATCGTCGAGATGCGCGAAATGCTCGACGACCGCGAAAAGGCCTATTCGGAGGCGTCAGCCCTTCTGGAACGCCACTCCGACCTTGCCGCGATCTACAATGTCGGCGCCGGCAACACCGGCATAGCGCGTGCGCTGAAGGAACGCGGCCGTGCGCAATCCATGGTTTTCCTCGGCCACGAGGCGACGGACGGCACCAAGGAACTGCTGCTCGACGGCACGCTCGACGCCGTCATCGACCAGAACCCGCGCGTCGAAGCCCGCGAGGCGCTCAACATCCTGACCCACGCCGTCCGGGGCCTCCCCTATGAATTGCACCAGCCGAGGCTGCAGGTGATCTTCAAGGAGAACATCCCGGAGATTTGAGCGGTACTGATGAGCCGGGCGCGGTGCGGAGACGCCCGCTGGCTCGACCCTTCCGTCTACTGGACTGTGGCGACTTCCGCGGACGCGGCTTCGACAAAGCTCTTGTCGACCCATTTGCCGTAGTCGATCGATCCCTTGAGGAGCCCGGCGCCGGCCATGAATTTTTCTTCGGCCTTCAAGGCTTCGATCGCATCATCGGTGAGCTTCGGATCCTGGTGGAAGGCGCCATCGGCATAGGTTTTGCGCACGGATTTCTCCGACGATTTGGTCGCCTCGACAAAGGTCTTGATCGTCTCGTCGGGATGGGCGTCTGCCCAGCGCGAAATCTCGATGTCGACCTTGAGCAGCCGCTTGACCAGATCGGGATATTTCGCCGCGAAGGCGCCGTTGACCGAAATGACGTTAGGCACATTCCATTCCGGATGCGTGCTGGTGTCGTAGAGCAGACGCGCCTCGCCGGAGTCGACGAGCTTGGCCGCCGTCGAGTCGGTCTCGACGATGGCATCGATATCGCCGCGCAACAGGGCTGGGCCTGACGCCTCGAAAGGGAGGTTCAAACCCTCGACATCGTTCGTGGTCAGGCCGACACTGTTCAGCGCCTTGCTGAAATTGGAGTGCCGCACCGTGCCTGTGAGATAGGCGACCTTCTTGCCCTTGAGGTCCTGCAGCGTCTTCAGGGGGGAATCGGTCTTGACGACGATGGAGGACCCGCCCGCCCTGACATAGCTCGACAGGCCGATCAGCTTGACGTCGGCGCCGGACGCGGCGACACGCAGCGCCGGGTTGTTGCCGGTATAGGTGAACTCGATGGCGCCGGTGGCCAAGGCCGTCGTCGCCTCCGAGCCGCCGTTGAAGGTCACCAGTTCGACCTTGATGCCGTCCTTGGCGAATTCCTTCTCCCACCAGCCATCCTTCTGGGCGAGGATGAATTTGAGGTGCCCGGGCGCCGTGCTGCCGATGCGGATGACGCCGGGCTTGTCCTGCGCGAAGGCAGGCATGCCGCCAAGGCCGATCACCACCACAAGGGCGGCCTTCAGAAACAGCCGGCGAAATCCATCGAATGCGATGCTGGACATGGGAAAATCCTTCCTACTTGGGGCGAATGGCTTAAATGAGCGAAGGCTCGGACTGGCCCTTCCAGGCGGTCGCCCAGCGCTCGAACCAGACGAGCAGGTAGTTGACGGTCAGGCCGATGACGGTGAGCGTCAGGATGCCGGCATACATGTCGGCCGTTTCCATCATCAGTTGCGAGTTCTGGATGAGGAAACCGAGGCCGGATTTGGCCGCCAGCATCTCGGCGCCGATCACCGCGAACAGCGAGGATTTGACCGCCAGCCGCGCACCGGCGACGATCGAGGGAATGCTGGCCGGCAGGATGACTTTCCGGAACAGGTCGAAGTCAGACGTGCCCATCGAGCGCGCCGCTTTGATGAGCAGCGGATCGACCGACTTCACGCCGCTGATCGTGTTGACGAGGAGAAAGAACACCGAGGAGTAGAAGGTGATGGCCACCTTGGATTCCTCGCCGATGCCAAGCAAAAGGATGAACACCGGCAGCAGCGCGAATTGCGAGGTGTTGCGTAGCGTCTGCACCAAAAGGTCACTGACCTTCTCGAACAGAGAGTAGCGGCCCATGAGCAGGCCAAGCGGGATGGCCACCAACACGCCGAGCGCGAAGCCGATGGCCGCGCGCTGCAGGCTGATGCCGATATGCTCGACCAGTACACCCGAGGCAAGCAGGTCCCACCAGGCAAGCAGCACCTCGCTCAGCGGTGGAAAGAAGATGCGGTTCAGCCAGCCGAGCCGCGGCGCAATCTCCCACAAAAGGAAGAACAGGCCGAGCAGCGGCAGGCCATAGACGAAGGTGCCGCCATACGTTCCTTTCCTGCGGGCTTTGGCCTCTTGGGCTGCGCCACGCGCCTTGATTGCAGGAATTTTTGCGGCTACGGCGGCCTCGCCGCGAAACCCGATGGCAGGGCCGAGCTTTTCGGTCAGATAGGCCATGGTTCTAACTCCTCAATGGCCGAAGGCCGGCGACAGCGTCCAGTCCTTCTGCGCCCTGTTGACCTCGTCGCGCAGCACGTCCCAGACGCGGGCGCGATACGCGTTGAATTCAGTGCTGGCGCGGATGTCGCCGTCGCGCGGCCGCGGCAGGTCGATATCGATGATCTCCTTCACCGCGCCCGGCCGCGCCGTCATCACCACCACGCGATCGGCCAGGAAGATCGCCTCGTCGATCGAGTGGGTGACAAAAATGACCGTCGTCTTGATCTTGCCCCAGATGCGCAACAACTCGCCCTGCAGCAGTTCGCGCGTCTGCTGGTCGAGCGCGGCGAAGGGTTCGTCCATCAGCAGCACTTCTGGATTGCTGGCGAGCGCGCGGGCGATCGCCACGCGCTGCTGCATGCCGCCGGAAAGCTGGTTGGGGAAACGATCCTCGAAGCCGGCAAGCCCGAACAGCGACAAAAGGTGCCTGGCCGTCGCCGTCCGCTCCGTCTTCGCCACGCCGCGCACTTCCAGCGCATATTCGATATTGGCGAGCGCCGTGCGCCAGGGAAACAGCGCATATTGCTGGAAGACGTAGCCGGTCTTGGGATCGGGACGCGTGATGCGCCTGCCGTCGAGTTGGACGTCGCCGCCGGTCGCCCGCGTCAGCCCGCCGATAATGTCGAGCAGCACCGACTTGCCCGAGCCGCTCGGACCGACCAGCGTGACAAACTCGCCCTTGCGGATGGCAAGATCGACGCCGTCGAGAACGGTGACGCGATCGGTCGCCTCGCCTTCGACGGTGACGAACTGTCCTGGTTTGAGCTGGAAGGTCTTGCTGATGTCGTTGACGACGATGCGGTTCATGTCTTGTCGCTTCCTATTGCGCCACGCGGATGCGGTGCGTCGGGTCGAATTCGGAGCCGCCGGCCTTGCCGCGTGTCCAGCCGAGTGCGCGGGCATAGGAGCCGAACAGAAGGCGCGCTTCGACCTCTGCCTCGGTGATGCCGGTTGGCCCTTCGGCTGCCTCGGCCACGTAAAGAGCGTCGGTCGGACAATAGATTTCGCACAGGAAACAGGTCTGGCAGTCGTCCTGGCGAGCAATGACGGGCGCGCCATGCTCAGTCGCGTCAAAGACATTGGTCGGGCACACCTTGACGCAGATGTCGCACTCAATGCAGCGCGTGGCCGAGACGATCTCGATCACGACGCCAGCTCCGCCAGCCGCCCGGGCGCCCCTTCGATGCGGAACTCGTCGACACCGGTGACGATCAGGCGATGCGCCAGTGCCGGATTCTTGCCCGGCAGGTCGACGCGGCGATGCATGCCGCGGCTTTCGGTACGGTGCAATGCCGCGGCCACCGACCAGCGCCCGACTGCGGCGATCGACGCCGCTTCGCGCGTGCGAATCCGGTCGGCCCCCTCGCCCCGCAAATGGTCACGCACGTCGCGCCAGATGCTCTCCAGCCGCTCGCTGCTTTTCTCAAGGCGGCCACCATCGCGGAAGAAGTTCTTATCGAGCGGCGTCACCTCGTTGCGCACCGCCTCAATGACCTCGCCTGCCGCGATACCGGCACGCGGCGCCGCCGCCGGACGCAGACCGGCCTGACCGAGCGGTTGTGCGGCGCCCCGAAACGCTTTGCCGCTACGCCGCTTCGCGTGGGTCGAAGCCCCTTTGCCTGCCCACCAGCCGCTGGCCAGCGCCCAGGAGGAATTCACGGCGCCGCCGCCCGACACGGCGCCGGTCACGATCTCGCGGCTGGCCGCATCGCCGGCGGCGTAGAGGCCGGGCACGCCGGTGGCGCAATCGTCGGACACGATGTCGATGCCGCCAGTGCCGCGCACCGTGCCTTCGGCGCGCAGCGTGATACGGAACAACTCGCTGAACGGGTCGATGCCGGCACGGTCATAAGGCACGAAGCAGTTCGGCTGGCCCTGGCGCAGCCAGCCCTGTAGCGCCGGTTCGGCCTGGTCCAGCCGCGCATGGACCGGGCCGTCGATCAGCGCGCGGGCCACTTCCTCCTCGCGGTCGCCGATGCCGTTGCGCAAAGGTTCGCCAGTAGAGCCCAGGATCGGCGAACCATCCTCGCGGTGGAACGAGGCCCAGCGGAAGGGCAATCCCTTGTTGAGCGAGGAGCCATAAGGCGCCAACGTATACTTGCCGGTGAATTCCATGCCCGACAGGCGGGCGCCGGCCTCGGCCGCCATCAGATAGCCGTCGCCGGTCAGCCCCGTGCCGCCGAGGATGCGCTCGCGAAAGGCACAGCCGCCGGTGGCCAGGACCACCGCGCCCGCCTCGACGCGCCAATCGTGGCCGGCCTGCCTGGCGACTCCGGCGGCACCAACGATGGCATCGCCGTCGGACAAGAGTTCCAGCGCGGGATGGTGGTCGAGCACGGTCACGCCGGCAAGCAGCACCCGGCGGCGCATGAAGCGCATATAATCGGGCCCACGCAGATTGGCGATGTAGAGCCGGCCGTCATCCTCGCTCGGGAAGGGATAACCCCATTCCGAGAGCCTGAGCAAATTGCGGTAGGCGGTGTCGACGCAGCGCAGCATCCAGCGCTGGTCCGCGAGCTCGCCCGTGCGCTGCCAGCGCCGCTCGACCACCGCATGCCTGTTGTCGCCCGGGGGCACGCACCATGTGCCGGTGTTCGACGGCGCGGTCGCGCCGCTGGTGCCGAGATAGCCCTTGTCGGCCAGCACCACCTTGGCGCCGCTTTCAGCGGCCGCGACGGCTGCCCAGGCTGCGGACGGGCCGCCGCCCAGCACCAGCACGTCGACCTGGAGCTGCAAGGCATCGGAAGCTGATTTTTGCGATTTGGGCATGGATGCTCGGCGAAGGAGTGTGAGGCGGCTGGCGTTATGCGGCGCGGGCCGCACCCGGGAACCACAGCGGCTCGTTCCCGGCGCTCCATTTGATGTTGCAGCCGATCGACGGCACTTGGCTTGCGGCGGGCCTGCCGCCCTCCAGCACCGTGTCGACGGCCGCGCGCAGATCAGCACCAGTCACCGGCCTGCCGTTGCCCGGCCGCGCATCGTCGAACTGGCCGTGATAGGCAAGGCGCCGGTCGGCGCCGAACAGGAAGAAGTCAGGCGTACAGGCCGCGCCATAGGCTTTGGCCACTTGCTGCGACGCATCCTTCAGATAGGGAAAGGAATAATCGAACCTTTCGGACTCCTCGCCTATCCGCGCGAGCGTCTCCTCGGGATGCTCTAAATGGTCGTTGGCGTTGATCGCTAGCACCTGCAGGCCCTTCGGCGCATAGTCCCTGGCGAATGCAGCAAGCTGCTCGCGGATCACCACGACAAAGGGGCACCGATTGGAAATGAAGGCGACGAGCAGGGCCGGCTTGGCATCGAAATCGGCAAGCTTGTGCAGCACGCCTTGCGCGTCGGCCAACAGGAAATCGGCGGCCCTGGTGCCCAGCTCGATCGGGTTGGATTCGGTTTGCGGCATCGATGTCTCCGTTGCAGCGGTTTCATGCAGGTACTTATTCTATAAGCTTAGTAGGATTATACGCCTGAGGGCGCATCTGCGGTCAACCGGGCAGCTTAGAATATCGTGCCAATGTTTCAGGCCGCGCCGGCACGTTTGTTCGAGATGAGGCTGTCTTGGAAGAAACGCGATTTGGCCAGGGAACATGGCTCTGGCAGCGGCGACTTCAATCTGCAGCTCCCGCGCCAGCTTCAGGAACGCATGGTCCTAGACCTTGCGAACGACCGCCTCACCATCTGCCCCGATACCGATCGCGATCCGCTCGCCGGAAACAATGCCCCCAATGTCGCAAACCACCAGCGGCATGCTGATCGCGTAGAGGAACTCGGCGACGATGGCGCCAACGGCAAGGATCGGGTCCGGCCGTTCCAGAAGAATGCCGGCCGGCGCCGTGCCCCTGCGGATTGCCTCGGCCAAGACAGAGGAAGAAGACGAGGACCCTCGCCCGCTCGGCATGACCAGTATCTTGCCGGAGACATTCTGGCCAAGGCCTGGGTGCGAACGATCCGTTATATCGCCGGTCTCGGCGTCTATGCCGCCCCAGAAGCTGAGCGGTTGCGAGAACACCAGCGCCTCGCCCTCGGCGGCACCCGCCAGTTGGAATGTGCCGGCTCTTTCAACGACCTTCACTTCAATCGACCGCGTCATGAGCCGCTCCGCACGACGTGCCCTGCGGCGGCGGAGCGGATGCAATCCTTCATTTCGGCGAAGGCGACGGTCACGCCGATATTGCCCGGCGCATAATGCGCCCATTTGCCGGAATTGGTCATCACCACGCCGTCGAGACGCTCGAGAATCGAGGTGACATAGGTGCAGGTGTCAGCGACCGGGACCAGGCCGAACGCCTCCATGCCAGCCAATGCCCCCTCCTCCTGCAATCGTGTCAGCGTCGCGCGGCCGGTGTTGACATAGATCGGGATGCCCCTGCCCGGCGCCACCGCACGCAGCAGCGGCAACAGGCGCATCCATTCCTGGTGGGAAAAGTGCGGCGTGCCCAGTGACACGGCTGAAAGCAGCGCGCCGTCGGGCACTCCAGACAGTCTGGCCAGCGCATGGTCGATATCGGCGCGGCTGATGCGGATCGTCTCTTCCGGCGCATGGCCATGGAACGCCTCGTCGAGCGTCCGCGCTTCCGGCGTGACCGCGACCGCATGGAACAGCGCCACCGCGCCGGTCGTTGCCGCCGCCGCGCCCAGCGCCTTCAACTGGTCCTCGTCGCGCGGTTGCGGCAGACCGACGATCACAGGAATGCGGTCCCCACTGGCTTGCCCGATGATCAGCCCGACGCCGACGAACAGGCTGTCGCTCGGCTCCCCGTCGGCAACATCCAGCTCGAACAGGATGCGGCCGCGCCGGTTCTCGCTGAGATGCAGGCCCCAGCCCGGTGCGCGACCCGTCATGGCACAGCACAGGTCGATGAAATCGCCATAGCGGTTGGTGCGAGCGCCGATCACCGAATTGGCGAAAACGATGGCATTGGACTCGCCCCAGGCGATCTGCTGGCCGAATTCAGGCCGGAACCGCGTCTGGTAGGGGGCACAGGTGAATGTGGCCTGGCAGCCAAGTTCCAGATGCGCCTTCATCAACCGCCGCGCCGGCATTTCTTCAGCCGCCGGCATCTTGACCATGCCGGGATGGATAAGGTCGAACGAGCCGACATTGAGCGTCGTCGGCACTCGGACACGTCCGCTTCCCTCGACCAGCCGCTCGACGAAATCGAGCCCTGCCTTGCCGTGATAGAGACAGCCATCGATATGAGCGCCTGAGATGTCGAGCAGGCTGCCGGCCCCAACCGCGTTCGAGAAGGCGACGAGGATTTTCATGGCGGCGGCCGCGGCTGGGCCTTGCTCGCCATCGAGCATGGATTGGTCGCGGGCCGTCAGGTCAAACGTCATCAAGGTGCTCCGGGCTTAACTTGGGCCCGGCTATGCGTTCCTCATTGTCAGCGGTCTGGCAAGAGCCGAAACGACGATCAGCCCGCCGCCGCAATCAGCACTGTGCTCTCCGGCGACCAGCGCAGCACCACATCCTGACCTTCCACCAGCCTGTCGGCGCCAGTATTTTGGACGATGACTTTCAACGTCTGGCCGGCGCAGCCGCGAGGCCGAGCGAGCGCCCGGCTTCGATCAGCGAGTCGTCGATAGCCCGTCACCTCGAGGCCGAGGCGGAGCGAAGCCGGCAGCAGCGTCAGATAGAGATTCTGCGAGAAGAAGGCGGCGTAATTGCCCAGCGTGAACGCCCACGGCTTTCCCGTCAACGGCAGGTCGGTCATGACGGAGAAAAAAGACCGTGGCCGAGAGCGGCAGAAAGACCGAAGGCAATCGCTTTGCAGAAGAACGAAAGCCCGCTCCGGGAACCGGGGCGGGCCTTGGAGGAGGATGAAGGGGTGGGACCCTCTCCTCTTGTTTCCACGGGGGGTGTGGACCGCAATCACCATACAGCCGTCCTGCGGGGCGCATGATCACAAGCCGGCCTGCTTCCATCACATTCCAGTGCACGCCGGCGCGGGTTCGCTCACGGGACCGCGACGCCGGCGACACAAGAGGAGCCGGCTAGATGCGTCCCAGGACGACAAGGATGATGACGATGATCAACACAAGTCCGAGACCGCCACCGCCATAGTAACCGGTTCCGTAGAACGGGCCACCGCCCAGACCGCTGAAGCCGCCGAGCAGCGCGAGGATTAGAATAATGATAAGTATCGTTCCGAGACCCATGGCCTTCCCTGCTCCTGAATGCGCGCTTTCGCGCTGGTTCAACATCGCGCCATTTCGGATGTCGCAAGGTATGAACGTTTTAGAGGGGCTGGCGTTCCGCTGGACTATTGCGGCTACGGAACACACAGCCCGCAACGCAGAAAGCCCGCCTGGACGGCGGGCTTTCCAACCGGCCGGAGGCCAGGAGAGTGCGGTCAGGCCTACGGCTGGTTCCGCAACCTCCCTCAGCCTCAGCGGCGTGCGATCAGCAGGCAGAGCTGCCGCAAGTCGCGGTCATAGGTCCCTTCGCTGCTGAGGACATCGACGCAGCGCTTCTTCATGCGCGTCACCTGCGAGCTTGACATCTGGGCCACGACACCGGGAACGTTGGGGTGATTGGGATTGGATGGGTTGTTCGGGTTGGACGGATTGCTGGGATTGGTGCCGTTGCCGATGCCCGCGCCGACACCAATGCCACCGGCGCCGCCAACACTGGCGCCAAGCCCCGCATTGATGCCACCCGTTCCGCCAACATTGGCACCGAGCCCGGCGTTGATGCCGCCCGAACCACCGATATTGGCGCCGGCTCCTGCATTGACGCCATTGCTGCCGCCGACCGACGCGCCGAGCCCGGCGCTGACGCCCCTCGAGCCGCCGACATTGGCGCCGGCTCCGGCATTGACGCCACCGCTGCCGCCGACCGAGGCACCGACGCCGGCATTGATGCCGCCACCGCCGCCGACCGAGGCGCCGACACCGGCATTGACACCGCCGCTACCGCCAACCGAGGCGCCGACACCGACGCCAAGACCTGCTGCGTTTGCTGGCACGGACAGAACCAAGACTATTGCACTACCCGCCAACACACTGGCGACTGTCTTGATGGTAAAGGCCATAACACTCTCCTGTTGTCGTTGCGCTAGGCAGTCGGCATGCAGCCGATTGCGATGGCAACTACGTCGAAGAGAGTTTTGAGTTTCAATTCACGCTATACATGTGAGCGGCATGGTATTAACTGTCGAAACAAGAAAGCGGTAATGATAATAAAAATATAATATACTTGTAGAAAATATCTAATGGCAGACGTTTGCAATGTCTATATTTTGAGAAGTTTACGAGAAAAAACGATTTAGAGCCAGCTGTTGGAGAGCCGATGATTTGGTGCCAGGCTGCTTGCTACCGAACAGCCAGGATACAGCACCTCACCTGCGGAGCAGTTCCGGACCACTAGCCGCTAAGGAGCCCTGTTGGCCAACTCTGGATCAAACAGGACCGGCCACTCTCGCGTGACAGTCTGGCCTTCAGAATATCCGGTAAAACAGCCTATAGCGCACGCGCTCCATATAAGAGCGGTACTCCGGTTCCGCGGCAAGCAAGGCCTCCTCGCGCAGAATGCGGTACACCTGCAGATAGGTGATAACCGCATAGACGGCGAGATTGTAGAAGGAAAAGGCCGACAGCAGGTAAAGGACATGGCCGGTAAGGTAACCGGCATAGATCGGATGCCGCACCAGGCGGTAGGCGCCGCCGGTCATCACGCCGCGATTGGCGGGCAGGATGGCAAAGGAACGACCCAGCGACAGCTTTCCCCAGATGACGAACCACAGTGCCAGGAACTGCAGCGGCGCGGCGACATAGATGGGGATGATGGGGATGCCCGGTTCCATGGTGATCAAGGCGACACCAAAACTGGCGGTCACCGAAGCGACTACCGCAAGCGGGCTCCAGTCACGCGTCACCGGCCGCCGCGATAGCAGCAGCCAGGTAAAGGTGAGCGTCTCGGAGACCGCCACGAGCGCGATATTGAACCGGGTGGGATCCTGCACGAAGTGATACACGCCCCGGTACACAAACAGCGCGGCGCATGCGAGCGCACAAATGCGAAAGAAGCCTTCGCGCAAGTCGGCCAGGATCTCGCGCTTGCGCGCTTCGGATATCATCCCGCCCTGGTTGACGCGCGGAAGCGTTTCGCTTTTTGGTGCAAGCAAGGCAAGAACCCCGATCATCCCTCGGAGGGACCTTTGCACGCAACCATTGCCGTGTGGTTAACCGAGAAGATCATATCGGCATCAGAAACGGCGACGGCGCCGCCGAAAGAGACACAAGGCACGGCCGTGCAGATTGTCTCCGCTTCGAGGATCGCCAGGAATGGGTTTCGCCCGAGTTGATCCTCTCCTTAAGGGATTGGCCAGCTACCCCAGAAATGCGTTGCTGAAATACCTGGCGAAATCCGGGCTCTGCGGCAGAACCTTACCGTCGGCGTCGCGCAGAATGCCGGCGGCGAAGAGGTAGTTGCCGATCGCTTCCATCTTGGCAGGGTCCAACGTCCCGATGGCACCATTTTGCCCGCGTAGATAATTGCCCTCGAGCAGTGCCTTCAGCGAGGCGTGGACCAAGGCCGGATTCGTCAGGGCATCCTTGTTGGCGGCTATCAGCAGCGTGGCGGCCTCCCCTGGATGATCGACGGCGAATTGGTAACCGCGCCGCGTTGCCTGGATGAAGGATGACGACAATTCGGGGTTCGCCTGGAGATACGCTTCGCTCGAAGAGATAAGCGTGGTGTGCTCATCGGGGACGCCATGGTCGGCATAGACGAAACTGCGCTGCTTAACGCCCCTGAGTTCGGCTTCGACGCCCTCCCAGGTCGACACTTCCAGCGTGAAGTCGACCGAACCGTTGGCCAGCGCCTCGTAGGCGGAAGTGCCCAGCGTCACCGTCTCGAAATCGCCCTTGCCGCCGTCGTGACGGATGATGGTCGAGATCAGCGCGGTCTCCCAGGCGCTGCCGAAACCGCCATAGGTCAGGCCATCCAGATCTTTCGGGCTTTTGATTTCGCTGCGCGCGGCATTGAACACCAGCCGGCCTGTCTCGGACTGCACGACGGCATAGACGCCCTTCAGATCGGCCCCCGCGGTCTTCTGGGTGAACAGGCTGATGGTGCCGTTGATCCCGAAATCGGCGACATGGTTGGCGACAAGCGTGCCGGCACCGGTATCGCTGTACGGCAGGATGTCGACCTCGATGCCGGCTTCCCGATAAAATCCCTTATCGCGGGCGACGAACAGGCCGATGTGGTTGGTGTTGACCGTCCAGTCGAGGGCGACCGTGACCGTCCGCGTTGCCGCGAAGGAACGGCTCGATCCGGTGATCAGCGGTACGCTGCCGGCAAGGGTGAGCAGCAGGGCTTGCCTGCGCGTCAAGTCAATCATGGTCATGTCCTTCGGATGGCTGGAGGTTGAGCAAAATGTCGAGAATCTCGGCCTCGAGTGCCCCGGCCTGCCGCGTGGCCGCGCTGGCGGAATCGCGCGGGCGCGGCAGCGGCACCTTGATCTCGCGCACGACCCGGGCAGGCCGCGCGGACAGCACATAGATGCGGTCGGACAGGAACAGGGCTTCGCGCACGTCATGAGTGATCAGCAACGCCGTCCAGTGGTGGTGCCGCCACATCTGTTCGAGCCAGCGCTGCAGGGCCGCACGGGTCAGTGCGTCGAGCGCGCCGAACGGCTCGTCGAGCAGCAACATATCGCGTTCCTGCACCACGGTGCGTAAAAGCGCCGTGCGCTGGCGCATGCCGCCCGAGATCTGCGCTGGAAAGTGCCACTCGAAGCCGGCAAGGCCGAATTCGGCAAACAGCGGAGCCACACGCTTCCGTGCCGCCTTGCGGCTGACGCCTTGCACCTCGAGTCCGAGCGTGGTGTTGTCGAGGATGCGCCGCCACGGCATCAGCGCGTCGCGCTGCGGCATGAAGGCGAAATGCCTGCCGTGATCGTCGAGCGGCACGCCGTCGAAGAACATCTCACCCTCGCCATGCTCGGCGCCGGTCAGAAGCTGGAACAGCGTCGACTTGCCGGCTCCCGAAGGTCCAAGGATCGAGACGAATTCGCCGGCATCGACACGAAGCGAAATGTCGGCGAGCACATCGAGCCCGCCAAACGCCTTGCGAACATGCCGCAATTCGAGCCGGCTCATGCTTCTGGACCTTTTCCAGGGCCTTGCCTGCCAGCAGCTCGTTCCCAGGGCATGGCAAGACGCTGCAGCAGCATCGTCAGCCCGAACAGGACAAGGGTGAGCGCTGCGCTGACGCAGACGGCGGCGAGCACCAGGTCGGGACGGAAATTGTTCTTGGCGTTGAGCATGTAGATGCCCAGCCCTTTGGCCGCGCCTGCATATTCGGCGAAAATGGCGCCGACGACGGCATAGGTGATGGATATCCTGAGGCCAGCGAAGAAATAAGGCAGCGCCGAAGGCAATCGTGCCAGCATGAAGACACGCCAACGCCCTGCTCCCATGGCACGCAGCATCTGACCGATCTCCACCTCGGTAGCCTCGTAGCCCTGTACCAGCGCGACCAGCATCGGGAAGAAGGTGACCAGCGCCACCAGCACGATCTTGGGCGCCAGCCCGAAGCCGAACCACAGCACCACCAATGGCGCGATGGCGACCAGCGGCAAAGTCTGGCTGACTATGAAGATGGGAAACAGCGCTCGCCGCAAAGGCTGGAAGAAGTCGACCAGCATCGACAGGGCGAAGGCGGCACTGAGCGAACAGGCAAAACCGATCAGCGTGGCGCGGACCGTGGGAATGGCGTTGTCGACCAAGGCTTCCCGATTGAGCATCGCCTGTTCGAAGACGCGCGAGGGCGCCGGCAGAACCGTCGGCTTCATGCCGGAAATGTTTGCGTACAGTTCCCAGGCCACGAGCACCAAACCGATCGATATCACGGCCGGCGCTGTTTTTGCGAAGAAGCCCGCGACGTTACGCGGGTTGAATGACGATGAGACCACGAGCGGTTCAGACGGCGGTGGGACTGTTGGCCGAGACCGTGACATCGAGGGTTACATGGCCGGCGCCGGGCCCGAAGCGGCAGAAGGCTTCATCGAGGGCCGAGAAGATCGCGCCGGCATCGCCGCGCAGCTTGGTGCAGAAATTCTTGGAGCGATCGTAGACGCCGGACTGCTTCAGGAAATCTATGCAGCCATAGATTTCGTCCATGTGGTCGTCAGTGCCCATCACATAGAGCGAGAACTGCGCCGCCGCCGGCTGGCCAGTGGCCGGCGCGCCGCGCACTGCGGTGATGGCGGCTTGCTTGCGCGGGCCGAGTGGCCCGGCAGGTCCGCCGAACGTGTCGGAGCGGCAGATCGGGTCATCCGGCTCGCCTGGGCAGCCACGCGAAATGGTGGCTGACAGCACGCAATGCCTGCCGCTGCCAGACGCGGCCACGAAAAGGTCGCGCAGCGCAGGGAATAACACCTCGGGGGGCCCGACCAGCAAGGTCGAAATGTCGTCGGTCTCGATCCTGAGCTTATCGCGGTACGGATCGAGCGCGCCGAGCGCGCCCAGAATGATGCCGACGAAATCGTCGGCCATTGGATATAGGGAAACCTGTGCGCCTGAAAACATCGCCCGCCTCGCTCCGCTGGTATTACCCAGATCAGCTTCTAGGGTCTGTGGGCTTGCCGCCCCCGTCTCAGCCCCGACCGTACGGAGCACCCCTGTGGATAGGCGCGTTAAAGCATCATTCGGACGGTTGGGAAAGCTGTTTTTTTGGCAAGCCGCGCTAAAGCATTGCCCGAGCTCCAGGGCAATTGGACATCGCCGGCGCGGAAATTTGTCTGGAACCTTCGCCATTCCGAGGGGTTGTCCCACCAGTCGCTGGACGCGATTCCAGGACCAATTTTCCGTTCGGGATTGTGTCAAAACAAGAGATTGAGCGGTTCATGATTTCCGCGAAACCGTGCACCGTTCCCGGCGACGAGTTCACAGAAAATGGAGACAAATCATGTTCATGAAAATCCTCGCGGCTTCGGCCTTCACCATTGCCGTTGCAACATCCGCCATGGCACAAAGCAATAGCGCAGCGGGCGCGGATGGGCCCGGCGGTAGCGGCAAGTCCGTCACTGTGGACCCAAGCACCCCGGCTTCACCCAGTACGATCGATCCGGGCGCGACCAACAGCACGACCACCACGCCGGGCGACCTGAATTCCAATGCGGACAAGAATTGCCCGACCAACCCGCAGGGTGCACAGACGGACGCCAATGGCAACGCCACCGCGCCGACCGTGAACGACAACAACTGCGGAAAGTAGTTTGCCATCGCGATATGGGAACCGCGGACGCAGTTTCCACGGTTCCCATTATTGGGATTCAGTGTCCGCGACTACCCGCTTGTGGCTCTGGTGCCGCTTCACTGCCCACCCGGCCAAAGACCCTTAATTCAGCGTACGGTTTGCCGGCCCGGGGGCGTGGGAATGAGGCGTATATTTTCATCAGCCGTTTGAGCAGGCGCCCGTAGGTGAGGTGCCGAACCCGGCCATTGGCAAGATCGAACTCCACCATCCCCCACCGCCTTACGGGACCCTTTCCGGTTGGCGGACCCAGTCGCCTGACCTGGAAGGCCAGCCTGACCTTGCGGCCGGCGACATCCAGATAGATACCGGGTTTAGCGCCCAATACGTGCCACATCCGGGCAACGTGCCCGATCGACATGTCGGACGAAATCGCCATGTGGTCCCGCTCAAGTCGAGCCCAGACGAAATCACCGGCTGGCTGCGGCATCCCCGACACCAGATTCTTGCAATAGCCTGGCGCCACCTCACGCACCAACCGGCGCATCGCGCTCGCCACGCCGTCCACCATATCCCGCCGCGATGCCCAGTCTGCTTCGGTGAACGGCACTTGTCCGAGGATGTCGCCGTCGTCGAAATTGGCCGACATCTTATGCAGTGTCACGCCGCCATGGACCGCATGCTGGCCATCCGCGACAAGACGATGGAGAGGATGCGGCCCCCGGTAGTTGGGCAGCAGCGCCGGATGAAAATTAAGCCCGCCCTTGGGAAAGAGGTCGAGCAGCTGCTGCGGGATCAAGGTCGGGAAAGCGAAGCAGATCAGCACATCCGCGGCGATGTCAGGCAATTGCCGGGCAAGCTCGTTCCAGTCGTAAGGCCGGCGGAATTCGATCAGCTTTACCGGCGTGTTGCCGAGATGGCGCCTGAGCAAAAGCCGGCGCCTCAGCCTGCGCCGAAAATTGCCAATGCTGAAGCCTCTGGATGGGCGTTGAAAACCAGGCACGATGATCGCACCAACACGGTTTCCCGCCTCGATCCATCCGGAAAGCAGCGGCCCGGTATAAGCAGAAACATCCAGGATGAAAATTGCATTGAGTTGCCCGGCGCAGGCCGCGGGTTCGGAAGAAATCATCTTCTCAAGCCCAGCGGGGCAAGACGTAGCCTGCCCGCACCAGCAATTCGATCACCGTTACAACTCGGCCAGCCAGGCCCGAAAGCCGGCCTGGCCGGTCAGGCTGCCTTGGAAGAAAGCGGTCCCGCCGCAACACTTGAGAGTCTTTCCCGCTTCACCAACACCGGCTTTTCGTAGATCTTCTTCATGCTCATCCCCGATGATCAATCAACCCACGCAGTTGGCCAGCAACGCAGCGAACTGTCAACCGCCGGACGGCGGCTAACAGCCCCAATGCGTATGATCCTTGGCAATCGACGAGCGTTTACACCCAACCTGCTGCCAAAACGGCTGGTGAGCCTTATGAAACCGCCTTTTCACGAACCGGCAGCTTCCAGCCTGGTCTGACGAAATGGCAGGTGTAGCCGTTGGGATATTTCTCGAGATAGTCCTGGTGCTCTGGTTCGGCCTCCCAGAACGCTCCGGCCGGCGCAAGTTCGGTGACGACCTTGCCGGGCCACAGGCCGGAGGCGTCGACATCGGCGATGGTGTCCTCCGCCACACGCTTCTGCTCCTCATCGGTGTAGTAGATTGCGGAGCGATAGCTCATGCCGACATCGTTTCCCTGGCGATTGCGCGTCGTCGGATCATGTATCTGGAAGAAGAATTCCAGAAGCTGGCGAAAGCTGATTTTCGCCGGGTCGAAGGTGATCTCGATGGCTTCGGCATGCGCGCCATGATTGCGATAGGTGGCGTTCGGCACGTCGCCGCCACTGTAGCCGACACGCGTGGCAAGGACACCCGGGAAGCGCCGGATCAAATCCTGCATGCCCCAGAAGCAGCCGCCGGCAAGCACTGCACGTTCGCTCGAAGTCGCCATGTCACGTCTCCTCAAAAGGCAATTCCGGGGAAGTGTAGCGGCTCTCCGTCGGGAATTGCGCGGCACAAACTTGGATAGTGCATAAATGGGCATTGTTGCCAGCTTCGTCCAGTCAGACGAGCGGCCGTCCGGTTGTATTATAGGGAGATCGCACGACGCCGCTCACCCTAGCTGCGCGGATGCCGGGTCCGGCTGCTGGCGGCAGCCGGCAGATATCGCGTGCCGGGCGGAATGACGGCAAAGCTGATCGCCACCGGCGGTGCCTCGCGCGACCAGTTGAAAAGAACGGTCTTGACCGGGATATTGTCCACCCACGCCAGAAATCTTGACGGCACGTGACGACCCGACCAGACCATCAGCATGCCGTGGTCGCGCAACCGCTGCCTCGTGATCCAGGGTGCGAACCGCATATCGAGATCGGTGAAGATAGACGGCTTGTCATAGGCGTTGAGGCCAGCCAGCATGGCAAGATTGGTGTCGCCACCGACGATGTCGAGCCGGCCCGGCGCCGCCGCGTGCCAGATTGCCTCGGCCTCGTCCGAGATCGGCCGCGCCGGCCAGCAGACGGCGTCCATGCGTCCCCGCACATTGCAGTCCGTCCATCGGATCGCCCCATAGGCGCCCGACATGGCGACGATGCAGATGAAGGCGCAGATCGCCAACCTCCTCATCTCGACGGCACCGAGCCGGTGACCGAGAAAGGCGAGCGCGACGACGCCGACAAGATTGTACATCGGTGCGCCCCAGGCTTCGCCGGTGCCGGTGAACAGCGAGACCACCATGATCAGCGCCGCCGGCCCAAGCCCCATCCAGCAGAGATAGACGAGCGTGTCGCGCTCGACCGGCACTTGCGGTGCTGGTGAGCGCCGCAACAGCCCTGATAGCGCCAACACGAGGAGAAAGCCGGAAAGGCCGGCCATCTGGACGCCGATATAATAGAGCCGCGCCCGGTGCTCGCTCACCCATGCATCGCGGCCGGCGAAATAGGTCAAAGGCAGGAAATCGATGCGGTAGAGTGCGATGGCAAGGGGGGCGGCGACGGCGAGAAACACAGCCAGGCCAAGCCATGGCCAGGATGTCGCCAGCCGGCTGCGCGCACGTGGGTCGCACAGCAGCCAGAGGCCGCCGAAGGCAAGCAGCAAGCCGGTGGAGAACTTGGCGTAGAGCCCGACGCCCGACACCAATCCGAGCGCCAGCCACCAGCCCGGCCCGCCGCCGCGGCTGGCGCGCCACAGCAACCAGCAGATCGCCGCCCAGAACGGCATCTGCGCATAGTCGTGATTGAATTGCGGCGTCGGCCAGCCGAAGAAATAGACCGACGGCATCAAAAGCACGGCGGCCAGCGCTTTGTCGCGGCCGAGCGTGTCGCGAGCCAGCAGGCAGACCAGGACGAAAGTGGCCGAGATCGTCAGCTGGGCCAGCAGATATTGCGGCCAGCGGAACGATCCGGTCAGGAGATGACTGGTCTCGAGCAGCCAGCCGGGGAGTTGCGGATGCTTGTAGGTCAAAAGCACCCATTCGCGGCCCCACATGAAGCCTTCCACGACGTCGCCGGGCGGTGCGGGATCGATGAGTGTTGGCACCAGGGTCCAGCACAGGATCTGCACCAGGCACAAAAGTGCCAGCAAACCCCAAGGGTGCCGAAGCAGCGCGGACCAGACCAATGACGAGTCCAGGCCCACGGCAGGCAGTGCTGCCGGCACCCAACGATCCATGGAGTCGTCAATTCCCGCCATGCCGCGCTTAAATCACATCGCCCGGTTTGCCGAATAGCCCCAAGGTCAAAGCTTACAAAAAAGTATACTTGGGTGCCATTGCAATACCAAGATTGAGCGGGAATCTCGGCATTCTATTGCCCTCCCCGGGCAAAACAGCCCGCACACCTGATCCCACTTCAGCATCCCGGACATTCGATGCGTCACCAGCATGCCGTCATCCATCACCGCGCGCTCGACTTCTGGCTGGCACGCGCGGCTGTCCTCGTCATCATCTGCCTGCAGCTTCTGGTCATCAACGATCTTTCGTTCGGCCCTCGCTGGCTGGCGCCGGCGCTGGAGGCCGCCCTGCTGGTGCCCCTGTCCGTGGCCACCGCCTGGACGCAGGTCGCCACCCAGAAAGCGGTCGAGGAAGAGCACTGGTATCTCGTCGGCCGTTTTCGCGTCATGATCCGCAGAACGGCCCTGGTAATGACCGGCGTCGTCAGTGTCATGAACTGCGGCTCGCTGGTGCTGCTGGTGCGCGCTTTGCTGGCGGGACATGCCGGCAGCAGCGGCCAGACACTGCTGGTCGACGCGCTCAATATCTGGCTCACCAACATCATCGTTTTCGCCTTGTGGTTCTGGAGCACCGACCGCGGCGGGCCGCCGACCTGCGGACTGGTCAAACGCGCCCATGCCGATTTTCTGTTTCCGCAAATGACCCTGGACGATCGCGAGGTCCGCGACTGGCTGCCTGGCTTCGTTGATTATTTCTTCCTCGCCTTCACCAATGCGACGGCGTTTTCACCAACCGACACCTTGCCCCTTTCCCAGCGCGCCAAGCTTTTGATGATGGCGGAGGCGATGATCTCGCTGCTCACGATCGCGCTGGTCGCGGCCCGCGCCGTCAACATCCTGGCCTGAGTACGGTTTTCCGACCTTGCGCCGAAGAGGAGCCGGGCCTCGTATCCGTGAAACGATGAGCGGCCCGAAAACGCAAGAAAGCCCGCCCCGGCGTGAGCCAAGGCGGGCTTTTGGTTCGATCGAGGCCTCAGGTGCCGGTCCCAAAGCAGGGCCGGCGGTCAGTCCTCCGGGGCTGGCCCGAACTTCCGCACGATCACCTCGAACAGAATATCCGAGAGGGCGTCCAGCTGGTTTACGGCGACATCAAAATCCCTGGGCAGCACCGACAGCACGATCTTCAGATACTGGTCCGGCTTGTCGGTCCGCACCTCGGCGAGGACACCGGCGCCATGCGCCAGAAAATCGGCCCGCACGGCGGCCAGGAAATCGTCGCCCAATGTTTTCTTGGTCCGCTTCGGCCGGGGCGTCTTGGCGGCTACCGGACTGGCAGCGGGCTTGCGCCTTGCCGCCCTGGCCTTGCGGCGCGCCGGCCCGGTTTCATCAGTCATGGGTCCGCGCCCCGACATTGACATCATCGGCGGCGGCCTTCGGCGGCGCCTGCCTGGCCCGCTTTTTCAAGCGGGCGGATTTCTTCCTGGCCTTTCCTCGCTTCGGCTTCGCGGCCTGTGCGGGCCTCGCCACAGGCCTTGCAGCCTTGAGCCGCGCCATCGCGAGACCTACGAGCTGTGCGCCGATACCGGCCTGCGGAAAGCAGAAGCCACCGGCCGCATCGCGCACCATGCCGATCAGCACGCCGGCGGGAATCGCCTCGACACGGCCGAGGCGCGCCACCGGGCCGGCGCCCTCGAATTCGCCGATGGCGCTGACGATCTCGCGGCCGTCATCGCCGGTGATGATGCTGGCATAGCGGGGCATGGAATTTCTCGCATCTCGCGGAAGCAGCGCTCTACGGCGCCACCGCACCAGTAGGCAGTCCGACCAAGGACCAGAAATACAAAACCCGCCTCGGCGGCGGGTCGGTGGCGCAAATCAGCACCATGGATGGATTTATAGCATCGCTGCCCTCACCGGTCAATGCCAAATAGGAAAAAATTCATATTTCTCCGGGAGGCATGATCCCGGCGGCTGACGTTTATCCGGCTGTTCATGAACCGGCTCCTGTGAAATCATCAGCGCCAGCTCATGGAATGATTCCCGTCGCACGGCCTTGTGGGAGAGGACGATGGACAGACCAGCCATGGCATCCGTCTTCAGGATGCGGCACGCTCCGGCCACGGTTTCCGGTGTGCGCAGCACCGGCCAGGGCCAGGCCGATCCGGTCATCCGGGTGCACTCGCTTGGCGAAGCGATCCGCTTCGTCGCCAACGCTTACCCCAATTACGACATCGGCACCGTCGCCATAGACTGCGGCGACCCTTCGATCCCGCGCCTCGGCAGCCTGGAAGTCAGGGCGCTTTGGCGCGAGTATGGCGAGCGCCTGACGCAGGAGTAGCGCCTGACCGCTCACGATCGGCGCGCTGGTTCCCGCACGCCGGCCGGATCGGAAACGCCGCTGATGCGTTCCACTGCGATCAACGGAGGGAGAAATCCATGAACGTCGCCAACCTGCAACTCGAAGGCCTGCTGATGGCCGTCGCCTCGATCAACCACGTCCTGGTCAAAAAGGGGGTGCTGACGTCGGAGGAGATCGACATCGCGCTTCGCAAGGCCGAGGCGTCGGAAACCGGCGAGGAGCGATCGGACGGCATGTCGGCGTCGAACCGCGACGCCGTCAATTTTCCGATCCGGCTGCTGGAACTCGCCAACCAGTGCCAGCCGGAGGCCGACATGCCGTCTTTCTCGAAGCTGGCCCGCATGGTCGGCCAGATGAAGGAGCCCTACAACGATCAGATGTGAGATCCCTGCCCCTGGCGGGCTCCTCATGCCCTGCCCCCGGCATGCTCATTACGCCCTGCCCGGCCATCCCAGGTTCAGCGCCAGAATTCTTCCAGGTCCGTGGACCGCCGCGAACAGCAGTCCGGCCAGGAACGAAAAATGGTCGACGAAGAAACCGAACTCGGCCTGGTTGCCGGCCCAGTGGCTGGGTCCGTGGAAGGCAAAGGCAAGGAACAGCACATAGGCGGCGGCGACCAGGGCGGCTTGGGTGAAGAAGGCGCCGCTGAGGAAACACAGCACCAGGGCCACCTCCAGGATTGCCGCGCACCATGCCAGGAAGAGCGGGAACGGAAAGCCTGCGGCCGCGATATAGCCCGCCGTGGCCTCCATGCCCATGAACTTGAAGGTCACCGCCATCAGGAAGACGGCGGCGAAGATCAGGCGGGCGACGAGAAGGGCCGCGGTCTGCCACGGCGATTGTACGATTTGGGGCGACATGGTGTTCTCCAGCTTCATCAGCCCCAAGGACGCACCGCCATGTGCCGATCCGACATGCCGGGCAAAAATTTTCACCGGTTCCGGTTTGACGCCCGATGCTATGGCAGCGCACCGCTCGAAGGAAGAAGCAAGACCGCTTACCGGCAGGCACAGCTTTAGAAATTCTTAATGATCCTGAAACTTGTCCGTAACCCTGATCGTGATATTGTTAGCCGGGGCTAATGCACAGCTATGTCTGGTGCACGATATGGGTGGGTGGGTTTTGGGCGCAAGCGTCAGGCTGGGGACGAAGTCCTATCTGGTCCGGACACCGGTTCTGGAGTGCGAAGGCTGCGGCGGCACCGGACAGGTTTTCCAATGCCCGCGCTGGACGAGTTCCAGCGGCCTTTGCTGCCCCGCCGGTACGCATCGCCGCGGCTGTCCCGGCGCCAGCGCGCGCTGCGCCCAATGCAGCGACACCGACAGCACCGGCCCGACCTCTTCATCGGCCTAGGCTGAACTGGCATTGCTCCGCGATGGAACCAGCATCGCCGATCCGTGTTATGTGTGACCGCGACATATAGGCGTCCGCGCGACCATGCGGCTTACAGAAAGTGAGGCCCGACATGCCTGACGACAAATCCAAGACCAAACAAGACCGCAAGCTGGTCTCGAGCGAGGAAACTTACGAGGTCGCGGCCTTCGCGCGCAAATACGGCATTCCGCAGAGCGAGGCCCAGACCATCATCAAGCGCTACGGACCCTCGCGCAAGAAGCTCGACAACCACATGGCCGCCCGCGGATAGAAGTAGCGGCCGCAAGGCGGCAACCAATTCGCCGGCATGGCGTTGAAGAATGCTGCGGGCCGCGTCAACCGGGCTCGGCGGTACGGTGAACAGGATGTCTTTTTCCCGGTTTCTCATCCTGGCCAACGAAATGGCAGACGAGCATCTGTCCCGCCCGGCCCGCGGCATGCCAAACTGACGGAGCCGGCCACGGCTGGAGCACCCGTATGGCAGGCAAAGCCAGGCTGGCGAAACGGAGGGCGCAACCATGTCCGACACAACACGCAGGACCGGCAGTTGCCTGTGCGGTGGCGTGCATTTCGTCGTCAACGGCCAGCCGTCGCGGGTTGGCCTTTGCCATTGCAAGGATTGCCGCAAGGCGGGTGGTTCGGTCTATTCGGCCTTTGCCATCTGGCCGCGCGATGCGTTCGAGACATCGGGCGAAGTCGCCAGCTACGGCACACGCAGCTTTTGCCCGACCTGCGGCAGCCGCGTCGCCTGGGTCGACGACAACGAGGCCGAGGTGATGCTCGGCAGCCTCGACGTCGCACCGACGGATCTGGCACCGCAATATGAATTGTGGACCGGCCGGCGCGAGACCTGGCTGCATGCCTTGCCCGACGCCGAGCAGTTCGAGCACGACCGGCCGCAAGCACAGGATGTCGATCCGCCGGCGCCCAGGCCCTTGTCGGACGCCGTGGCGCGCGACTGAAATCAGGGTTAAAAATTGCGTCCGGGCTCGGAACCCTCCCCTGACGCCGACGTTATCCGGCGCTTCCTCGGTGCATGTCGGCCGATGTGCATGATCATGGAGACGACCCGTTGAACGACAAGATGTTTCCCCGACCGATCCGCCTGAAATTCGCCCCCGAGCGGGAGCGCGTGGTGCGCAGCGCCTGGGAGGGGCTGGAATGCCTTGGCGACTGGCCGGCCGGACAAGGCCGTCAATACCGCGCGGCACTGCGCAGCTGCCGCGATGCGCTGGACGGCTGGACGCCGGCGGAAAAGGCGATGCGGGCGATGATCGACGCCGCGCGCGAGGCGCGCATCCTGCAATGAGGACCCAGTAGCAGGAGAAACAAATGGCCGGTTTGATGCTGTCGACACCGCTGCGGGTCAAGCCTCATGGCTCGGACACGATCCGCGAGGTGGCCACGCTTCAGGACGCCAGTGAAATCCTGATCGACTGGCCACAAGCCAGGCGCGGCCCCTTCTACCAGACCGCGCGCGAAAAGATCGAGTCGGCGCTGGCCAACAATGAGGGCGCGGCACAGGCGCAGGAAGCCTTCACCGCGCTCTGCGATCACGCCGGCCTTCTGGTCAGGTAAGTCAAGGCACCATGGAAACGAAAAGCAGGCGAACTCGCCTGCTTTCTTGTTGCGGAACCGCTTTCGGTCATTCCACTGGCAGATCGCCGTCCACGATCGGGTGGGAGGCCTCGAAGCCGAAGCTCTTCGGCGCCGTCAGCATCAGGACGATGACGATGGCAATAGAGGCAAGCAACGCGGCGGTACTGGCAACATCTCTCACGGCTCCATCCTTTCCAGATCCGGTTTTGTCACAGAAACGTTTCCTGATCCGCGAAGTTCCTCCGCCGTCATGACAATGCTGCTGAACGATCTCTACTGCTTTGGCGGCTGGGGCGGCACCTCGCCCGGCTTGATGACCGGCGTCTTGCCTTCATCGGGCGCCGGCGCGGCCATGCCCTGGTCGCCTGTGGGGGGCGGTTTCAGCACGCCACCGCAATCATTGAGCTTCTCGCTCAGGTCGCCGTTGCCGGGCTGCTGCTTGCCGCCCTGATCCGTTTGTGCCCGGCATTTGTCGGCCTGCTGGTTCGGCGACTGCTGGGCCGTCTGTGCCGCTGCCGGCAATGCCAGGGCCAGCATCGCGGCGCATGACGCAATGACGAGGGATTTCATCTCGGCCTCCTTCGTTGAAGCCGCCCCACGGCGGCCTTCCGTTCACGGGGACAACGCCCGCCGGCCCAAAAGGTTGGCCCAAAGGATTGGGCAAGAGGCTTATGCGCGGGACCGGTCCGTCGCGGCCGGGGCGGCTTTTCCGTTGCCCTCCCCGTGGGGCGGCGGACCGTGATTCCCTCCGGGATCGCCGTGGTCGGCGCAAAAGCCGGCGCTTGCGAAGGCGCCGCAACCAATCCCGTTCTCCAGCCGTTGCCTGTGCCGGAGGCCAGCCATGTTCGAGCATTTCCAGCCTATCGACGTCGATATCGAGGACGCCGGCATCTTCGTGCGCCGCGCCGGTGCCGGACCGGCGGTGCTTTTGCTGCACGGCTTTCCGCAAACCCATCTGATGTGGCGCGATATTGCGCCGCTGCTTGCCGATCGTTTCACCGTCATCTGCGCCGACCTGCGTGGCTATGGGCGCAGCGCCTGCCCGGCCTCGAGCGCCGATCATGCTCCCTATGCCAAGCGGGCCATGGCATCGGAGATGGTGGCGATGATGGCCCGGCTCGGCTTTACCAGCTTCATGGTCGCCGGCCATGATCGCGGCGGGCGCGTCGCCTACCGCATGGCGCTCGACCATCCCGACCGTATCGAAAAACTCGCCGTACTCGACATCGTCCCCACGGCCGACGCCTGGGACCGGGCCGACGCGCGGCTGGCCCTCGGCTTCTGGCCGTGGTCCTTGCTGGCACAGCCCGAACCCTTGCCGGAAAAGATCCTGGCGGGCGCCGCCGACGCCATCGTCGACAATGCGTTGGGTGGCTGGGGGTCGTCGCCCGATGTCTTTCCAGCCGGCATCCGCCAGGCCTATGTCGATGCTTTGCGCGACCCCGCCCACCTCCACGCGATGTGCGAGGAATATCGGGCCGCGGCAACGCTGGACCGCGACCACGACCGGGCGGACAAAGCCGCCGGCCGGCGCATCGCCTGCCCGGTGCTGGCCTTGTGGAGCGGGCAAGGCGCGCTCGCCCAATGGTATGCCGGCGAAGGTGGGCCGTTGGCGCTCTGGCGGAACTGGGCTGACGACGTGCGCGGCCGCGCAATGTCGGGCGGACATTTCTTCCCGGAGGAAGCGCCCGCGCAAACGGCAGGTGCGCTGATCGATTTCTTCGGCGGGCTCAAGCCGGGTGCCGGTTAGCCACCCGCCACCGGGCACCTCGGATCAACCGGCTGGTTCCTCCGCTATATCCTCGCCCTCGGGCTCGCCGGGCCGGAAAGGATCGGGCATTCGCGGACATTCCTCGAACCGATGGTCGCGGCCGCCGCAGAAGGAACAGCACATCGCCTCGCGGCCCTCGTTTCCGGGCCGCCATTGCGGTGTTTCGTAAGGTTTCCTGCCGTCCATGCCCAGCAATGCGCGACGCCCGATTTGGTTGCGCGGCGCGCCAACGCGCGCCCGGCAAGGCCCGTCGCGGAACCAACGGACACGATAGGGGGTTATGTGCGACAATGCATGCGGCCATTCCCCGGCGAATCCGGACCAGCCGCGTTCGCAATTCTGTCAAACCGAAGAGAAACCATCATGTCCGCTCGCGTTCCGACCCTGTTGATGGCCATGGCCGTCGTGCTCGCGGCGACCGGTCTGGCCGACGCCCGGCCCGACAGCCGCTCCATGGGCTGCGCTCAGATCCGGACCATGATCCAGAACCACCGCGCCGTGGTGCTGACCACTGGCCCCAACACTTACGATCGCTATGTCAGGCAGTTCGGCAACGAGTGCGACTGGCCTGAAGTGCCGATGTCGGCCTATGTCCCGTCCCGCGACGGGGACTGCCCGGTCTATCGCTGCGAAGAGCCGGTCAACAATTTCCCGAATTGACCGCAAGCTGCCTGGGCGCCATAACGTGCCGGCTTTCCCGCTTCGTCTAATGGTAGGACAGCGCCCTTTGAAGGCGTGAATCGTGGTTCGAGCCCATGAGCGGGAACCAGGCAGCTGCAAGCCAATGATGTAACCGGAGCCAGGTCGGGTAGCTCCCGATCCTCTCCGATCAATGATGCCGTGATCCGGGACAGGAACCGGCCGGTATCCGGGCAGGAGGAAGGTGGCTTCCTCCCTGGACCTCCGTCGCGATTGACGGCCAGGTAACGTTACGTTAACTTTGATTTAGCTTAAGCTAAAATAGGGGGATCTAATGAAGATGGTTTTCATTTGCCTGGCGCTTGTCCTCGCCGGCTCAAACGTCGCTGCGGCACACGAAAAGAAGGCGACCGTTACCGCCGCGAACGCATGCGCTGGTCTGTCGATCAAGGCGGCGGTGGCAGCAAAATTGGACTGCACAGCAACCGGAACAGCAACATCGACCCCGACCGACGCAGCGAATGCCAAGCCGCGCCTTGGGTACCAAAACCCCTGGACCATGTCCTCGTTTGGCCTTTGATGTTCCCGGAATTCTGGCTGCCCAGAGGCGCGGAGACCGAAGCCGCCGGGCCTTTGATAAGGCGTGAGTGCGCCGTCAGATCTCGGTCCTGGCCTGTTCCCGCCTGAGCTTCTCGACAATCGGACCATCTGATTGGGGTCACTTCCTCCCGTCAGCATGAAACCTTGCGGCGTGTTGGACGTTCATTGTCGGCCAACAGGAGAGTTTCATGGATCCGGCAACCGCGGCGGTGATGATCATGCTGTCGTGCAACGCATCGCTCTGTCGGCCCATGGAGTCGCGCCCGGTCGTCTATTCATCGATGGCGGAGTGCCAAGCGGCGCTTGAAATCAGATTGGCACCCTGGCCGAGCGGCGAAATGGTCGGCCGGTGCAAGCGGGTCGACCGGATGGCGACCGGCTCGATTGCCCCGGAAGGCTATGCCTCGGTTCAAGTCACGCGTGGAATCGGCGGCGATGCGGTCACCACCAGCTATTTCGTTCCGAGAGCCGACGACTGAATCAGAGGCCGGACGCCGGCCTACCAGGCGGTTGATGACTTCGCCCGCGGACGTCGGCAGGTGTTTGAACCGGACCTCCTGAAACCATTTCATGGACCCCGCGTTGACGACCCGGGGCACCGCCAGACACCGGAGAGAGTCCATGACCGTCAATTGCCGCATATCCATCGACAACAGGCCCGACGCCACCAATGTTACTTTCCAGGCGGTGCCGCGCATTGGCGAGAGCGTGTCCCTGTCGGTCGACGGAAACCCACAGGATCTGCGGGTCTCGCGCGTCGTGCACGTTCCCAACGGTGGACTGGAAGGCGCCGCGATCATTGTCGAAGTGACGACCAGCATCCTCTAGGGATTGGTTCGCGCGGAGATGCCCGAAAGGCTCACGCTACAGTGATCGGCGGCGATGAAACCTCATGCCGCCCAACGCGTTCCACGGGCTAAACATGGTCTAGGTTCCAATGCAAACTGCATGGTTCTCCAAGCCCGTAGTCGTTTCGGTAGGCGTTGCCGGAGGCATCCGCAACCTGTCCAACACACAACAGGCGATCGAACTCCTGACGACACATTGGCGCGATGCCGGGAGCCTGAAACATCAGTCCGCGCTGCGCGCCTGCCGCAGGGCAATGAGCGGCGACTTGCCCCCCGAAATCGCCAGGGAGGCCTTTGTCGAGGCCGCGCGCGAGGCGCATATCCTGGTCGAGCAGGTGCAGCCCGACAGGGAATAGGGGCGGCGTCCAGACCGGCGGATCGCCCTAGATGCCGAAACCCGGCGAAACACCATCGGCCTCGCTGCCGGCCTGCGCCACGATGATGGAGGCCAGCGGCGCGCTCAGCTGCCATTTGAGATGGCCGGGCGACCGCTCCAGAATGGCGGAGCCACCGAGCGACTGCGGCGCCACACGCTGCAGCACGACAGTGCCGAACCCCTTGCGCGTGGTCTGATCGCGCCGGTCGCCGGGATGCGGTTCGCAGTTTTCCTCCCAGGTCAGCTGGAATTCCCGTTCGCCAGCGGAGCCGGGAGCATGCGCTCCCGAGCCGATGGTCCAGGTAATCTCGACCCGGCCGCCTTCGCTGCCCAGCGCGCCATACTTTGATGAGTTGGTGCCCAGTTCGTGAAAGGCCATGCCGAGGTTCTGCACCGCGTTCGACTGCAGCGTCAGGACCGGGCCGGAGAGCAGGATCTGCTCCTCGAGGCCGAAGGGCTTGAGATGTTCCTGGATAAGGTCGAACAGGCTCGCCCCCGCCCACTCGGAGGTGACGAGCAGATCGTGCGACCGCGACAGTGCCATGATGCGGGCGCGGATCAATTCCTCGAACTCGCCTGGACCATTCGAACGCTTGCTGGTCTCCCTGACCATCGACAGGATGACCGCGAACTGGTTCTTGACCCGATGGTTGACCTCCCGCATCAGCAGCCTGATCCGGCGCTCGCTTTCCTTGGCGGCGGAGATATCGCGGGCGATTTTCGAGGCGCCGATGATTTCGCCATCGCCGTTCTTGATCGGCGAAATCGTCAGTGAGACCGAAATCAGCGCTCCGTCCTTGCGCTTGCGCGTCGTCTCATAGCTCGCCACGCGGTCGCCGCTGCGAATCTTGCTGATGATCTCGGTCTCCTCGCTCTTGAGGTGATCGGGAATGAGCATGAGGACGGATTGGCCGATCGCCTCCTCGGCGGTGTAGCCGAACATGCGTTCCGCCGCCTGGTTCCAGCTTTGGATGACGCTGTTCAGGTCCTTGCTGATGATGGCATCGAAGGAGGAATCGACAATTGCCGCGAGCCGGGCGTCGGCGGTCGCCCCCTGTCTGTCGCTGCCATCGATGTCGTTCATCGCCACCCGCAATTGCATCTTTCCCGATCAGATAAGGCGCAAACGGATCAAGGCAATCGCCGGCGCGAGAATGGAAGGCTTACCGCGAAAGTTTTACTCCGCCTGTTCCGGCGGGGCCTTGCCGTCGCCATTGGGCAGGAGCACGCCGAATTCCTGCGACTTGGCGCCCACCTCGGCCGTCAGGAAGCCATCGGAGGCAAGGCCACGGCGCAGCAATTCGCGTACCGCCGCCGAGCGGCTGGGCATGCGTTTGTCGAAACGCCAGTTTTCCAGTGCGGCCAGTTCATCCTGGGTCAACATGATCTGCAGTCGTTCCGGGCGTTCCAGGTCAGCCATGTGCGCCTCCAAGCGCAAAGATCAGGCGAGTTAGTAACCGTCTCATTCTACTTACAGTTAGGAATTTCGGCATCCTGCGTCAAGCGCGGTCAGTGGGTGAATGCAGCGTCGTACCAATGATGATCATCCAACGCAGGTTGCCCATTCGTGTAACTATGCTAACTAGCTGATTTTCTTCACACTTTTTTCACTTTTAACTTGCCATGCGCCGCCATGGGGCGCATCCTGCCAGCTTGAGGAAACCAACTCGCTTTGGGAGGTTTCAATGCGATACGATTATTCCACGCGACTGCGTGAAGACGTCTATGCGAGCGTCCGCGCAGCGTTCAAGACCGCGGGCATCATCAACGTGTCGGTGGTGGCGGAAAGGATCAGGACCAGGAACCTGGCCGAGAACGTCGCCCTCGAGGACATTGAACATCTGGTCCTGCAGGCTGCCCAACTGGTTGGTGCTGCGATCGAATTCGACGCTTTGGGCAACGGATTGGCCCCGCCTGGAACCGGATTCGTCGAGAATCGTGATGAGAGCTCGATGATCCCTCTCGGTCTGCATCGATCAGGCTCGATGCAATAACCAGAAGCGCCAAGGTGCGCCGGCTCCATGCGCCATGGAACCAGTCCGGCCTTCGGAGATTACCGCATCGTCCAGCGGAGGAGGATGTCGTGAAGGCCCTGCGCAGTCTGCTTGCCGAACTGTCGTCGAGCTGGCTCCAGCGCCGCAAGGCGCAAAAGCCATCCGCTGGAAATCCAGTCAAACCCGTTTCCCGCGTCCCCCGCCCGGCCGCGAGGATCCGGCCGGCGCACAAGTCAAGGCCGCCCTCCTCCCGCGATGTCGCTTCCAATATGTGAACGACCGAGATCGACCCAGTCTCGGAGATCAACCGGCACCCACGGCTAGGTCGAGGCCGCCGAGGCCTTTCGGGAGGTGGCGCGCTGTCGCCGCATCCGGCGTTTGGCGACGAGCTTGAGGGCAATTGGCGGCTCGTTCGACAGCGCGCCGACCACTGCGTCCACCATGCCATGCGCCACGAAATCCGCGTTGATGTCACGGGCGAGCTTTTCGGCCTCTTCCTTGTCCTCATTGGCGGCTTGCGACCAGAATACGATTCCCACCCTCAACGCCGCTTTCGCCCGCTTCAGCCGGCGAACCAGAAACCGGGCGTGCTTGATGGAATCCCGGTTCAGGAAGCCGACCACCACGGTATCGATGGTTTCGAGCTCGAGACGGCGGATGTTGGCGGGTTCCATATCGGCAAAGCCGGCCTTCGACACCGTCGTCCCCTGGACTTCCAGCACCTGTGCCAGCATCGCGGCGGCGGCATCGTCCAGTTCACCGCGCCCGCCTGTGCAAAGCACCGACAGATCCGTGCCGTCGGGCAGTTCGGTCTCGTCTTCGCGGGAAGGATCCTTGTCATCCGGCTCCTCTTCGGCCGCCGGCGGGGCATCCTCTTCCTCTGCTTCCTCATGCGCGCTGTCGTCGAGGTTTGCCACCATCACCAGGGCGCTCTCGGCCACCTGACGCCTTTGCTGGTCGCCCATGACACCGCGCGCACGGTCCTGCTCGCCCAGCAGCAGGGCGGGAATGGCCACCTTGTCGTAGAACTCGACCAGATATTTCTCTTCCAGCATCTCCTCGGCGTGATCCGTGGCTTCGTCAGGGTCACCGGCCAGCAGACGCTGGTAGAGGCGTGCATGAGGTTCGAGCACGGGCTCGTTGCCAAACAGGACATCGAGGAACTCAAACTGCGGCACGTGCCTGCCCAGCACCACCAGGCACACGGTGAGCGGCGTTGACAAAACCAGCCCGAGCGGGCCCCACAGCCACGTCCAGAAGATGGCCGCAACGATGATGGCCAGGGACGACAGCCCGGTTCGCGAGCCATAAAGCCAGGGTTCCACGACATTGCCGGTGATCAGTTCCATCACCACGAACAGGGCGGCTGTCCACAGCACGAGCGACCAGCCCGGCGCCACGGCCAGCGCCAGGAACAGCGGCAGCAGCATGCCGATCGCCGGGCCGATATAGGGAACGAAACGCAGGCCAAGGGCCAGCAGCCCCCACAGCAAGGCATTCGGAATGCCCAGGATCCACAGGCCGGCCGCGATTGGTACGGCGTACACGATGTTGACGACCAATTGCATCAGCAGGTACCGGCCAACACGCTTGCCGGCATCCTGAAGCGCCTCGGTGGTACGGTGAAGGTCCCCATACCCGACAAGGCGGATGAAGCGGTCGCGCAAATCCTCCCGCTCCAGCAGCATGAAGATGACGACGACGATGATCAGTCCGGCCGATCCGAGCGGGCTGATCAGCGGCCCGACTATGTTCTGCAGAACCTCCAAAGGCCTTTCGCGCGAGACGATCTCGACCGGCACCGGTTCACGCGGCTTTTCCGGGGCGGCGGCCGGCGGCGGCGTCTCCTGCCTGTCGATCTCCTGGCCGACACGTTCGACCACCTTGCTCAACCTGGCAATGATCCCTCCCCCAACGCCAGTCTCCTTGAGCGAGCGGACCTTGGTCAGGATGTTGGCCTGGTAGACCGGGATGTTTTGCGCCAGTTCGCTGACCTGCGTGGCGACGATGAAGCTGAAGAGGGCAAGTGCGGCGAAAGCCCCCAATACGCTGACGATGACGGCGGCAATCCGGGGAATACCGGCCCGTTTGAGCGCGGACACAAGGGGGGCGAGCGCGAAAGTCAGCAACAGCGCGATCGCTATCGGCAGGAAAACCTCACGCCCGAAATACAACGCCGCCACCGTGGTGACGATGGTGGCTACATTGGGCAACGACGTTCGGGGGTGCGGGGCGGCGGGCGAAAGAATATCCTCCAAGCCATGCGCGGGCGACGCCATCCCGTTTCGACGATTGGCCGCCATTCCATGCCTCCCCTGCCAGTCCCATGATCGGGCATATAGAGCCGGCCAGCAACATTAGCCAGAGGTGGAAAAACACGCCGTCCAAAGGGCGGTTTATCCGATGCGGCGGCCGCTGACTCGGATCAGCGCGCGCCGTGCCTCGCCAGCGCATGCTCGATCAAGATATCGATGACCTCGCTGTAGCCGATGCCGATCGCGGCCAGCGCCTTGGCGTACATCGATATGTCGGTGAAACCGGGCAGCGTGTTGACCTCGTTGACCAGCAGGGAGCCGTCGGCGCGCAGGAAGAAATCGACGCGCGCCATCGCCTCGCAGCCGAGCGCCTTGAAGGCTTGCCCAGCCATTTCCCTCGCCCGGTCGATCACCGCTGCCGGCACATCGGCGGGCACTTTGACCACCGCGCCGTCGGCGTCGAGATATTTGGCCTCATAGGTGTAGAAGCCGTGCTTGCCGGCCGGGATGATCTCGCCGGGCAGCGACACCGTGAGCGAGCCGTCGGCCCGTTGCAGCACCGAGCACTCGATCTCGCGGCCTTCGACGAATTCCTCGATCAACGCCTTGCCGTCATAGCGGAAAGCCGTTTCGACGGCCTGATCGAAACCATCCCTGTCGTTCACCTTGCTCACTCCGAACGACGAGCCCTGGCGCGCCGGCTTGGCGAAGAATGGCAGCCCCAGCGCCCCGGCGATCTCCTGGAAGGACCCGACGTCGTTACGATGGACGGTGACCGAGCGGGCGACGGCAAGCCCGGCTCCTTGCATGAGCCGCTTGGCGACATCCTTGTCCATGGCGGCGGCCGAGGCGAGGATGCCGCTGCCGACATAGGCGACGTCGGCAACCTCCGCATAGCCCTGCACCGAGCCGTCCTCCCCGAAAGGCCCATGCAGCACGGGGAAGACGACATCGACCGGCGCCAGGTCAGCCCGCGTTCCCATAGGCGACGCTGAGATCAGCCGGCCCTTGCCGCCGGGCAGCAGGGCTATCTCCATGCCATCCTGCGACACTGGAGCTCCCGCCCCTTCGCCGATGGCCTCGGACGCCGGCTGCAGCAGCCATCTGCCCTCCCTGGAAATGGCGATCGGCACCACCTCGTAGCGCGTCCGGTCGATCGCCTTCAGCACATTGGCGGCCGAAAGCCGCGACACGTCATGCTCGGCCGAGCGCCCGCCATAGAGGATCGCAACCCTGATCTTTCCGGTCATCGAAATCCCTCAACTGTCAAAATCAAATGGCGACGGCAATGCCGCGATTGGCAAAGAAGCGGTCGAAAGCGGCTGGCGCCAACACTGCGTTGGCCTGTGTGGCACTGGTATGGCCGGATGGGTTGTGAAAGCGGAACCCTTCATCCGAGGCGGCGGTGACCAGAACCAAATGTCCGCCCTTCGATGGCGGCTCGCGCTCGGGCCAGCGGATCGAACTGCTGACCGAAGCGATGAAGAACCGCGACCGGCCGAGGATCGACGGAATGTCAGCCGTCGCGACATCGGTCATCACCTCGGCATCGAGGCCGAATTCCGCCTTCACGAAGGTGACGAAGGGCGCATAGATCAGCCCCTTGATCGAGCCTTCATTGACGACATAGCCGCCATATGGAGTGCATCGCCTGGCCAGTTCGATCGTCGGCACGATCTCGCCGCGCGTCGCCAGGATCATCTTGAGACACGCCATGCCGCAGACATTGGCGGCCCAGGCCGTGTATTCATCGAGCGTGGCAGCGCCTGATCCCTGCCATAGCGGATCCCGCCGCAACGCGGCTTCGCGCCGTCGGCGAGCACTGCCAGCGTCATGTCAGGCGTCTCCCACTGACTGAAAAACGGCACGGTTTCAGGCAATGGACTCATGCGAACTCCCCGGGTCTTCAACTCGTATACGAGCATACAAGATTGGAGAAAAGCCGCTCGGACCTGTCGAGGCGCGCGGCGTCTACTCGACCTTCGTCCAGCCAAAAACCAGCCAGGCGTATTTCGATTTTTCGTCGGGTTCGGCGGTATAGGTCATCTGGATGTCGCCGCCCTTGGCGTAGATATCAAGCCGGGGTGCCGTGTCCAGCTCCAGCCATAGCGAACTCTTGTTGAAGAACCAGGTTCCGCACCAGATGCAGGAACCTGATGCCGGGTCACCGGGCTGATGGAAATTGTAGCGGCCGTCCGCCGTGATCTCCAGATAATCGAACGCGCCGTAAAACGCGGTCACCGTCTGCTGGAACTCATTGGCGGCCGCTTCCTGTTCCGGCGTTGCCGCATCCTTCATGTCGCGCGGCGGCCGGATGGTCGCGCCGCTGAGTTGCCATTTGCCGACAAAGTCCTTCTGGGTCGGAAGATATTCCTCCTGAGCCTGCGCCGAAGATATATGAGAAATTGTTAATATGAATGGTGTGGCCATGCCCAAAATCGTAAGCAACGGCGCGGCGACACGGATCGCCCTGGCTGGTTTTTGCATAAAAATTGTTTCTCCACGGTGGGCAAGAGATGGTCTGTTCGGGATGTTATTGGGAAAGACCTCGCGCATTGCTTTGAGGTCGATTCCCGTCAGCCATTTCCCGGTTAGCACCGCGGCCACCAATCTGGCAACGCAAGGCACGGCTCAACAAGGCTGATCGGCGCCAGTCTCCACTGTCTCGTGCCGCTTGCGAAGGTGCCGGCGCGAGAAAGCCCGCTTGCGGCTGGCAGCCCTGTCATTGACCGGATGTGCCGGTTGTTTCCCGCCTTCTTTCGAGAGCGAAGAGGTCGGTCGGCGCACCGTGCGGCGTCACCTCGCCTTCGAAGCGAAAAACGTGTTTTTCCAGGACGCGCCGCGAAGGCGGCATCGGCCGTGCGACCAGTCCGATAACCCGCTCGGCATGCAGGTCGAAGGCAAAAGCCAGGCCGCGCCTTTCCAGTCGTGCCGCCGGCTCACTTCGTGTTGATCACCGAAGCGGCCCGATAGGTGTCCATGGTCGCGCCGTTGCGGTCCTCGTCGAACAGCGTATCGCTGCCGAAGCTGGCGCGCAGGCCGATGACGACCTTGTTGGCCCTGGTGTCCTGCGTAGACGTTTCGAACTTCCTCCGCTCGAATTCATAGCGTCCGAACACCGCCCATGGCGTTTCGTCGAACCGGTACATGGCCTGCACGGCGGCACCGACCACGTCTTCGTTGGTGCCGTTGTAGTCGGTTCGGTTGAAGTCGAGCTCCGCATCGAGGCGAAGATTCTTCCGGACGAAGTAGCGCGCCACCGCGCGTATACCCCATTGGTCGCCATGAAAGTCGCTGATGGTGAGCTGGCCGACACTGGCCTGGCCATAGAGGGTCAGATTGCCGAAATAGAGTTGTGCTTCCGGGCCGACCGCATAGTTGTTTACGGTCACCCCGCTTTCGCCGACAGATGTGTAGGCGGCGAAAATGCCGGCGGCGAAACGGTCGGAATCGCGGTAGAAGCCATGGACCGCACCGCGCGTGTCATCCAGGGGGGCGTAATGGCCCCAGATGCGGTCGTAGGTCAGGTCGCCCTGCAAATTCCAGCGCTCGGCAAACGGAATGTTGACGCGCACGGCGCCGCCGCCGGCCCGGGTCGTGTAGTCGTCGCCGACGAAGCGAAGCCCGCCGAGATAGAGTTCGCCGTAGCCCGAAACATGCGGCGTCACCACCGTCTCCGCTGCCAGCGGTTGCTGCGTATCGGCGGCGTAAGCGGAGGTCGCGGCGACCAGCGACGACGCGGCGAAGATTGAAAAGCGATGCATTAGAGCCCTCGAATGCGAATTTCCGGACCAGCGTCCGGCCGTGGAGATCAGAATTTGTAGGCCACGCCGATCCGCAGATCCTGTGTCGTCAGTTCGATGGCATCCCGATTGAGGGGAGCGCCATTGGAGAAGGCGTGGCGCACGGAGGTGTGGCGGCCGAAATCGGCGAACCTGTATTCGCCCCGAACCACCCAATTGTCGGTGACGGCGTATTCGCCGCCCGCACCCAGCGTATAACCCGCGACGGTATCTCGGACGTCGGCATAGGGACCGCCCGGAATGTTGGTGGTCGTGTGTTTGTAGCTTGCCACCGCCAGGCCGCCGGTGACGAAAGGAAGCCAGCGATCGATCGCATAACCGGCTCTGAGGCGCACGGTGCCTACCGCCTCAAGCTCGAGCTCGCCACCAAAGGCGGGGTCGTCGACGCCGAGCGCCCGGTAGAGCGTCGTGTCTTTCACGCTTGCAAAGCTGTAGTCTCCCTCGACGCCAACAACCAATCCGCTGTCGAACTGCTTGTTGTAGCCGGCAAACACACCGCCGAAACCGCCGGACGGGCTGTAACCCCAGCCGTAATTGTCGAAGCTGCCCGGCGCGAAAGTCTGTCCGACCCTGGCGTCGCTCCGGGCATATCCGGCCTGTGCTCCGAAATAGCCGCCGGACCAGTTGTAGCTGGCCGCGACCGGCAAGGTCTCGGTGGGGTCGGCGGCCAACGCCATGCCGGCGGGAACGAAAAGAAAGGCAGTGGCGAGAAGAATCGTTTTCATTGCTTGTCTGCTGTCCCCGGGATGCTGCACCACGACCGACATGGTCAGTGGCGGTCAGTCGAAGCTACGGTGTTGCATTGATCGCCGGCGGCGTCTTGGGCTGGACAGCATCGGAATTGTCTTGGAGCGCGCCGCCGCACCCCGCCCGGCCGGTGTGGCCGTTCAGCATCAGCCGCGGCGCAGGCAAAACCCCGGCGCGGACGCCAGGGTTTTGTTCGAACCGGCGTGTCAGAACTTATAGCTGAGGCCGACGCGTAAATCGTGCGTCTTGAGATCGATGTTCGAAACCGTGCCAAGACCAAAAATCGGCACCGAGAGATCCTCTTTGCCAAAGTCGGAATAGCGATATTCGACGCGGGCGATCCATTTGTCGGTGAAAGCGTGCTCGACGCCGGCCCCAACCGTCCAGCCAAGATGGGTTTCGTCGTGGATTGTTACTGTACCGAGGGGACCACTGCTGACCACACTCATTTCATACTTGGCCGCTGCCACGCCGGCACTGATATAAGGCAACGTCCGATCGAACGCATAGCCGGCCCGCAGCCGGGCCGAACCCGACCACTTGAGTTCGCTCGACAACAACGCGCCGGCACCGGCGAAGGTCCCCACCGCATCGACATTGCCGTAGGCAAGGTCAGCCTCGGCGCCGAGCACGAAACGGTTCGCCAATTCCTGATTGACGCCGATATGGATGCCACCAATAAAACCGTCCGGATCGAAGGCAGCATTGACGTCGGTGCCCCCAATGCCGGCGCCGCCGATGAAGAGATTGGATTTCCCGGCTACGTAACCGAAGTGAACGCCGGCATAGAGGCCGGACCAGTCATAGCCGGCAGCAACCGGCAAGGTTTCGTTGACGTCCGCCGCGGACGCCATGCCGGCTGGCGCAAGCACGAGGATGGTGGCGAGAAGAATCGTTTTCACTGTTTGCTACCCCAATGATGTTGCTTTCCCCGGCCGTGGAAAATACTCCGCGGCGACCCGGGTATCGTCGAGGTTTTGCATTGTTCGCGGGCGGCGTCTTGGGCTGAGCCGCATTGGAATTGTCGTGGAGAGCGCTGCGGCACTCGGGCCGATCAGTGTGGCCGTTCGGCATCAGTCGATCGGTTCGAAGACAACTGATCCGACTCGCTTCGAGTCCTTGTCTTTGGTGCCGCGCTTCCGCCCGGAATTGCGAAAACAAGGAGTTAGAGCGGCCATCGATTCTGTGAGACGATGATTCGCTCTAACGGGCCGCGTTCGGCGTCGAGCCGAAGCGGCGGCGGAAACAGCGATTGAAGTAGGAGACGTCGGAAAAGCCGCTCAACAGCGCGATCTCGCTGACCCGCATGCGGTCGTTGCGCCGGTCGCGCAGCATGCGGTGGGCTCTCTGCAGACGCAGTTCGAGAATATGCTCGGCGAAACTCGAGCCCGTTTCCTGCAGGAGATCATGGACGTAGCGCGCGGAAAGCCGCAAACGCTGGGCGATATGCTGGGCCGAGATGCCGGGATCGGCGAAATTGTCCCGCATCGTCTGCAGGATGGCTTGCAGCCTTGCCGCGCGCAGGCCTCGCACGCCCGCCAGCTCGGCGATCTCGCCCTTGGCGCCCGTCGCCAATCCGATCAGGTCGACGATCGTTTCGGTGGCATGGGCGACAAGATCGGGCAAGAGCAATGCCGGCCCCGCTTCCAGGAAGCCGCAATAGCGCTTGAGCATGTCGAGCGCTTCATTGTCGACGCCGATGGTCAGCGCCAGGCGGTCCTCGACATGGGCGAAGGCATTTTCCATGATTTCGCGGGGCACCACGACATTGGTCCAGACATTGCGGTCGCCGCCGGTCATTTCCAGCGCTTCCGAAGCCGAGACCAGCGCGCCTTCGCCCCTGCCGATGCTGTAGTCGCGGCCGGTCTGCACACCGCTCAGCCTGGTGTCGCCATCGTTGACCAGCAGCAGATAGCCGTCGCGGCCGTCGTCGGCGATGTTGCGCGTCTTGCGGCTCGCATGCTTGATCGTCCCGGCCATCCGCCCGAGCACCAGCGGCCCGATGGCGGTGGCTTCGATATCCGCCTGGAACGGCACATTGCCGGAGATGGCATATTCGACCGACCAGATCTCGGCGACATGAATGTCCTGCCAGAGCGCGAAGCGCGCGCGGTCGTCGAGATGCGACGGCAGATCGAGCGAAGAGAAGACGTTCTTTTTCAACGAGCAACCGGCCTTTCCCGCGCACGCGTCTTCCCTGAAACCGCACCGTATGGGACCGATTTGCCTCTTGTCCAGAGACGGCGCCATCCATGCTCCGCAGGACAATTTCAGTGCCGCCCAGGTCAAGAATCCGATCGGATTCGCCGGTGTGGCGTCCGAGTCTCCGAAATACCCCGGAAATGCGGCATCGGAATCACCTCGCCTCAACGCGGTCGACCGATTGCTCCTAGAACGTGATCTTCACCGACGCGGCGCTGCGGTTGGCCGGGCCGTGGTGGACGGCCTCGATGTTGTTGCCGTCCGGGTCGAGCAGGAAGGCGGCATAATAGCCGGGATGATAGGACCGCTCGCCAGGCGCGCCATTGTCCGTGCCGCCGGCTTCGAGCCCGGCCTTGTAGAAGGCATCGACCATGGCGTGATCCCTGGCCTGGAAGGCCAGATGATGACGTCCGGTCAGCTTTCCCAGCGCGGCCCGGCTGTCGGCGCTGGAAATGAACAATTCGTCGGCCCAGAAATAATCCTCGCCGGTGCCGCCGATCGGGACACCAAGGACTTGGAAAACCGCCTCGTAGAAACGCCGGCTGGCGGGGAGATCCCGGACCACGAGCTGGAGGTGGTCGATGAGCCGGCCGCGATGCAATTCCTGGGTTTCCATGAAAGCGCCTCCTCGCAAGGCCTCGAATTTAGGTGCGGTTGGCAGGGCGTCAACGCGGGGCGCGAGCCTCTGCTGACAACCAGCGACAATTTTTCGAGCCCGATGGAACTTTTGCACCGATGGCAAGTTTGGAGGCGCGGCGGGAGAATTTTCGGTTGGATTGTTTTCAGAAGCTTGAAGCGCTGGTCGACGGCGCCAATGCCGATGCCATCGAGGAAGCGAACGCATTGCTGCGCCGGTTCAAGGACAGGTCCGAACAGACGACGCGGGCCATCGACGAGTTCATGCTGGACTTCAAGACATTGGTCTTCGTCGTCGAAGCCGGCGAAGAGGGTTTCGAAAAGCCGATCCGCAAGCTCGCCCGCGCCAGGCTTGCGAAGCTCAAGCAGCTGGTGAACGTGCCGGCTTAGGCGCCTGCCGCTCTTTGCTATTGCGCAATTCCTGGGGAAGGTGCTGCGCGCTTGTCCCGGTAAACCGTTTCACACTTTTCCTGGAATTTGCTCTACCCCTTGAGCAGCGCCGCCAGCCGGGGAATACCCTCGCTCACCGCGCTGCGGGTGGCCAGCGTGAACGACAGCCGCAGCGTGTTGCGCCCGGTGCCGTCGGCGTAAAAGGCGTTGCCCGGCACGAAGGCGACCCGCGCCTCCTTCACCGACCGTGCCAGGAGGTCCGTGGCGTCGGTGCCCTCCGGCAGCGTCACCCAGACGAACATGCCGCCTTCCGGACGGCTCCAGGTCACCCCCTCCGGCATGTTGGCGTCAAGCCCGCCAAGCAGGCCGTCGCGGCGCTCGCGGTAGGCGCCGATGAGTTTTTCCACCTGGCCGTCGAACACGGCTTCGGCGACGCGGTGCATCACCATCTGGTTGACGGACGGGCTGTGCAGGTCCGAAGCCTGCTTCATCAGCACCAGCCTTTCCACCACGCGGCGCGGAGCGCAAACCCAGCCGACACGCATGCCCGGCGACAGAATTTTCGAGAACGAGCCGCAATAGAGCGTGCGCGCCTTGTCGATGCCGCCGGACCTGATGCAGTCGAGCGCCAGGATCGGCGGCACACCCTCGCCGTCATAGCGCAGCGCCCGGTAGGCGGCATCCTCGATGACGGCGATGTCGAGCTCGCCGGCAAGGTCGAGCACTGCCTCGCGCTGCTTTCGGTCCAGCGTGTTGCCGGTCGGGTTGGCGAAATCGGGCACCAGATAGGCGAATTTCACCTTGCCGCCATGAGCGGCGGCGGCAGTGTGGTAGGCATCGGGCGTCATGTTGCCGCCCTCGGGCCGCAGCCGGTCGTAGCGCGGCTCGTAGGCGTTGAAGGCCTGCAGCGCGCCGAGATAGGTCGGCCATGTCACCAGCGCGGTATCGCCTGGCGACAGGAACAGCTTGCCGAGGTAATCCAGCGCCTGCTGCGAGCCGGAAGTGATGAAGATGTTGGCCTCGTCGCAGGCCACGCCGAGCTTGCCCATTTGCCCGGCGAGCCAGCGCCGCAGCGGCAGATAGCCTTCCGAAACCTGGTATTGCAGTGCTGCCCCCGCTTCCGGGCCGCCGAGCACGTCGGCATAGGCATCGCGGATGGCGTCCGCCGGAAACAGCGACGGATCGGGAATGCCGCCGGCGAAGGAGATGATGTCGGGCTGGTCGAGCAGCTTCAACAGCTCGCGGATTTCGGAGGCCTTCATGCGCGATGAGCGCGAGGCCAAAAGGTTCAAAAGGGTCACGACACGCCTCCCCGGACGCTTTTTACAATAGGTCAACCTGACTGACCTATACCCGCTTTGCCAGGCGATTTGAATAGTGCCTGAAGGGCTTCCGCTATACGCCAGTCACCGCCAGGCCCGAACCGGCGCGGGTTTCCGCTAAAGGCTCTTCTTGTAACCAATATGGCTGGCACTGAAGCCGAGCCCTTCATAGAAGCGGTGCGCATCCGCTCGCCCCTTGTCGGTGGTGAGCTGCACAAGGCCGCAGCCCCGCGCCCGGCACTCGTCGATCGCCCATTCGAACATCTTCTTGCCGACGCCGTCGGAGCGCCTGCCGCTGACAACGCGAACCGCCTCGATCTGCCCGCGCCAGCCGCCCTTGCGCGAAATACCGGCAAGGAAGCTGATCTGCAGGGTGCCGATTACCTCCGCGCCATCCACGGCCACGGCAAGCAGCTGATTGGGATCGGCATCGATGGCGTCAAAGGCATCGATATAGCCCTGCGCCAACGGCAACGAGGCGTCTTCGCGGGCGGCACCCAGCGGATCGTCGGCGAGCATGGCGACGATGGCTGGCAGGTCGGAGGCTTGCGCCTTGCGGAATTGGATGTCGGTCATGGACGTGAGATACGGCCGCCCGGCACTGGCGGCAAGCCGCTAATAGAATGGAGATCAATGGGCGGTAGGACAACGAGGGGCGCGCAACCTCTCGAGGTTCAATCCCCGTCCTCCGCCGGCTTGGCCTTGCCGCACTGCGCCAGCACCTTGCCGATTGCCCCACTGGAACCCTTCAGCGCAAAACTGATCGAACCATATTTGGCAGCGCTGACCGACACGTCCCCCTTGGACCGCAATAGGTCGAGCAGCGGGTCCCCCTTCTCCAGATCGGCCACGAAATAATTGTACATCGCCTCCAGCTGCAGGGTCTTCGTCACCGTCTTGCCGTCGACCTTGAAGTCGAAAGCGCCGCTGATGCCCGGCTCCAGTTGTTGGCCCATGGCGCCCAAATCGTAGCTCAGCACCGGTTTGTCGTAGCAATTGAGCATCAGATAGGCGTCGCCCTTCGGCCCGCCGCAGACCGAAGCGGTCAGCACGCTGCCGCCCTCGTCTTCCTCCATCTTGGCGCTCCAGCCGCCGCAGGATGCCGCGAAGGCCGATTGCGCGCCAAGCACCGCCGCCAGGGCAGCGGCGGCAACGAGATTTCTTCTCATGACTTCCCCCTCCGGGCCATTTGCAGCGCCCGCCGGCAGCATATAGGAAAAGCCGTTGAATAGCGTTGCCTGAACGGCAGGGCCGCGCGCCTCGGAGAGAGCAGTGTTGAGAGCCTGTGTTCGCCTGTATCTTCCGACCGCCGCCCTGGTGGCCTTCCCGCTTGCGGCGCATGCCGAGTGGAAGCCTGTCGAGAAGGTCGAGACCTACGCCATTTCAGGCCAGTCCGGGCTCGAGCTCTACCGGTCGATCGGCGAGAACGGGCCGAATGTCGGCATTACCCGCGCCATCGCCCACACCAATTTCAAGCTGACCTGGACCAGGGATTATCAGCCGCGTGCCGGAGCCTGCGTGCTGGTCTCGGCCAAGCCAAAGCTCATCATCACCTACACCTTGCCAAGCCCCTCCTCGCCGCTGCCGTCCGCCATCCAGAAGAACTGGGAGGTTTTCCTCGCAGGCGTCAGCGCCCACGAAAAGGTGCATGGCGCGACCATTGTCGACATGGCGCGCAAGATCGAGGCGGCGACGGTCGGCCTCACCGTTCCCGACGATCCCAAATGCAGCAAGATCCGGGTCGAGATGACCAAACGCCTGTCCGCCCTTTCGCAGGCGCAGCGGCAGGCAAGCCGCGATTTCGACCGCATCGAACTCGGCCAGGGCGGCAATCTGCAAAAGCTCATTCTGGCGCTTGTGAATGGCGGCTGAGAAGGCCACCGCGCGCTGCGGCGCGGCGGCGTATCGGCGTTTCGCCCGCTCCCTATCGGCTCAGATCCAGCGCGGCTGACAAATCCCCCATCGGCGGCTCGCCATTGGCGGCCAGCGCCTTGTCGCGGGCGACGATGCCCGTCAGCACCGGCAGATCGTAGCGCGCGGTGATGAAGCGCAGGATCGACGTCGTATCGTATTGCGTGTGGTCGACCGTGCCCATCCTGGCATAGGGCGAGACGATGAAGGCCGGGATGCGGTTGCCCGGGCCCCAGCGGTCGGCCTTGGGCGGCGCGACGTGATCCCAGAAGCCGCCATTCTCGTCATAGGTGACGACGACCAGCATGTGACTCCATTGCGGGCTCTTCTCCAGATGCGCGACGAGGTCGGCCAGATGCCGATCGCCCGATGTCACGTCGGCATAGCCTGAGTGCTCGTTGAGATTGCCCTGCGGCTTGTAGAAGGCGACCTGCGGCAGCTTGCCGTCGTCGATCGCCTTGATGAACGCGGCGCCATCCAGGCCGCCATCCCTGAGATGCTCGGTGCGCGCTGCCGTGCCGGGCGCGTAGGCGGCGAAATAGTTGAACGGCTGGTGGTGGAACTGGAAGTTCGGCACCGGCGTGGCGTTCTTGCCGTCGAGGGTAGCCTGCCAGGCGCCGGCGTACCAGGCCCAGTCGACCCCCTTCAGCGACAAGAGATCGCCGATGGTGATGTCGTGCTGCGGCGGCAGCGTGGTGGGCGCGGCCGGATCGGCCAGCGCCTTGTCGCCGCCCTCGGCAGGCTTGTTGGCGCTCGGCTGATAGGGCGGCTGCATGGTGTTGACGGCGTAAAAATCGGGCGTGATGGCGCCGTCATTGACGAATTTCGGCACGCCGCCCATCGCCGACGGCGGCGAATTGTCGGCCACCTTCAAGGTCGTTCCGTCGGCCTCGACCACGGCGATCTGGCCCTTGATCGGACTCGTGTCGGCATGCGGATAGACCGGCGTACAGGCGCAGGCGAGCTGGAAATGGTTGAGGAAGGAGCCGCCAAAGGCGCCCTGGAAGAAATTGTCGGCCAGCACATATTTCTTCGCCACCTGCCACATCGGCAGGCTCGAGCCGTCATAATGGCCCATGACCAGCCCGCCGGAATCGGCCCAGGCGACGAATTTATCGTTCTTGCCGCCGTCGATCTGCATCTGCTCCTGGTAGAAACGGTGCCACAAATCGTGGGTGATGACATTGGTGCCTTCGTTGAAGCCTTTGGGATCGTCGATGGCGAAGGCGGCGTTGGCCAGATGCGCGGTCTGCGCCTCCGTCACCACGGGCGTGACGCCCTTTCCGGTCAGCCCACCCCAGGCCGGGGGCAGTTCGGTCAGCGGCTTGCCATCGCGATCGAGCTGGCGCGCCTGGTCGGCCGAGACATTGGCCAGCCCATTGGCGCCGGGGAAGCCACCATAAAGATTATCGAAGCTGCGGTTCTCCGCATAGATGACGACGACGGTGTCGATCTTGTCGAAGCCGGGAGGGGCGGCATTGGCGGCCGCAAGGGGAAACAAGGCCGAACCGGCCAGACAGAAGGAAGTGAGGAACTTGAGCCTCGTCATGGGAAGACCTCGTGGCTTGACTGTGGCTATGGGGCTATAGGGCTATGGGCTATGGGCTATGGGCTATGGGGCTACGGCGCGGGAACCATAGGCAGCTAACGTGGAGGCCTTGTCACCTTTGTGACATCCGCCGCCGCGGCGAACACGGTTTCGTGAGCACTGGGACCGGTCATCAATCCGTTGCACTGCGTTCTTATTTCCGGGCCAAAGCGGACCGTGCCCCATGATGACGAGACGATGGAAAAGCCTGGTGATCGCGAGTGCCGCGATCTCGACCTTTGGCTTTGCCGCGCCCGCGAATACGGCGGGGTCGGACGGCGTCCATCCCGGTCCGCTGTCGCGTGCGCAAGCCTTCGCACGCGCCGAGGCGCTGACTGCCTTGGGGCGAAAGATGTTCTTCGACCCGGCGCTCTCGGCGTCGGGAAAACAGGCCTGTTCCTCCTGCCACGATCCGCGCCATGCCTTCGGTCCGGCCTCGGCCACACCGGTCGAAATGGGCGGCCCGAACCTCGACCAGTCCGGCGTGCGCGCGGTGCCGTCGCTGCGCTACCTCGAGGCGGCGCCCGCCTTCACCGAGCATTCCCACGATTCCGAGGACGAGGGCGACGAGAGCGTCGACAATGGCCCGACCGGCGGCCTGACCTGGGACGGCCGCGCCGATCACGGTGGGGACCAGGCTAAAATCCCCCTGCTCTCGCCGTTCGAGATGGCAAACAAGGATGAAGCAGCCGTCTCCGCCGCCTTGCGCAAGTCAGCCTATGCCGACGAGTTCAAGGCAACCTTCGGCAACGATGTCTTCGACCGCCCGGGCGATGCCTTCGACGCCGCCGCCGAGGCGCTCGGCACATTCGAGCAGAGCGCGGTCGACTTCTACCCCTATTCCAGCCGCTACGACGCCTTCCTCGCCGGCAAGGCGACGCTATCGGCGCGGGAACTGCATGGCCGCGCCCTGTTCGAGGACGAGGCGAAAGGCAATTGCGCCTCCTGCCACCTCAGCGAACCGGCCAATGACGGTGAGCCGCCGCAGTTCACCGATTTCGGCCTCATCGCCATCGCCGTGCCGCGCAATCCGGCCATCCCGGCCAACGCCGACCCGGCCTATGTCGATCTCGGCCTGTGCGGTCCCCTGCGCACCGATTTCCGTGGCCGCACCGACTATTGCGGCCTGTTCAAGACACCGAGCCTGCGCAACGTGGCGCTGCGCAAGAGCTTCTTCCACAACGGATATTTCCACACGCTGCGCGAAGCGGTGGCCTTCTACGCCAGTCGCGACACCGACCCCGGCCGCTGGTACCCGAAAAACGCTTACGGTACCGTCGACAAATATGACGATTTACCAAAGGCTTACTGGTCGAACCTGAATCAAGACCCGCCCTTCGACGGCAAGAAACCCGGCGACAAGCCGGCGCTCAACGATGCCGAGATCGACGACATCGTGGCGTTTCTGCAGACGCTGACGGATGCGGATCAGGTGGCGAAGCGGTCGCAGTGAACTGGGAAGCCGTCGTAAGGGTTGCTAGTTGACGTGGGGATTAGCCGAAGCCCTCCCTCGCTTCGTCATCCTAGGGCGGAGCAAGGAGCGAAGCGACGCGGCGCAGAACCTAGGATGCCGCGACGCTTGCGACGGGTAAAAACTGTGCCGAACCTGGCTCCAACCTCCGACGAAACGCCATCAAACCGCGACCAACCTGTTCCGCGAAACAGCTCGAACCATTCCGGATTGGTCTTCTCGATCAGTTCGATCTTCCATTGTCGCGACCAGCGCTTCAGCGATTTCTCGCGTTGAATGGCGTCACGAATGTCGAAATGTTCCTCGTACCAGACCAACCGCTGCACACCGTAGCGCCTGGTGAAGCGCGAACCTTCGCCGGATTTGTGCTCCGGCATGCGGCGACCGAGATCGTTGGTGACACCGATGTAGATGGTGCCGCCCTTCTGGCTCGCTGTCATGTAAACATAGCCGGTCATGCGTTGACGGTAACCGCCACCCGTCCGGGGACTATCCTCGTTCGCCGTATTTTTTCGGCCCACGTCGCGGCATGGATCCTAGGGTCTGCGCGGCGTCGCTTCGCTCCTTGCTACGCCCTAGGATGACGAAGGGAGGGAGGGCTTCGGCTAATCTGAGAGGTATGGGATCGCCGCCAGCCGCCCCTCACAGCGCCCGGATCACACCCCCATCCACGCGGATATTCTGCCCGGTAATATACCCTGCCCCGTCCGACGCCAAAAACGCGATCGTCGCGGCGATCTCCTCTGATGTGCCATAGCGCTGCATCGGCACGTTGTCGCGGCGCTCTTCGGTGGCGGGCAGGCTGTCGATCCAGCCGGGCAGCACGTTGTTCATGCGCACATTGTCGGCCGCGTAGGTGTTGGCGAAAATCTTGGTGTAGGCGGCAAGGCCGGCGCGGAACACGGCCGACGTCGGGAACATCGCGTTCGGTTCTGCTACCCAGGCCGTCGAGATGTTGATGATGGCGCCGCCCTTCTGCTTGACCATCTGCGGCGCCACGATGCGCACCGGCCGGATGACGTTCATCAGGTAGACGTCCATGCCGGTGTGCCACTGCTCGTCCGTGATCTCCAGGATCGGCGCGCGCGGTCCATGGCCGCCGCTGTTGACCAGCACGTCGATGCGGCCATAGCGCTCCAGGGTCAGGTCGGCGAGCCGCTGCAGATCGTCGTTCGACTGGTTGGAGCCGGTGACGCCGAGCCCGCCAAGCTCCTTGGCCAGCGCCTCGCCCTTGCCGGACGAGGACAGGATGGCGACCTTGAAACCATCCGCCGCCAGCCGTTTGGCCGCCGCCGCCCCCATGCCGCTGCCGCCGGCCACGATGACGGCTATCTTTTCTACACTCATCGGATTTCCTTTTCAGATTGGCGGGAGCTACGGTTTCAGCGGTCCTATAGCCGGTTTCGCCGCGCAGTTCGAACGAGAAAGCCTGAATCGAGCTGCAGAAAACTTGCGCGGTGAGCTGCGCCCTATCCTTCAACCGTCTCCAGCTCGCTCAGCAGCGTGCCTTCCATGTCGGGCTCGTCGCCGGAGCAGACGCACAGCATCTCGGCGTCGCCCTCGCCCACCGATAGATAGGCGTGGCCCATGGTGGAATCGATGTAGACGCTCTCGCCCGCTTTCAGCCGCACCGGCGCGTACTGGTCGGTATGCAGTTCGATCTCGCCCTTGAGCACGATCAGGAATTCCTCGCCGGCATGCCTGGTCAGCGGGCCGAATTCTTGCGGCGTGCGGGCGCGCGCATAGGCGTGAATCGGCACCATGCGCTTGCGCACCAGGTCGGTGGCGAGATACCGGTAGTCATAATTTCGGGTCAGCTGGCGCAGCGTGTTGGACTGCGAGGTGACCGAGCGGCGGGTGCGCGCTGCCGGCTGCTTGCGGTCGCCGCTGAGCAGTTCCGTCACATGGATGCCGAGCCCCTCGCAGATCTGCAGCAGCTTGTCGTAGGTCAGCGACATCTGGTCGTTCTCGACCTTGGACAGCGTCGACACCGCGACGCCGGTGAGCGCGCTGACCTCCTGCAAGGTCCAGCCATGGGTTTTTCTCAAAGCCCGCAGACAATCACCGAGATTGGGTTGCTCCGACATTGCCAGCTCCAAGGCGCGGGATCGCGCCGCTCCACCCTAGGTAGTCGAACTCCCCGCAGCCATCAACAACACCGAAATTTTCTTATACGCTAAATATTGACTGGATACGAAATTATTTTTACGACTGATGAATGCAGTCAAAGTCCTTCCAAGAGATTGTCGTCATCGGCGGCGGCATTGCCGGCCTCTCGCTTGCCGCCGAGGTGGCGGGCTGGGCCGAAGTCACCGTCATCGAGCGCGAGCCGCATCTTGGCTACCACGCCAGCGGACGCTCCGCCGCTCTGTTCACCGAGACCTACGGCAACCGCCTCGTGCGCGGGCTGACGCTGGCCAGCCGGCAGGCAATCGTCGAGGGCGGTTTCGTCGCCCACCGGCGTGGCGCGCTGCATGTCGGATGGACCGGTGACGATGCCGCCATCGACAAGCTGGCTCGTGATTTGCAGGCGCTGGTGCCATCAGTGCGCCGCCTCTCGGCGGCCGAGCTCCACGCGCTGGTTCCGGTCATTGCCCAGCAAGCCACATGCGGCGGCGTCTATGAGCCGGACGCGGTGGATGTCGACACGGACAAGATGCTTGCGACCTGCGCGTCCAAGCTCAAAGCCGGCGGCGGCACCATCCGCACCGGCGAGGAGGTCCGCGCCATCTCACGCGACGGCAGCGCTTTTAGGGTTGAAACAAGCGCCGGCGTCTACTCGGCTGACATCATCGTCAACGCCGCCGGCGCCTGGGTCGATGTCGTCGCCGGCATGGTGAGACTCCCGGGCCTCGGCTTCCAGCCGAAACGGCGCACCGCCTTCCTGTTCGATCCGCCCGCCGGGTTGGACATCGCCGGCTGGCCGCTGGTGGTCGACCTGCACGAGCAGTTCTACTTCAAGCCCGATGCCGGCAGATTGATCGGTTCGCTCGCCGACGAGACGGATTCCGAGCCTTGCGATGCGTATCCCGAGGATATCGACGTCGCCATCGCCGTCGACCGCATCGAACAGGCGACGTCTATGCGCATCGGCCGCCCGTCGACGCCGTGGGCGGGCCTGCGTACCTTCGCTCCCGACCGCACGCCGGTCGCCGGCTTCGACCCGCGCCTGCCCGGCTTCTTCTGGCTCGGCGGCCAAGGTGGCTACGGTTTTCAGGTGTCGCTGACGCTGGCCAGGCTGAGCGCGGCGCTGATGCGCGGCGAGCCCCTGCCCGACGACGTCACCGCACTCGGCGTCACCGCTGGGGCGCTGGCGCCCGATCGCTTCCTTACCCCGGCGACGACGCCATGAAGTTCCTTCCCTCAACCCCGAAGTGTCATCAGGAGCGTTTGCGATGAAATCTCTGCGCGCGGTGCTTGCCCCGTCCCTTCTGGCCACGTCCCTCCTGGCCACGTCCGTTCTGGCCTCATCCGTCCTTCTCGGCGGACAGGCCTACGCCAAGACGCTGGTCTATTGCTCGGAAGCCAATCCCGAGACCTTCAACCCGGCGATCGGCATCGCCGATTCCACCATGGACGCCGCCGCCAAGACGATCTTCAACCGGCTGGTCGAGTTCAAGCCGGGCACCACCGAGGTCGGCCCGGCGCTCGCCGAAAGCTGGGATGTCTCGTCGGATGGCAAGGCCTACACTTTCCATCTCAGGCACGGCGTGAAGTTTCAGTCGAACGAGCATTTTTCGCCCACGCGCGACTTCGACGCGGACGACGTGCTCTACACCTTCAACCGCCAGCGCGACGCCAACAATCCCTATCACAAGCTTGGCGGCGGCTCTTACGAGTACTTCAACGCGCTGGGCATGGGCACGCTGATCGACAGAATAGACAAGGTCGACGACTACACCGTGCGCTTCACGCTGACGGCTCCCAACGTCACATTCCTGGCCGGGCTGGCACTCGACTATCTCTCCATCCTGTCGCTGGAGCAGACCGAAAAGATGGTCGCGGCCGGCACGCCGGAGCTGATCGACAGCATGCCGGTCGGCACCGGACCGTTCGTGCTTGAGGCCTATGTGCCCGACAGCCAGGTCCGCTACGCCGCCAACAAGGATTACTGGCGCGGCGCGCCGAAGATCGACACGCTGGTCTTCGCCGTCACGCCCGAGCCGACCACCCGCGTCGAGCGCATCAAGGCCAATGAATGCCAGGTCGCCGCCCCGCCGCCGCCAAGTGCCGTCGCCGACCTGCGCAGCGATCCCGACATCACGGTTCTCGATCTCAAGGGCCAGAACATCGGCATTCTCGGCTTCAATGTCGAGCACCAGCCGCTGGGCGACGTGCGCGTGCGCACGGCACTGGCCAAGGCCGTCGACCGCAAGGCGATCGTCGATGCGGTCTATGCCGGCGCCGGCACGGTGGCCGGCAGCGTCGTGCCGCCGGCGCAGCTCGGCGCCGTCACCGATGCCGGCATCGAGTACGATCCCGATGGCGCCAAGAAACTGCTCAAGGAAGCGGGCCATGAAAGCGGCCTCAAGATCAGCCTGTGGGCGATGCCGGTGTCGCGCCCCTACAATCCCAACGCCAAGCGCATGGCCGAGATGATCCAGGCCGACTGGGCGAAGGTCGGCGTGCAATCGGAGATCGTCAGCTTCGAATGGGGCGAATACCTCAAGCGCACCGCGGCGGGCGAACAGGACGCCTTCCTGCTCGGCGGCAGCAGCGACAATGGCGATCCCGACAACATGCTGAGCTATCTGCTCTCCTGCGACGGCGTGAAGGGTGGCTCCAACCGCTCGCGCTGGTGCGACAAGGATTTCGAGAAGCTGCTCGACGAGGGCCGCGTTGCCGCCGACCCGAAAGAGCGCGCCGCGATCTATGGAAAGGCGCAGGCCATCCTGAAGGCCGAGGTGCCGGTGGCGCCGATCGCCCATTCGATGGTGGCGATCCCGATCCGCAAGAGCGTGCTGAATTACGTGCTCGACCCCTTCGGCCGGCAGAATTTCGCCGCCGTCGATATCGCGGACTGAGGCTTGTCGCGCTGGGTACCCCCCTCATCCGGCCGCTACGCGGCCGATTTTGCGAAGATCCCGCGATCCACAAAAAGCGAGACCACCATGCCAAAAGACCTGAACGCTCTTCTCGCCACCTACATCGCCGATGGCGCGGTGGGTGCGTCGCTCGCCTATGCCAGGGGTGACACCACACCAACCGCCCTCACATCAGGCCTCGCCGATCGCGCGCTGGGCACGCCCGTCACGTCGGACCAGCTGTTCAAGATCGGCAGCTGCACCAAGACCTTCGTCGCCGCGGCCCTGGTCAAGCTCGCCGAGACCGGCAAGCTCGACCTCGGCGCGCCGATCGCCTCCTGGTTCCCGGACCTGCCTGGCGCCAAAACCATTTCGGTACGCCAGCTGGTCAACCATCGCAGCGGCCTGCCGGAATTCGAATATTACATTCCGATGGACCCGAGCCGGCAATGGACGCCGCAACAGCTGGTCGACATCGCCTTCGCCTCCGACAAACAGAAGCCACCGGGCGGACCGGCCGTCTACAACAACACCGGCTATGTCCTGGCCGGTATGGTGATCGAGGCCGTCACCGGCCAGAAGCTGGGCGCCTATGTCAGAAGCGCGGTCCTTGAGCCACTCGGCCTGAACAACACCTGGTCGCCGGCGACCGAGGCCTTCCCCGATAAATCGATGGTGCGCGGCTATTACCACCGGCCGCCGCGGGCGCCGAACGCGCCCACCGACATCGCCTCGGGCGGCGAGATGTGGCAAATGGACGGCGTGCTGCCCTACTCCAATGAACTGCAGGATTCCTCCGACTCCTTCCCCTTCGGCGCCGCCTATGGCTGCGGCGACATGGTGTCGACGCCGTCAGACATGGTGGGCTTCATGCGCGGCCTGTTCTCCGGCGGACTGTTGTCGCCGCCGGTCTTCGCCGAGATGTTCGAACACCGCGTGCCGGCGAGTTTCCCCGGCACCCGCATGCGCGAGACGGGCGCGGGCATGTTCCAGAGCACCTATGCGGACCGCGCCTTCTACGGGCACCAGGGCAGCATTCCGGGCTATGTCGCCGTCATGCTGCACGATCCCGAGACGGACCTCACCATCGCCATGACCAGCAATGTCGGCTCCGGCAATCGCCTCTCCTTCCAGGCGAGCGGCATGCATCCGGTGGTGGATCAAGCGATCGCGACAATCTTGCGGCTGTGATCTTAGGGAGGGGTAGGAAATCGAACTGCTGCCGTCAGAGGGCCTCACGCGATCTATGCGCGGACGTCAGCCATCTCTGCGCCTCTCGAAGAGCTGGAGGTATCGTTCGAACACGAAAAACCGATTGCGTCTTTGGCCGGTGACTTCGATTAGAACGCCGTGGCTTATGAGATCGGCAATCAATGACGTAGCCGTGTTTGTCGTCGTGTCCAACAGAATGGTGACACCCTTCACGTCGACCAATGGTTGCCTGTAGAGATGTCTTACAAGTTGTTGCGCGTTTCCTTGACGGCGATGGCTGAAGCGCGGCAGCGTTTCCCGTTCTATCCGCTCTTTAAGCACCAGAATTTTGCGGAACACGTCAGCAGACGCACGCGCTGTCTCTTCAACTCCGTGGAGAAAGAAAATCAGCCAGTCGCGCATATGGTTGCCCTCGCGTACGGCCATGAGGTGATCGATATACGCTGTCTTGTTGCGCTCGAAATAGTCGGACAGATAGAGCGCGGGTTTGACAAGAAGCCCCTGCGAGGCGAGGTAAAGCGAAATCATCAGGCGGCCCAGCCGCCCGTTGCCATCCAGGAACGGATGGATGGTTTCGAATTGATAGTGGGCGATCGCAATGCGGATGAGTGGCGGTACGCGCAGGCTGTCGGCATGGATGAATTTTTCCATATCGCTCATGAGCTCGGGAACATGCTCGTGATGCGGGGGCACGAAGACCGCGTTTCTTAGACTCACGCCAATCCAGTTCTGACTGGTTCGAAATTCGCCGGGTTGCTTGGTGTCGCCGCGCACCCCCTGCATGAGGATGGCGTGAGTTTCCTTCAGTAGCCTGTTGGAGAAAGGCAGGCGCTCCAGGCTGGTAATGGCGCTATTGATCGCTTGGATATAGTTCTGCACCTCCTCCCAGTCGTCGCGTGCCTCAGGAGACAAATCTTCGATCTGCTTGAAAGCGTCCTCGATATTGGTGTGGGTGCCTTCGATCCGGCTGGACTGGGTTGCTTCCTTCGCAACGTACATGCTGATGAAAAAATCGATGTCGGGAACGAGTTGTGCGAACGCATTCAATTCACCCAATGCTCGATCGGCGCGGCCAAGCACCTCTATGATGTTCGGGTCGGAGACGATCCAGGGATGATTGATCGAGGTCGGCACGAAGCTGCGATGTTCCAACCGCTTTTCGTACTGCCCCGCCTTGTAAGACGACAAATCCATATTTCAGAAACGTCCACGATTTCTACAATAAGAAAATCGTTATGTCAGATTCGACCAACTTCCAAAAGCTATTTCAATTTCTCACCAGGTTTCTGAAATAAGGATTCGGCTATTTCAGAAACTTCCGTATTGCGGCTTCGACGGCCCAGCGGCCTGCACCCGGTCGTCGATCGGGCGATCCGCATCATTCTCGACTGACCGCGTTCAGCCGCCCTGCCGCGACGATGGATCGGGCAGGCCCGGCAGCATCTGGCTCAGCACCCGGTCGCGAAGGAAGAAATGGTGGAAGATGGCGGCGGCCGCGTGCAGGCCGGCGATCCACATCATGACGTCGCCGAGCGTGCCGTGAATCTCCGCCAGCGGCGCGCCCCAGCTGCCGGAAAACGGACCGATAGCTCCCAGCCCATAGACAGTGACCGGGTGGCCGCCGAACAAGGCGCCGACCATGGCTGTCGCCGGAACGGCGAACAGCAGCGCATAAAGCGCCCAATGCGTTGCCTTCGAGGCGACCTCCATCCAGGACGGCATGGCCGGGGCATCGGGAATGCGGTCGAACCGGCGCCAGATCAGGCGAACGACCAGCAAGCAGAAAACGGTGAAGCCGAGCGACTCGTGCAGCAGCAGCGTCGACGCCCTGGCCGCTGAATAGACCCGCTCCGGCGGACCGCCCGCCGAGACCAGGAAGGCAATGAGCACCAGCAATGCCGTCAGCCAATGAAATGCCTGGGCGAGGCGCCCATAGCGGGTTGTCGTGCCGGACAATGACATGCGAGAGCTCCGAAACGTTGGACATCTCTCCTCGCCCGCGAATGTGGCCTTATTTCAGCTGTTCCTCAATCGCCTTGCCCGAGCGAATGGCATCGCCGAGTTCGCCGGCGCGCGGCCCGACAAGGTTCAGCTCATACTCGTGGAGTGGAAATTCGCGGCGGCCGCGGCCACGATCTCGGCATTGTCCCTCGCCACCGTTCCATCGGCGAGTGTCTTGCCGTCCTCCAGCCCGACCCGTGTCGACCAGCGCTTTTGCCGCGCAAGGTCCACGAACGGCCAGACCGTGCCGTCGACGCCGTGCAGCAGGATCTGCCGCCGCACGCCTGCGCGTTCGAGAATGGCGGCGATGCCGTGCGCCTCGTCGAGGGCTGCAGGCAGGTCCGGTATGTCGATCTCGATCAGGATGCGCAGTACGCGGCCGTGATCGGCGAGCGTCACGAAGCGCTCGGCATCTTCCGTCGTGGCCAGCCCCGCCTCGATGCCGACGCCCTGCTTGCGCAACAACTCCATCACGGCGGGCGCGTCGGTTTCTGAAAGATTGACCGAGGCATAGTCGGGCAGTTCCCGCCAGGCGGCGATCGCCGCGCGGGTGCGCGCCACATCGTTCTCGATCCAGGCGCCGGTCGACACGCCGATCAATGTGCCCGGACAGGCCTGGCGCACGGCAAGGACCGTCGCATCCGCCGCCGCCAGGCTTTCGCGCCCGTCGGCGCCGCGCGGATGGATGTGCAGTTCGGCGGCACCGGCGGCGACGCAGGAAGCCGCATCGCCGGCCATTGCCTTTGCCGTCAGCGGCAGCCTGGGATGGAAATCGCGCGAACGCGCGCCGTTGATGCAGGCTTGGACGATCATCGATTTCACCTCGGGCAAAAGAGCGCAGTCTAGACAAGCCGCCAAACCGCGCAAAGCCGGCAGGGCCGTCACTCCTGACACGATGGCGCCGCCAGCAGCACGGCGTTCGCCGGCATTTGAATAAAAGGCGCCTGTGGATATTTACCCCACCTTGCGCCAGGCAGGCCAATATCCATCAGGGCGGGATCATGGAGGGAACCATTGACCAGCGATTTTTCAGCCGCCCGTCTCCATCTCGAACGCGCCTACCACTATCTGCGCGGCAATGACGAGACGAGCCGCGCCACATGCGAGGCCCTCGACCTGTTGATCGAGATGGTAGCGGAAGCACAACACAGGAAACCGGAACCCGGGGTGCTGGAATTTCCGCGAGCGTCGGCACGCCGACTCGGCTGAACAGCACGCGTGGCGTTGTTCAGCCCGCGCGGATCAAATCTTCGTCTTCACGCATGTCGCTCCGGGCCGCTTTTGGAGCGACATGCATTTGATCTCTCAGGACGCCTTGCGTCTCGACGCGGCACCGGCCATTCGCGCCGAGTGCGCCACGACCCGCTCCAGCGGTTCGGGCCGGTGCAGCAGAAAACCCTGACCGAACTCGACGCCCATGTCGGCCAGCATGGCTACCGTGTCCTGCCGCTCGATCTTCTCGCCCACCACGGCGCAGCCGAGGCTGCGGGCAATGCTGGTGATGGCCAGCACGATCTCGCGGTCGAAGCGGCTTTCGGTGACGTGCTCGATGAAGGAGCCGTCGATCTTGATGGCGTCGACCGGAAAGCGCCTGAGATATTCGAACGAACTCATGCCGGCGCCGAAATCGTCGAGGCTGACGCGGCAGCGCCGCTCGCGCGCCTTGCGCACGAATGCCTCGGCGGCGTCGAAATTGGTGACGGCGGCGGTTTCGGTGATCTCGAAGCCGATGCCGGAATGCGGCGCCCCGGTCTCCTCGATGACCCGGTCGACAAAGTCCCACAGTCCTGGGTCGCTCAGCGTCTGCGCCGACAGGTTGAAGCCGAGCGTGATCGCGCCGGATTTCATCGCCGCGCCGTGCCGAGACAGGGCGGTGCGGATGATCCAGCGGTCGAGCCGCGCGGCAACGCCGAAGCGCTCCGCCGCCGGAATGAACTCGCCGGGCGGGATCAGCCGGCCGCCCTGTCCGGCAAGCCGCGCCAGCACCTCGACATGGCGGCTCTCTTCCCAGGGCCTGCCCAGCCGGTGGATCTGCTGGCCGAACAATTTCAGCCTGCCGTCATCCATGGCGTCGACCGTGTCGGCGGCGAGCCGCGCCGCATTGAGGCCGACCGAACCGGAGACGGCATCGGTCGAAAACAGCGCGAAGCGATCGCGCCCGGCGGCCTTGGCCGCGTAGCAGGCATCGTCGGCGCAGGCCAGCGCGTCGGCAACCGTGGTGGCACGGTCGCGGACGACGGTGATGCCGATGCTGGCCGCCAACCGGCGCGACGTCGCGGCGAGGCCGAGATCGGCGTCGCGCACGGCCGCCAGGATGGCGCCGGCCAGACCTTCGGCTTGCACGGCGTCGCAATCGGGCACCATCAGGGCGAACTCGTCGCCGCCGAGCCGCGCCGCATGCGCCGATGGCGGCAGGCAGCGGCCGATACCCGCCGCGACGCTCTTCAGCGCCAGATCGCCTGCGGCATGGCCGGCGAAATCGTTGAGGGCCTTGAAGTAGTCGAGGTCGACATAGAACACCGCCAGCGGCACGGCCGTGGCGATATGGTGGGCGAGCAGACGGTCGAAGGCGGCGCGGTTCCAAAGGCCGGTCAGCGCGTCGTGGCGGGCGGCGAAGGCAAGCTCCTGTTCGCGCAGCTTGTCCTCGGTGATGTCGCGCACGGTCCCCAGCACCTGGCCGGTGGCACCGGCGGCGGCGATGAAGCGCAGCAGCGATTCGACATGGCGGATCTGGCCGTCGCGCTTGATAATGCGGTACTGCGCGGCGATGACGCCGTCGGTTCCCAATGGCACCCTGTGGGCGCGTTCGGCGGCGTCCTTATCGTCGGGATGCAGGTAGCTGTGCCAGAGATCGGCCGTCACCTCGTCGGTCACTGCGACGAGGCCGAATATCTCTCTTGTGCGCGCGTCCCAATAGCTCTTGTTGGTAGCGATGTCGTAGTGCCAGATGCCGGTGCCGCTGGCGGCAAGCGCCAGGCGAAAGCGGATATTGACCTGTTCGAGCGCGGCTTCGGCCGCCTTCTGCTTGGAGATGTCGGTCTGCACGCCCATCAGCCTGAGCGGCTTCCCGTCGGCGTCGCTCTCGACGATGCCGCCTCGGTCGAGCACCCAAACCCAGTGGCCCTGCTTGTGCTTGAGCCTGAGTTCGGTCTCGATGGCGTCGGTCAGCCCGGCAATGTGGCGGTCGCCGCTGGCCTGCGCCCGTTCCCGGTCGTCGGGATGGGTAAGCTGCAGCCACAGGTCACTGGTATTGGCGAGTTCGCCGTCCTCGTAACCCAGCATCCGGGCCCAGGTCGCCGAATAGAAGCAGTCGCCGGTGCTGAGATCCCAGTCCCAGACGCCAAGATGGGCGCGCTCCAGGGCCTTGGCCCAGAACGCTCCGCTACGACTTTTCTTATCCTGACCCGCCATTCGTCCGTTTTGCCCGCTCCACCCGCGGCAATCTGCGGCAAAACCAGAAAAGAAACCGTTACCGGGCGGCGGAAGAGGGGATGTCCACGCTCCTAGCGACAGTCTTGGCATCGGCCTTTCGATTGGCGGGCAAGAACCGGAGTTTGGCGCGCCTCGATTGGTCATAGGGATGGCCGTGTTCACCAGCCAGTCCGGTGATCACGAAGCAAGACAGGAAAAGGACCTCCCAATGACCAAGCAGGAAGACAACAAGGCCGTCGTCGTCAGATGGTTCACCGACTTCTGGGGTGAAACCTGCGACCTCTCCGTCGTCGACGCCGTCGCGGCCCCCGATATGCTGCTCAAATACTCGCTGCACGAGCCGCGCCGCGGGCGCGACGACATCAAGGCCTTCATGACCGATTTTCGCGCAGCCTTCCCGGATCTCAACTTCTGCGCCACCGCCGATCTCATCGCCGAGGGCGACTATGTCGTCGGCCAATGGGAGGGCGGCGGCACGCATACCGGCCCGGCCTTCGGCGATTTTCTCATCGGTTCGCTGCCCGCCGCCACCGGCCGCACGATGCGCTTCACCGGCACCACGGTGCTCAAGGTGATCGACGGCAGGATCGTCGAGGAAATCGGTCTCGACGACGGCGTCACCGCCCTTACCCAGCTCGGCCTCATCAAGCCCGCCTGAGAAATCTCACGCAGAACCGAGGTGGGGGCCAGGCGGCATTGCCGCCGCCTGGCTATGCCGCTTACTGGCTCGGCGCCATCGCGTGTTCGCACGACACTTTCGGGTTCATGTCGGCGAACGTGCCGGTCGGGTTGCCTTTCCAGGCCCAGACATGCAGTTCGTAGAACTCACCCAGGCCATAGCGGTTGGGCGCGCTGTTGAAGTTGAACAGCTGTCCCTCGAGCGACGCCGGCCCCTTCGAGGTGATGTATTCGACCGCCACCAGCGTCAGGGTGCCGTCGGTCATCGGCTCGTACATCACCGCTTCGGGACGGGCGATGTCGATCTTGTCGTCCTTCAGGTACCCGCCATTGACATAGTGGATGCCCATGGCGCCGCCGGTGATGCCGCTGGCGCAGGGAATGGGCGCATAGCCTTCCGCCGTCGCGGCGTTGACATCGAGAAACCGGCTGTTGGCGGCCCGCACCTTTTCGGCCAGCGGATTGGCACCGGACGTGGTTTCAGCCGCCTCCTGATGCGCCTGGGCAAAGGTGGTGCAGGCGGCCAGAATGGCCCCTGCCACGAAAAGCCCGTTGCGAAAATCGCGTATCATGTTTGTTCCATTCTTCTTGAAAAAGCACAGCGGGCCGGCCGCCGAAAATACGGAGGCCCGGCAGGCAAGCGCCGTGGCTGTTGTTGCTTGGTGATCCCGGATACGGTGCAAGGAATGCCGGGAGAGATCATCCCTTCGGCAGATACGGGATCGTTCCGGCCAGATCGGTGTCGTCGATCAGCTGGAAACGGCTGTCGCTGCCGCCCTGGCGGGCCGAAACGAAGGGCGCGTAGGCCGGATCGGTGGTGAAGGCGCGCGCCGCTGCTTCCGACGGGAACGCCATCAGGGCGATCAGCGTGGTGTCGAGCGGCTTGCCTTCGAGCGTCTTCACATTGCCGCTGCGCGACAGATATTTGCCGCCATGCTTGTGGACGAGGTCGTGCACCGAGGCGGCATAGGCCGGCACCCATTTCGGGTCCTTCATCTTGATGTCGGCGATAACGTAAGCAGTCATTGTCGTCTCCTGGTTGCGGCGCACAGGGATATCCCGTGCAACCGTCCAGAGGGCTCGCATGGCGGGACCCGAGCCGACCAGTCCGCGATCTGTACTAGGCCGGTACAGTTTCTGTACTCGCCGCTTCGATCACGAAGGACTAATGTTGCCCGCAGGTTCTAGGGAGAGGCACGGTCATGACCCAGCACGGATACAAACAGTTCTGCCCGCTATCGATGGCCGCCGAGGTGCTGTGCACCCGCTGGACGATGGTGCTGATGCGTGAGCTTGTGGCCGGTTCGACCCGTTTCAACGACTTGCGCCGCGGCGTGCCCAAAATGTCGCCGACCCTTCTGTCGCAACGGCTTAAGGAGCTCGAGCTGGCGGGGATCGTCGAGCGCAAGGAGGTCCCGGGAGAAAAAGGAATTTTCGACTATCGGCTGACGGAAGCCGGCCGCGATTTGCGCCCGGTCGTCGAGGCGATGGGCTTCTGGGGGCAGAAATGGGTCGAGTCCCGCCTGTCCCTCAAGAACCTCGATCCGTCGCTGCTGATGTGGGACATGCGGCGCAATTTGAACCCCTCGCCGCTGCCGGAAGGACGAACGGTGATACAATTTCTGTATCAGGAACTCCCCGCCTCCAAACGCTCCTGGTGGCTGATCGTCGAAAAGCACGGCGAAGTCGATCTGTGCTGGTATGATCCGGGCTTCGACGTCGACCTCTATGTCTCGACCGACCTGCACACGATGACGGCGATCTGGATGGGAGTGCTCACCGTCGAGAAGGCCGGCCCGAAGGTCGTCCTGACCGGCGACCAGTCCATCGGCAGGAAGATGCAGGCCTGGCTGGGGCTCAGCCCGTTCGCGGTGGAACCCAAACGCGCGGCGTAGCAGCCGGTCCCGTCTGTGCAGGCGTCTCGGCTGCGCTCACATGCAACATCCCGGTTCCAATCACGCGTGCGCCTCCTGACAGTTGGCAGGAAACGGGTGGCGGGGCTGGCTTCTGGCGGCTTCAATGCCAGCCATGTTCATCGCTCTGGCCAAACATCTGCAACCCGCGCCGCTGCTGGCCGACGATCCACGCTGGGCGCGCATTGTCGCCCGCGACAAGTCGGCCGACGGCGCATTCTGGTATTCGGTGGCGACGACGGGGGTTTATTGCCGGCCCTCCTGTCCGTCGCGGCGCGCCAACCCAGCCAATGTCCAGTTGCACGACACTTTACAGGCGGCGAGGGCGACAGGCTTTCGCCCATGCCGGCGCTGCAATCCGGAAGGCCCTTCGCTCGAGGCCGCCAACGCCGCGATGATCGCCGACGCCTGCCGCAGGATCGGGCAGAGCGAGGTTGAACCGTCGCTGATCGAACTGGCCGATGCCGCCGGCCGCAGCCCCGGCTATTTCCACCGCGTTTTCAAGGCGGTCACCGGGCTGACGCCGAAGGATTATGCAGCGGCCCGGCGTGCCGCCCGGGTCCGCCAGGGCCTGGAAGACGGCGTCAGCGTGACATCGGCGATCTACGATGCGGGCTTCAATTCGAGCGGGCGCTTCTATGAGAAATCGACCGGCATGCTCGGCATGACGCCGACGCGCTATCGCGCCGGCGGCGCCAACGAAGAGATCCGCTTCGCCGTCGGCGAAACCTCGCTCGGCACCATCCTGGTCGCATCGAGCCGGAAAGGCGTCGCCTCGATCCTGCTCGGCCAGGACCCCGACGCGCTGGTGCGCGACCTGCAGGACCGTTTCCCCAAGGCGCGGCTGGTCGGTGGCGACAGCGACTACGAGGCGCTGGTGGCCCGCGTCGTTGGCCTCGTCGAGGCGCCGGCGCTCGGTCTCGACCTGCCGCTCGACGTGCGCGGCACCGCGTTCCAGCAGCGCGTCTGGCAGGCCTTGCGGGACATCCGGGCTGGCCGCACGGTTTCCTATGCCGAGATCGCCGGCCGTATCGGCGCGCCGAACGCAACCCGCGCCGTCGCCGCCGCCTGTGCCGCCAACGCCCTCGCGGTCGCCATCCCTTGCCACCGTGTGATCAGGAAGGATGGCGCCCTGTCGGGCTATGCCTGGGGCGCCGAGCGCAAACGCGCGCTGCTCGACCGCGAGGCCGGCGATGCTGCGGAGAATGCCTCGCGGTCCTCGCGGGCCTGACGGCAATGCGCGCGATGGCCAGTTCTTCCACCACCGGTGCGAACGGTCAGGTCGCCAACGGCGCTGCCGTCAGCCTGGAGGACGCGAAGGCGCTGGTGTTGGCCGTCATCGGCACGCTTGTCGAGGATGGCAAGGCCGAGTGGAGCCGCACGACGACCGGCGAGTTCGAGCTGCGGCTGATATCAGGCGAAGTTTTTTTGCTGGACGAGGTCGGCGTCACCCGTGTCGCTTGAGGCGGTCCAAAACCGCACTTGCTTTCGCCGTTCAGCCCCCTGGATTGAATTTGAAAGCAAGCATCGGAGTGAGCGGCACCGGCCAGTTCGTTAGGGTCAAGGCATAGACAGGAGTGAAGGCAATGAACCACATTCAGACCGATATGCAGGCGACAACCACCAGCGTCCTTGACACCATCAGCTACGCCATCGGCCAGTCCGCGCTTGGAAACATCCTGGCGGCGCGCGGCCCCATCGGCGTCTGCGCCATCCTCATCGGCTCCGACGCCGACACGTTGCGGCAGGACCTCGCCAACCGCTTCCCCGGCAGGGTGCTGCTCGAAGACGCGGCCGGCCTGCGCGATGATCTCGCGGCGATAGCGCGCTTCATCGAAACGCCCGGCGCCGGTCTTGACCTGCCGCTCGACATGCGCCACGGCACGCCCTTCCAGCAGCGCGTGTGGGAGGCGCTGCGCGCCATCCCATGCGGTGCCACCGTCACTTACACCGCCCTTGCCCGGCGCCTCGGCATGCCGGATGGCGCCCGCGCCGTGGCGACGGCCTGTGCCGCCAACGCCGTCGCGCTAGGCATTCCTTGCCACCGGGTGTTGCGCGCCGACGGCTCGCTGTCCGGCTACCGCTGGGGCATCGAGCGCAAGCGCGCCTTGCTGGAAAGGGAGGCCGCGATATGAACGCCGACGCCAGGGTCGCGCCATCGCTGGTCGCAGCCGCCGAGACACGCATCGCCGCCTATGACTGGCAGGCGCTCGCCACCGAGCTCGACAGCTTCGGCTGCGCGGTGATGGAAAAGCTGCTCTCGGCCGATGAGTGCCGGCAACTCGCCGGCCTCTATCCCCAGGAGCAGCATTTCCGCAGCCACATCCACATGGCCAGGCACGGTTTCGGCAAGGGCGAATACCGTTATTTCCGCTATCCCTTGCCCGATCTGGTCGGCGGCCTGCGCGGCGCGCTCTATCCCAGGCTGGCCGCGGTCGCCAACCGCTGGAACGAGCGCATGGGGATCGCCATGCGCTACCCCGCCACGCATGGCGCGTTTCTCGACCAGTGCCATGCCGCGGGCCAGGTCAGGCCGACGCCGCTTTTGCTGAAATATGTGCCCGGCGACTTCAACTGCCTGCACCAGGACCTCTATGGCGACCTTGCCTTCCCGCTGCAGGTGGCGATCCTGCTTTCCGAACCGGGCGAGGATTTCACCGGCGGGGAATTCGCCCTGACCGAACAGCGGCCGCGCATGCAGAGCCGGGTCGAAGTGGTGCCCTTGCGCCAGGGCGATGCGGTGGCTTTCGCGGTCCACAACCGGCCGGTGCAGGGCACGAAGGGCAATTACCGCGTCAACCTGCGCCACGGCGTCAGCCGCCTGCGCTCCGGCATGCGCCACACGGTCGGCATCATTTTTCACGATGCGAAGTGAGCGCCGGCTCATGCTCCCAATAGGGCGGATCGCCGAAAGCGTTGCGCAGCCATGCGGTAAGTGCGCGCAGTTTGGCGGATCCGCGCCGATCCTCGGGACAAGCGATATAGATGGTGGCTCCTTCAGGCTCCGCACCCACATCGACGACCGTCAATCGCTTGTCGGCGATCTCGGTGCGGATGAAGTAGGCGGGGAGCAGCGCCAGGCCCAGGCCGGCAAGCGCGGCGTCGCGCATCAAAATCCCATTGTTGACGCGCAGCGCGGTTTCCGGGCGGATCGTCACCAGCCGCCGCGAAATCTTGAACCGCCAGTCGGCGGCACCTCGGATGGAATAGATGATACCCTTGTGGCGCTTCAAGTCATCGGTGGTCACGGGCAACCCGAATTGCTCGGTATAATCCGGCGAGGCCACCAGGAAGCGACGGCTGGAAGCCAGCTTCTTGACGATGACAGGTCCATCTTCGACGACCGGCCCATGACGCACAATGGCATCGTAGCCATCGGCCACCATGCTGACGAAACGATCCTCGAGATCGAGCGTCAGTTCAATTCCCGGGTGCTTGGCCAGGAAGCCATATAGCGCCGGGCCGAGATGGAGGATGCCGAAACTGGTCGGCGCCGATATCCTGAGCGGCCCGGCGAGTTCACCGCGGCGCTCGGCGATTTCAGCGCGGGCATCGGCCACCTCCTGCATGATGCGCTTGGCGCGCTCGTAAAAACCTCGTCCCGCCTCGGTGATGGAGAGTTTGCGGGTGGTGCGGTCCAGCAGCTTTGTGCCGAGGCCGCGCTCCAGTTCCGACAGTCGCTCGCTGATGACGGATTTCGACAGGCTCATGCGCCTGGCCGCTTCGCTGATCGAACCGGATTCCGCTACGGCGACAAACGCGGCGGCCGATTCGAGCTTCAGCATTGTTCGGCTTTCCCAAATTCACCATCAGGCGACAGCCACCTAACGAAATCAAGGACATGGTGCCATAATTGTGCAGGTCGCGATACCGCGATCACAGAACAAAAGCTCGGAGAGTGCAGCATGTTTCGTCCGTTGGTTGTCGTCCTTGGTCTGCTGGCCATGAGTGTTCCGGCCTGCGCGCGCGTTGTCGCGTTTCCGGCCGGCTTCAAGACGCAGACGATCGAGACCAACGGCACCAGCCTGAACGTTCGTGTCGGCGGGCAAGGGCCGGCGGTCGTGCTGCTGCATGGTTTCGCCGACACCGGCGACATGTGGGCGCCGGCTGCGATAGCGTTGATGAAGGACCACACCGTGATCGTGCCGGACCTGCGCGGCATGGGCCTTTCGGCGCATCCCGACGACGGCTACACGAAGAAGAACCAAGCCGTCGACATCGCCGGCGTGATGGACGCGCTGAAGATCGACAAGGCCGACCTGGTCACCCATGACATCGGCAACATGGTCGGCTATGCGCTGGCCGCGCAGTATCCGAAGCGCATCACCAAATGGGTTGTCATCGACGCGCCGCTGCCGGGCATAGGCGACTGGGACAAGATCAAGCAGAGCCCGCTGCTGTGGCATTTCAACTTCCGCGGCCCCGACATGGAACGGCTGGTGGCGGGCCGCGAGCGCATCTACCTCGACCGCTTCTACAACGAATTGTCGGCCGATCCCAAGAAGATCGACGAGGCGACGCGCGTCCACTACGCCAAGCTTTACGCCCGGCCACATGCCATGCACGACGCCTTCGAGCAGTTCAAGGCATTCGACCAGGATGCGATCGACAATCAGGCGATGCTCACCACGGGCGGCAAGCTGACCATGCCAGTGCTCGCGGCGGGTGCGGAAAAATCGGCCGGCACGACGCAGGCCGATATCTTGCGGTTGGTCGCCAGTGACGTGACCGGAGCCATCGTGCCTGCATCGGGCCATTGGATCATGGAGGAAAACCCGGACGCCACCGTCACGCTGATTACAGACTTCCTCGCCAGGTAACAGCACCGCTTCAGCCACCGCTGCGGGCTCAGCCAGGGCCGACCTTTGTAACGATGAAGCCGAGCGGGAGCGCGCCCAGCAAGGGTGCGGCCCATCGCGACGATGGGAGACATTCTATGCCGTTAACGCATTTCCTGGCTCTGGGAACCGCCGTTCTCCTGACGGCGACAGCACCGGCGTCAGCCGCCGATGTCCCGAAGAAAACGGTCGTCCTGGTGCACGGCGCGTTCGCCGACGGATCGAGCTGGAGCAAGGTCATTCCCTTGCTGCAGGCCAAGGGGCTCAATGTGGTGGCTGTGCAAAATCCGTTGAGCTCGCTTGCCGCCGATGTCGACGCAACCATGCGCGTCATTGATGCCCAGCCGGGTCCGGTCATTCTCGTCGGTCACTCCTGGGCCGGCGTCGTCATCAGCCAGGCCGGCGTGAACGACAAGGTCAAGGCGCTGGTCTACGTCGCCGCCTTCGCGCCGCCAAAGGGCGTGTCGATCAACGAGCTTGGCAAGGGTCAGCCGCCGCCGCCCTGGGCAGGCGCGCTGCAACCCGACAGCGGCGGCTATCTCAGGTTGAGCGCCGAGGGTGTCGCCAAATATTTCGCGCAGGACCTGCCGCCGGCGGAAATCGGGGTGATCGCCGCCACCCAGGGACCAGCCTTCTCCGGTATCTTCGACGAAAAGCTCACCGCGGCCGCGTATGAGACAAAGCCGAGCTGGTACATCGTCGCCAGGCACGACGGAATGATCCCGCCGGCGGCCGAGGCCGCGATGGCGAAGGCGATCGGCGCCAAGGTCACCGAGTTGCCGACCAGCCACGTCGCCATGCTCGCCAAGCCCCGCGAAGTCGCCGATGTTATCCTGGCGGCGGTGGACTCGGTGAAGTAGGCAGGGAAACGATACCGGCGAGGAGGCCAGGATAGATCCCCTCCGCGTTTGCCATCTCCAGGATCCACGGGCAGGAATAATAGTCGCTGATGCTTTTGATCACCCCGCCCGTGGCGCCGATCCGGACCAGATATGCCTGCCGCCAGACCTCGCCATATTGCCTGTCGACGACCAGCACCATCTCCCCTTCGAACGCGCCTGGCCGCACGCGCCAGGGCAGTTCGCTGCGCTCATATTCGACGAAGTAGGGCGAACCCGACAGCAAGCCGCTGTAGCAGTCCGACACCTGGAGGCGTGCATCGGCGCTGGTCAGTGCCCGCACGCCGTCCCAGTCCCTGGCGTTGAAGAGCGCGATATAGCGATCAAGCAGCCGCTCCAGTTCGGGATCGTGTGGCGGCGCCGCGGCCGGTTGCGCGGGTAGAGCGGCGAGCTTGGCGCGGCCGCGATTGAGCGCCGATTTGACGCCGCCCGGTGTCGAGCCGACCATCTCGGCGATCTCCTCCAGCGAATGGTCGAAGACATCCTTGAGCAGCACGCAGGCGCGCTCCTTCGGTGGCAGATGCACCACCAACCGCTCGATGGCGCGGCCGGCGCCCGGACCGGCCGGCTCGACCGGCTGCACCACGTCGTCGTCGGCATAGAAGGCCTCTGCCGCGTGCCGCGTGCGGCGATTGCGGATGAAATCGATGCACCTGTTATGCGCGATGCGGAAAAGCCACGGCCGCAGCGCCTGCGCATCGTCGAGCAGCTCGATCTTGCGATAGGCCTCGAACAGCGCCTCCTGCATGATGTCCTCGCCATCCAGCGCCGAGCCGGTCATGCGGGCGCAATAGCGATGCAGCCTGGCGCGCAGATGCGAAACCGTCTCCAGGAACGCGGCATAGCGCAGGTCGAACACGCGGTCGGGCTCAGGCCAGACCCGCATGCCTCGTGCCGTGTCGGGGGATTTGCGGATCTGCTGGTTCATCGCGGCACATAGGTCAGGGTCACCACGCCATTGGCAAAACGGTTGATGTCGACCAGTTCGAGATCGATCGGCCCGACGTCGTCGAAGGCGCGCTTGCCCTGCCCGACCCATGTCGGCACGATCGACAGATGATACTCGTCCACCAGCCCAGTGGAAAGCAAGGTGCGGTCGAGCTGCGACACGCCATATTTCAGGATGTCGCCCCCCGGCTGGCGTTTCAGCGCCGCGAGCGCCTCGGCGACGTCGCCCTCGATCAGCGCGGCATTCCACGACACCGTCTTCAGCGTCGTCGAGGCGACCAGCTTCTTCAGGCCGTTGATGCGGTCCATGTACGGACCCTTGGTCCCGGGCCAGCGCGCGAAGAACATCTCGTAGGTGGCGCGGCCAAGCAGGAAGAACTCGACGTTCGAAAGCGCCCGCAAGGCATGGTCCACATTCTCTCCGACGAAGAATGGCGACGCCCACGTCATCGGCGCCTCGATGACGCCATCCAGCGAGACGAAACTCGACACGATCAGCCGCCGCATGCTCACGCCGCCTTTTCGCTGGTCTTCTCACCGGGAGCCGGCAGCCCCAGTCTCGGCCGCACCCAGGCGGCGAAGCGGGCAATGGCGTCATCGGCCTCCGGCGCCCGCCCTGCCATCATCTGGAAGGAGTGGAGCATGCCGTCAAAGACGTCGAGCCGCGTCTCGACGCCCGCCTGCCTCGCCCGCTCGGCGAACATCCGGCTTTCGTCGACCAGCGTCTCGTCGGCGCCGACTTGCAGGAAGACGGGCGGAAAGCCGGAGAGGTCGGCGTAGAGCGGGCTGACTTCGGGATCGCGCCGATCGGCATCGCCGATGAAATTGGCCGCCAGCCAGTCGACGGCTTCCCTAGCGAAGGCCGGGTCCTTGTCGCGGTTGGTCTCGTAGCTGGCGCCGGTCAACGCCATGTCGAACCAGCCGGAGATGATCAGCGTGGCGACCGGCAGCGGCCGCCTTTGCGCGCGCAGCCGCTGCAGGACGCCATAGGTCGGCACCGCGCCGCAGGAGTCGCCTGCGATCACGATCCGCTTGGGGTCGAAGCCTTGGTCGACGAGCCAGTCCCAGGCCGATGTCGCGGCCTCGATCTGGGCCGGATGCTTCGCTTGATGCGCCAGCGGATAGTCGTAGAGCAGCGCCCGGCAGCCGATGGCCTTGGCGAGATGACCGACCAGCTTGCGGTGCGTGTAGATCGAGCCGCCGATGAAGCCGCCGCCATGCGCGTAAAACAGCACCCGCTGCTCGTCGGCGCCCTTCGGCACGATCCACATCGCCGGCACGCCGCCGGCATCGACCTCGATATAATCGACGCCGCCCGGTTCGCCGGTCAGCGCCGTCCAATTGACGTCGTTGTAGTCGATGACCGCCTGCGGGCTGGTCAACTTGCCCGCATTGGCCGCGAGCGCGGCGTAGTGGTTCCTGTTTGCCTGACTTTGCATGCTCGCCATGACCGTTTCTCCGTGGTGGCCGATCGCGGTCCGGCGCGACCTTCAGGCAAGAGACGGACGGGCAGGCAAAAAGGATACGTGCCGGCCCGCGTTTTTTCGGCGGCCTACGCCCCGCCCCGCAACATTGCCGCGTGGCGTTGGGCGAATTCGACGAACGGCGTTGCGCGCACGCCGAACATCTCGTGGGTGGCCAGATGCACCCGCGATTTCGGCCGCCGCAGGCGCTCGGCCAACTGCTCGTCCAGCGCATCGGCGAAGTCGGCGGGGACGCCGGCGGCCAGCAGGTTGCGCCGGCGGTCCTGCGGGCTGATGTCGACGTAGCGGACCGGCTTGCCGATCGCCTGCGAAATCCGCGCCGCGATGTCGCTCATCGTCAGCGCCTCGGGTCCGGTCATGTCGAGGCTCTCGCCTTCATGGCCGCCATCGCGCAGCAGCCGGACGGCGACCTTGGCGATGTCCTCGACATCGACCGGCGACAGTTCGGTGCCGCCAAGCGCCAGATAGAAGGCGCCCTCGGCGGCGATGGTCGGCGCGTCGCGCAGATAGACCTGCATGAACTGGCTGGGGCGCAGATGCGTCCACGCCATGCCGGCTCCTTCGAGATAACGCTCGACCTCCTCATGCATGCGCGTGAAGCGGAACTTCGTCGCGTCATAGCCGATGTTGGATTCGGCACCGGAAAACTTCACCACATGCGCGACGCCGGCCTGCTTGCAGGCGTCGATAAAACGGCACTGCGTCTCGACCATGTCTTGCGCGGCGGTCGAAATCATCAGCACGCGATCGACACCATCGAGAGCCGCGCCAAGCGTCTCCGCCCGGCGCATGTCGCCGTCGACCAGCTCGACGCCGGCAAGTCCGCCGAGCCCAGCCGCGGATGCCCGGTTAAGATCGCGAACCAGCGCCCTCACTTGATGCTTCTGCCGCGCGAACTCGCGCACGATTGCCTTGCCGTTCAGGCCGGTGGCGCCTGTCACCAGGATCATCTGTCTCTCCATTCAGCGTTGATGCGGCCGCCCTTCCGGCGACCCACCTTGAAGACGAAGAGAAGCGGGCAAAGGATTCCGGCCAAACGTCTTTTTACCGGCGTGCGGCCTGCACGCCGGTAATCAGCCCGCTGGCGCGTAGCGGCTGACCACCATGCCGCAGGCATAAGCCTTCGAGCCGAGCAGAAGCAGGTTTCGGAACCCGCCTTGGTCGAAGATGCGGCGGCCGGCGCCCAGCACGGCCGGATTGACGAACAGCTGGAACTCGTCGACCACCCCGGCCGCGATCAGCGCCGACGCAAAGCCCGCCCCGCCGAAGACGGCCATGTCGCCGCCCTCACCCGCCTTCAATGCGTTGACCTCGCGCGGCAGGTCGCCGCTCACCACCGTCGTGCGCTCCCATCGCGAGGTCTCGAGCCTGTCGCTCGGCACCACCTTGCGCGCTTCGACGATACGCTGGGCGAAGGCATAGAACGGATCGGCCGGATATTTCCGCGCCGCGTTGCCCCAATGGGTGAGGTAACCTTCCTCAGCCATCTTGCGGCTGAGCAGGATGGTGTCGATGCCGGCAAACACCGCGTTGAAATCACGCTTCAGTTCCTCGTCCCAGCCGATGTCGTCGCCCCATCCCCAAAGTTGCCAGGGGTGGTTCTCATTGGCACCGACAAAGCCGTCGACCGACATCTGCATCTGAAGGATCAGCTTTTTCATGGGGTTCTCCTCGTTTCCGGATTCCAGGCAGGAAGGATCACGCCGCGCTTTGCGAACGGGCAAAGGCTTGTGCCCAGCTCTCGAAAGTGGTCGGCGTGGCGTTGCGGATTGACGGTGCCTCAAGTGCCCAGCGTTCACCCTTGTTGAAACTCGCCGCCGTTTCGCCGAGCGCATCGGCAAAGCTCGGTGACAGACCGTTGGCGATCATCCCGGCGCGCGCCTCAGTGAATGGAGCCGCCTTGTAAGTGACCTGCCTCCCCATCGCGCTGCCCAGGATCGTGGTGGCCTGCTCGAACGTATAATAGCCGCCGCCATGCAATTCGATAATCCGCTCGCTTGGAAAACGCGTAGCGTCCAGCAGGGCGGCGGCGCGCTGGCCGAGATCGCTGGCAGCAATCAACGGCATCGGCAGATCGCCACGGAACGGCGTCATGAAGATGCCGGAAGCGGCCTGCCGGACAAAGCCCATGCCCTTGGCGAAGTTCTCCATGAAGAACGAGGCGCGCAAAAACACCAGTTCGTCGAGGCCGAGCGCCGCCAGCCGGTCCTCCATCAAGGCGGCGCCGAGCGAAGTTCCCATCCTGAGATGGGCGTTGAGGCCGCTGAGCAGCACGACGCGGCGCACGCCTGACTTCGCGATCACCGCCGCCAGCCGCTCGCTGACTTCATCTTCGAAGCGATGAAGATCCGGCGCCGTGACGTCGAACGGAATCATTACATAGGCGCTGTCGGCACCGGAAAAGGCGGAGGCGAGCGCGTCGCTATAGTCAAGCGCGACACCCAGGCTGCGCGCCACGCCGCGCACAATATGCCCCCGCCCGGTCAGGACCCGGGCGACTGCCTTGCCAACCTCGTTGGTGGCCCCGATGACCACGACGGTTCTTGGTGAGCTGATTTTCCCGACGGCCTGACTCATGACGTCCTCCTGCTGGCCAAGTTGCGGCCCAACGATTTACTTTTGGAAGCATTTGACTGATGGAAAGAACGATGTCAATAGTAAAGTGATTTAAAAATGGAACCGTAGAGATGTCGACGCGTGAAAGATCCGGCTGCCCGATCAGCCTGTCGCTGGAATTGCTCGGCGACCGCTGGACGCTGCTCATCATCCGCGACCTGGTCTTCGCCGGCAAAAAGCATTTTCGCGAGTTCCTGCAATCCGATGAAGGCATCTCCTCGCGCACATTGGCCGAGCGGCTGCAGACGCTGCAGGACGAAGGCATCCTCACCCGCAGCGACGACCCTAGCCATGGGCTGAAGGCGATCTATCGGCTGACCGAAGCCGGCATCGATCTCCTGCCGGTGCTAGCCACGCTCGGCGCCTGGGGCAGCAAGCACCGCAAATCCGACGACAAACTCGCCCGCATCGCCGACGAACTGGCGGCCGGCGGCGAGCCGGCGCTGGAACGGATGAAGGCGGCACTGCGGGCGGAGCATGTTGTCTAGGAAGTGGCGCTGCCTCCTCCGCCCTGTGGAAAAGGAGGCACTTTACGCGCCTCGGTTACGCCCAAAGGACACGATGCAGCAAAGACCCAATTGACAACGATCTCTGTTTGTTCACTATATGTTTCTGTCTATCAGCAATCGCGGATGAGCGGAACAGGATGGAAACGACGGCCACCATCCTGCATGCCGATCTCGACGCCTTCTATGCCTCGGTCGAGCAACTGCTCGACCCGTCGCTGCGCGGCAAGCCGATCGCGGTTGGCGGCGGCGTGGTGCTCGCCGCCTCTTACGAAGCGCGCGCCTTTGGCGTGCGCGGCGGCATGCCTGGACGCAAAGCGCGCGAGCTTTGCCCGCAATTGATCTTCGTCGGCGGCAATTTCAGCCACTACCAGCGGCTGGGCGACGCGGCGATCAAGGTGCTCGACGATTTCACGCCGGTGGTCGAACGCATCTCCATCGACGAGGCCTTCGCTGATGTCGCCGGCTGCACGCATCTGTTCGGCTCCCCGCGGGAAATCGCGACGGCGATCCGCGGCCGTGTGCGGGCCGAACTCGGCCTGCCGATCTCGATCGGCGTGGCTCGCACCAAGCATCTGGCCAAGATCGCCTCGCAAGTCGCCAAGCCAGACGGGCTGGTGGTGGTCGAGCCCGGCACCGAGCTTGCCTTTCTGCACGATTTGCCGGTCTCGCTGATGTGGGGCGTCGGCCCGGCAACCAGGGCGCGCTTGTCCGAGATCGGCGTCGAGACCATCGGCGAGCTGGCCCGGACCCACAGCGGCGCCCTGACCCGGCTGCTAGGCCCCGCGGCCGGCGAAAAGCTCGCGGCGCTGTCGTGGAACCGCGATCCGCGCAAGCTGCAGACGAAGCGCCGGGCGCACTCGGCCGGCGCGCAATCGGCGCTCGGGCAAAAGCCGGCCGTGGCGCGAGTGATCGTGCCGACACTGCTGCATCTGGCCGATCGCGTCGCCAGCCGGCTGCGCGCCAAGAACCGCCCCGGCCGCACGGTAACCGTGCGCGTGCGCTTTGCCGATCTCAGCGCCGTCACGCGCTCGATCACGCTGGAACAGCCAATCTCGGCGACCGCCATGCTGGCCGAGATCGCAGGGGATTTGGTGCGCGGCGTGCTCGCCGAGCATCCCCGGGAGAAAACGATCTCGCTGCTGGCGATCTCGGTCTCGCACCTGGAGGAGAGCGCCGAACTGCAGCTCGACCTGCCGCTCGGCCTCGCCGACGAGAAGCGCCGCCCGGGCAGCCAAAAAGGCCTCGCGCGCTTCGGCGCCGACCGCGCCATCGACAAGATCCGCCAGCGTTTCGGCAAACAGGCGGTCGGCTACGGTACGGTGGCGCTGGAGGCGGCCCGCTCGGTGCCCGACGCATTCAGGGAACTGGCGGAAAAGGAGCTTTGAGTGGAGGAGTCAGTTTGCGGATCGTCGACATCGCTGCAATGATCGAGGGAAGGAGCGGAGACGCCGATGTTCGGGGCCTCCCAAAGAGAGTTGCCGGGTGACTGTCCTCGACAAGGCAAAGCAATGGGCGAGAGCCATCAAGCGCGATGTGATGGCCCTGTGGCTGGCCGCCCGCGATCCTCGCGTTCCCTGGTACGCCAAGCTTGCCGCCGGCATGGTCGCCGCCTACGCGCTCAGTCCCATCGATCTGATACCCGATTTCATTCCCGTACTCGGATATCTGGACGATCTGATCATCGTGCCGCTTGGCATCCTGCTTGCGGTGAAGTTGATCCCCGCCGATCTGATGGCGGAGTTTCGCGCGGAGGCCATTCGCCGATCGAGGCCGACCAGCCGCGGCGGTCTCGCATTCATTGTCGGACTTTGGGTTTTGATGGCCGCCGCGCTCATCTGGCTATTCTGGCCAGATCGCTCGGCCTGATATGGATTTCAGGCTGGGCGTTTCCCGTCGCCCGGCAGACCACGAATGAAGTTGGTCGCCTGGTCGAAAGATTCCCCACGTCAAAGCCTGGCGGTGCCGAAAATCCGGTCCCAGAATATCGAGGTCACGCCGAAATTGGCGTTGTCGTCGATATGGTGGTGCACCGCGTGGCGGCGCTTGAGCGTGTAGAGATAGCTCGGATGAGCCGGATGCCAGTGGTGGATCATGTGGTGGACGCTGATGTACCAGAGATAGCCCAGCATCAACCCGCAACTCACCGCGCTGGCGGTCGCGAAGTCGGAGACCGTCCAGACGGGCAGGAACGCCACCAGCGCGTGCACGCCCAGGCTGAGCCAGGTGGGCGTGCCCACCGGACTGCGCTCCTCGACATGGTGACGGTCGTGCAGGTCCCGGATCCAGGGGACGTGGTGCAGCACGAAACGGTGCAGCACATATTCGATCAGCGTCCACAGGCCAAGGCAGATCAGCATCGTGCCGACCCAGTCCGGCGCGCTTTCTTCTCCGGCCTCGATCAGTCCGGCCACCCCCAGTATGGCGATCACCAGGGGATAGACCACGAAGTCGCTGTAGTAGCCGATCAGACCCAGCTGCATTCGGACGCCTCACCTGATTTTCGACGCCGCCCCAGAAACGATGCTATCAGTTTGCCGGACTCGCGTATGAGGTGCAATGCGGATGCATCTGACATAGCGTCGCAATTTTCAGGTGCAAGATCGGCAGCCATGATCTCAGAATCGGCCGGCTTCGCACCGGTGCCGCAAACGGACATGCAAACATGGCAAAACGCAGCGCGGGTCTGCTGATCTATCGCCGGAGCGATGACGGTATCGGGGTGCTGCTGGTTCATCCCGGCGGCCCGTTCTGGGCAAAGAAGGACGATGGCGCCTGGTCGATCCCGAAGGGCCTCATCGACGAGGACGAGGACGAATTGGCGGCGGCACGACGCGAGACCGAGGAAGAGCTCGGCATGAAGGTCGAAGGCCCCTTCGCTCGCCTTGGCGACTATCGGCAACCGGGCGGCAAGATCGTCATGGCTTGGTCCGTCGAGGCCGACATCGATGTGACCGCCATCAAGAGCAACACCTTCACCATGGAATGGCCGCCGCGGTCGGGATCGATGAAGGAATTCCCGGAGGTCGACAGGGCCGGCTGGTTCACCTTGGCCGAGGCCGGGGTGAAGATTCTGCAGGGTCAGCGCCCTATGCTGTCGGATTTGGCAGAACAGTTGGGTATCGAATAGTTGCCGACGGCAAAAGCCGCCGATCTCCCCTCGGAGGTCGGCTGTTCATCCCGCAAACCTGGCCGCGGTCCAAGCCCCGCCAGCCGCGTTCGACTCCACCGCGGCGGCGACGAACTTCACGCCGCGCGCGCCGTCGATCACGTCTGGCACCCGCGCCGCGCGGGCGGGATCCACCGCGCCGCCCGAGCGGTGGGCTCGGATGATGTCGGCGGCGTCGCGGTAGAAATTGGCGAAGGCCTCGATATAGCCTTCGGGATGCGCCGCCGGCATGCGCGACACGCGGCGGGATTCCTCCGTCGAGCCATGGCCGCCGCGCACCAGCGTGCGGGTTTCCTCGCCATATCTGGAAAAGCGCAGTTCCTCCGGCCGGCCGCCCGACCATTCGAGCCCGGCCCTGTCGCCATAAATGCGCACGGAGAGGTCGTTGTAGTGGCCGGGCGACGTCTGGCTGGCCAGGATCGTGCCGCGTGCGCCATCGGTCCAGCGCACCAGCACATGGGCATTGTCGTCGAGCCGGCGTCCGGGCACCGCGGTGAACAGGTCGGCCGACACCGTCTCGGCCTCGCGGCCCGAAATGAAGCCTGCCAGGTTGAAGGCATGCACGCCGATATCGGCCAGCACCGCCGACTGCCCCGCCCTCGCCGGATCGGTGCGCCATTCCGCCTGCTTCTGGCCGTCGGCATCGATCGGCTTGGTCAGCCAGTCCTGGATGTAGGCGCCATGCACAGACACGACCCGGCCAAGCTCGCCCGCCATCACCATCTCGCGCGCCTGGCGCACCATCGCGTAGCCGGTGTTGTTGAGCGTGACGACGAAGCGGCGGTTTTTCGCCTTCGCGAGTGCAACCAGTGCCTCGGCGTCCGCCAGCGTCGTCGACAGCGGTTTGTCGCAGATCACGTCGATGCCGGCCTCGAGGAAGGCGGTGGCGATCGGCGCGTGCAGATGGTTGGGCGTGACGATGACGACCGCCTCTATGCCATCCGGCCGCGCGGCCTCCGCTTTGGCCATGGCGCGGTACTCGGCATAGCTGCGCTCCGGCGCGATGCCGATCTCGGCGGCCGAGGCGGCGGCATTGTCCGGGTCGGACGACAGCGCGCCGGCAACCAGCGCGATCTGGTCGTCGAGGCGCATGGCCAGCCGATGCACGGCGCCGATGAAGGCATTGCGGCCGCCGCCGACCATGCCGACCCGCAGACGCTGGCGCGTCGATCCATCCGATGTTGCGTAGACCATGTTTTCTCCTCGGGCTGATCACTAGCGGGGTCGTCATCCCAGGGCGTAGCAAGGAGCGAAGCGACGCGCGTAGACCCAGGATCTGCGCGGCTGCTTCGCCCTGGGATGACGAAATCGCCGAGCCTCGCCCTATCCTCATCGAACACCATTTCCAAAATCCATATTGTAAAACGATCGTATCGCGCTAGCCTGAATTCATGAGCGGGGAGAGAAAACCATCCGGACGATCCAGTGCCGACGAGGCAGCGACGCGCAAACGCGGCCGTTCGCTGGCGGCACTCGGCTATATACAGCCGCGAACCTATGAGGAGTTGCGCGCGGTGCTGTCTTCCGGCACCGTGCATTTTCCCAAGCGCCTGCGCCAGGTGGCGATCTTCCTGTGGCAGCACCCGAGCGAGGTGGCGCTCGGCACCATTGCCCAAGTGGCGGCACAGGCCGGCGTGCAGCCCTCGACGCTGGTGCGCTTCGCCCAGATCTTCGGCTATTCCGGCTTTTCCGATTTCCAGGGCCTGTTCAAGGACCACGTCAAGGGATCGTGGCCGGAAGGCCGCGGCGAGCAGCGCGCCGAGGCCGAGCCCAATGCCGCCACGCATTTCCTGCGCGGCATGGTTGGCGCCTCGCAGGCCTCGCTCGGCCGCATCGAAAGCGGCTTCGATATCGAAAGCTTCGAGAAGATGGTGGCAACACTGGCCAAGGCGGACCTGATCTACGTCATCGGCTCCAAGCGCGCCTTTCCCGTCACCACCTATCTGTCGCTGACGCTTTCGCAGCAAGGCGTGCGCAATGTGCTGGTCGACAATGTCGGCTCGACCGCGCTCGATCAGGTCGGCTGCATTGGCGCACGCGACGCCGTGCTGGCGGTGTCCTTCAGCCCCTACAATTCGATCACGCCGGACCTGGTGGCCGTCGCGCATGAGCGCAAGGCGCGCATCGTCACCATCACCGACAGCACCTTCTCGCCGCTGATCCGGCTGTCGGACAGCTGGCTGGAAGTGGTGGAATCCGACTTCGCCGGCTTCCGCTCGCTGGCGGCGTCGCTGGCGGTGGGCATGGCGCTGGTCCAAGGCGTCGCGGCGCGCCGCGGCACATGAGGCGCCGCTGGTACAATTGACTATCGGGAATCAACATTCCATATTTCAATAAATAGAAACTTTGTTCCGGGAGGAGGAATGGAGATCAGGCTCGAAGGCAAGGTGGCGCTGGTCACCGGGTCGACGCAAGGCATCGGCCGTGCCATTGCCGAGACGCTGGCGCGCTCCGGCGCTGCCGGCCTGCTGATCACCGGGCGCGACAGCAAGCGCGGCGAGGCCGTGGCAGCGGAACTGTCGGCCCTGGGTACGCCGACGCTCTTCGTCGCCGCCGACCTTGGAGACACGGAAACTCCCGCCCTTTTGGCGCAGGCCTGCATCGAGCGCTTCGGCCGCATCGACGGCCTGGTCAACGCCGCCGGCCTGACCGACCGCGCCTCCTTCCTCGACGCGACACCGGACGACTGGTCGGCGCTGTTTGCCGTCAACGCGCGTGCGCCCTTCTTCCTGATGCAGGCCGCGGTCGCCGACATGAAGAAGCGTGGCCACGGCGGCGCCATCGTCAACATCCTCTCGATAAACGCCCATTGCGGCTCGCCGGAACTCGCCGTCTATTCCGCCACCAAGGGCGCGCTGGCGACGCTGACCAAGAATGCCGCCAACGCCCACCGCTTCGACCGCATCCGCGTCAACGGCATCAATGTCGGCTGGACCGACACGCCGGCCGAACGCATCATGCAGGCGCAGACGCTGGGCAATGGCCCGGGATGGCTCGACGCCGCCAATGCCGCGCAGCCCTTCGGTCGGCTGCTCAAGCCGGACGATATCGCCAATCTCGCCGTGTTCCTGCTTTCCGACGCGGCCGGGCCGATGACCGGCGCGGTGATCGACCAGGAACAGTCGGTGATCGGGGCGAACCGGTGAACGCCATCGAAAGGCTCGGGCCCAGACTGCTGGAGCGGCTCCCCGCAGCCGTGCAAAAGCCGTCATACGACCGCGCGGTGCTCTCACCAGGCATGGCGCATCTGGGCGTCGGCGCCTTCCATCGCTGTCACCAGGCCGAATACACCGACGACCTGCTTTCGCGACGGTTCGACCGCTGGGGCATCGTCGGCATCAACATTCGCCCGCCCGCCCTGGCCGAGACACTTGGCCGGCAAGACGGCCTCTACACAAGGCTGATCCGCGAGAACGATGATGTCGAGGCACGCGTCATCGGCAGCATCGTGAAGGTGGTCGACAGCCAGGACAGCGCCGCACCGGCGCTCGAGGTGCTCGTCTCCGCCGATATCGAACTGGTGACGATGACGGTGACCGAAAAAGGCTATTGCCATGTCCCCTCGACTGGCGCGCTCGACCTCGATCATCCCGACATCGTCCACGACCTCGCCAACCCAGAAGCTCCCCGCAGCGTGCCCGGTATCCTCACGCGGGCGCTGGAGCAACGTAGGGCCACGCATGGCCCGAAGCTGACGCTGCTCTCCTGCGACAACATTCCGACCAACGGCGTCATCCTGGAAAATGTCGTGCGGAGCTTTGCCGAACGGCGCGGCAATGGCCTGGCCGACTGGATCGCGGCCAATGCCGCCTTTCCCTCGGCCATGGTCGACCGCATCGCTCCGGCGGTGACACAGGACGATCTCGACAGCGTCAAGCGACGGTTCGGCTATCGCGACGCCGCCGTCGCCGTCGGCGAACCCTTCCGGCAATGGGTGATCGAGAAAAAGTTCGCCGGCCGCATGCCGCGCTGGGACCTGGCCGGCGCGACCTTTGTCGACGACGTCACCCCGTTCGAGCATCTCAAGATGCGGGTGCTCAACGGCGCCCAGACGACACTCGCCACGCTCGGCGTACTGGCCGGCCTCGAACACACGTCGGATGCCATCGCCGACCCGCTGCTTTCGGTCTTTGTCAGGCGCATGCTGGTCGAGCAAACCCTGCCGACACTGATGCCGGTGGCTGGTATGAATCCATCTGCTTATGTCGAGCAGAGCCTTGGCCGGTTGAAGAACACCGCGATCCGCCATCGCAACCACCAGATCGCCACCGACGGCTCGCAAAAAATCGTGCAGCGCCTGCTCAACCCGATCCGCGACCGCCTGAACCTGGGGGCCAGCATCGGCCTGCTGTCGGTGCCGGTCGCCGGCTGGATGGCTTATCTGATCCTGGCCTCGGCGCGCTTCGGCAAGCGCTGGCCGGTGTCGGATCCCTATGCCGGCAAGGTCGCCGCGATTGCGGACGAAACCGGCCACGATGCGCGGGCGCTGGCTTCCGCCATCCTGGCCATCGACACGATATTCGACCCGGGCCTTGCCGCGGACGAGACGTTCCGGCAGGCCGTCACGTCAGCGCTTGGCGAACTGCTTTCGGGCGATCCGATGGCGGCAGTCCGTCACAGTCTCGAACAAGATGAGGTCGCGAGGTTGAAGCGATCCAAACAATCGGCATTATAGGCATCGATCGCGGGTTCGCGGCCAGGGGAGGCATGATGAAACTTGGACTGCTCACCGCACCGTTCGCGGACACGCCGCTTGGCGAGGTCGCCGGCTGGGCAAGCTCTGTCGGCTTCGAGGCACTGGAAATCGCCTGCTGGCCGAAAACCTCCGGCGCGACCCGCCGCTATGCCGGCACCAACCATATCGATGCTGATGGCACTTCGGCCTCGCGGGCGAAAGAAATCGTTGCATCGCTGGCGGAAAAGAACCTCACGGTCTCCGGCCTCGGTTATTACCCCAACCCGCTGCACCCGGATGCCGCCCATCGCGACGCGGTCATCGGCCACCTGAAGAAGGTCATCGTCCTGGCCGCCAACATGGGCGTTCCCCTGGTCAACACCTTCTGCGGCGGCGATGCCTCCAAGACAGTCGACGTCAACTGGCAGGACGCGCTGAAAGTCTGGCCGGAAATCGTTGCCCATGCGCGCGACCACGGGGTAAAACTCGCCTTCGAAAACTGCCCGATGATCTTCAGCCATGACGAATGGCCGGGCGGGCACAACATCGCCTATTCGCCGCAGGTCTGGCGTCGCATTCTCGAAGCCTGGGGCGGCGATGTCGGCATGAATTTCGACCCCTCGCATCTGGTCTGGCAGATGATCGACCAGGCCCGCTTCATCCGGGAATTCGGCCCCTATATGCTGCATGTCCACGCCAAGGACCTGATGATTGATCATGATGGTTTGTACGAGCGCGGAATTCTATCGGCGGGCATAGGCTGGCAGGTGCCGCGCATGCCGGGGCTCGGCGATGTCGACTGGAGCGGCTTCTTCTCGGGCCTCTACCGCGCCGGTTATGACGGATCGGTCATCATCGAACACGAGGACAGGCGATTTGAAGGCAGCGACGAGCAGGTGAAGCGGGGCTTTCTGCTCGCCCGCGACGTGCTGCGTCCCTTCGTCAAGTAACGGCAAAGCGAGCCACTTGACTCTGATTGTGAGTGGCGCGGCCCAACAGGTTAAAACTGAACTGAAAAACAATGTGGAGGAAGACTGAAATGAAGAACTATCTGACCATGGTCCCGCTGCTTGCCAGCGCGGCGCTGCTGGCCTCGGTGGGCGTGTCGTCCGCTGCCGGCAAATACACGATCGGCATTTCCAACACCGTGCAGGGCAATGGCTGGCGCGAGGAAATGGTTTGCGCCATGAAGGCGCAGGCGCTCGCCTCCGGCGAAGTGACCAAGCTCAACATCGCCCACCGCAACACCGATGCCGCCGGCCAGCTGGAAGACATCCGCAACCTGATCAGCGCCAAGGTCGACGCCATCGTCGTCAACCCCGCCGACCCGGCCGGCATCAAGGCCGGCCTGGAAGAAGCCACCAAGGCCGGCATCGTCGTCGTCGCCGTCGACCAGGCGGTCACCGAGCCGTCGGCCTACATCATTTCCAACAATCAGGAGCAGTATGCGTATCTCGGCGCCAAATGGCTGTTCCAGCAGATGGGCGGCAAGGGCGAGGTGTTTTACATGCGCGGCGCGGCGGGCGCTTCGGCCGATAGCGATCGCGACAAAGGCTTCAAGAAGGCACTGGCCGAATTCCCCGACGTGAAGGTGGCGCAGGAGGTCTTCACCGGCTGGCAGCAGGACCAGGCCAAGCAGCAGATGCTGTCTTTCCTGGCCACCGGCACGCCGTTCAACGGCGTGTGGACGTCGGGCATCGATAACGTCATCGTCGACGCGCTGGTCGAATCGCAGGCGCCGCTGGTGCCCGTGGTCGGCGCCGACAATGCCGGCTTCGTCGGCCAGCTGAGCTCGGTCAAGGGCCTCGTGGGTGCCGCCGTCACCAACCCCGGCTCGATCGGTGGTGCCGGCGTGACGCTGGCGCTGCAGATCCTCGACGGCAAGAAGCCGGCCCAGCAGACCGTGCTGGTCGACCCGCAGCTGTGGGAGAATGCCACCGAGGAAGGCAAGGCCAAGCTGAAAGCCGCCGCCGACCCGTCGCTGAGCCCTGAATGGCCGGTCTCGATCATGATCCCCGACTGGACGACGTATACCAAGGACCAGATCGTGGCCTGCAAGGGCCCGGGCGAGTAAGCAGCGGCTTTGCTGACCATGGTCGGCGCCGCCCCTCACTGTCCTGCCGGACATCTCTCCCCGTAAAAACGGGGAGAGAGGAGCTGGCCGCAACGCCGGAAGGCAAGCCCCCTCTCCCCGTCTCTATACGGGGAGAGGATGCCGGCAGGCAGGTGAGGGGCGGCGCCGACGCTGCAAACTGTTTGAGCTTCAAATCGAGACCCAAATCATTTGACCACCAGTCCCCTCCTCGACGCGTCAGGCGTCGCCAAGAACTACGGCGCGGTCGCGGCTCTCCGCGATGCGTCGCTCTCCGTGCTGCCGGGCGAGGTGCATGCGCTGATGGGTGCCAATGGCGCCGGCAAGTCGACGCTGGTGAAGATCCTGACCGGCGCGATATCAGCCAATGCCGGACGCATCCTGATCCGTGGCGAGGCGCGCGACATACGCTCGCCGGCCGCCGCGCGCCGGGCCGGGCTGCTGCCTGTCTACCAGGAGCCGTCGCTGATCCCCGATCTCGATGTGCTGTCCAATCTGCGGCTGACCGGCACGCCGGTCGAGCCGTTCCGCGCCTGGGTACGCGAACTCGGCATACCTGACCTCGACCTGCGCGACACCGCGCGCGACATCCCGCTCGCCATCCTGCGCGTGCTCGACCTGGCCCGCGCGCTGGCCGTCGAGCCCGACGTGCTGCTGCTCGACGAGATGACGGCCGCACTCCCCGCCAACCTTGCCGAAAAGGTGCTGGAAGTGGTGCGCCGGCAGGGCGACGCCGGCCGCGCCGTGATCTTCATCTCCCACCGCTTCGTCGAAATCTCGGCCCTTTGCGACCGCGCCACGGTGCTGCGCGACGGCGCGACCGTCGGCGTCGTCGACATCGTGCCGGGCGTCGAGGAAAAGATCGTCGAGCTGATGCTCGGCACTCGCATCGTCAAGACCCATGTCGCCGCCCGCGGCGCCAGCGAAGAGGCCCGCCCCCCTGCCCGCCCGCGCATCGCCGTGCGAAACCTGCGCGTCGGGACCAAGCTCAGCGACGTCTCCTTCGATCTCCGCGATGGCGAGGTGGCCGGCGTCGTGGCGCTGGAAGGCCAGGGCCAGGACGAACTGTTCGCCGCCCTTGCCGGCTCGATCAAACCATCGGGCGGCACGATCGAGGTCGACGGCAGCCCGGTGAAATTCGCCCACCCGATCGACGCCATCCGATCGGGGATCGCCTATGTGCCGGGCGACCGTTCCGAGGCGCTCGCCATGCAGCGCTCGGTGCGCGAGAACATTGCGCTCCCCTTCAGCGCCGCCCTGCGCAACTGGGGGCCTATTCGTATGCGCAAGGAGCGCGCCACCGTGGCGAGCGCCATCCAACGCCTGCAGATCGACACCCGCGCGCAAGGCGAGGTGCAGCGCCTGTCCGGCGGCAACCAGCAAAAGGTCACCATAGCCCGCTGGATCGCGGCCGACGCGCGCACCATCCTGTGTTTCGACCCGACGCGCGGCATCGATGTCGGCACCAAGCAGGAGATCTATCGTCTGCTGCGCGAGCTCGCCGGCAACGGCAAGTCGGTTCTGTTCTACACCTCGGAACTGGAAGAAGTGCAGCGCGTCTGCGACCGCGTCATCGTCATCTTCGGCGGCCGCCTGGTCGATATTTTCCCTGTCGAGGAGGCCGACGAGCCGACGCTGATGCGCGCCGCCTACGGCCTGCCGCGCGGCGTCAAGGCGGATATCGGTATTTTGGCCGCACCCACGGCGAATGCTTCCGATGCGCCGGAGGCAACGCCATGAGCCATTTCCTGCGCCGGCAAGGCTGGGTAACAGGCCTGTTCGCCCTCCTCGTCATCCTGTTCATCGCCACCAAGATCATCCAGCCCGGCTATGGCAGCGGCGATTTCGGCTCGCTGGCGCGGGCCGTACTGCCCTACGCCTTTGCCGTCGCCGCGCAGACGGTCGTCGTCATCGCCGGCGGCATCGATCTCTCGGTCGCCGCCATGATGGCGTTGACCAGCGTCACCGCCGCCTCGATGATGGCGGGCGCGAGCGAGGAATACGCGCTGTTCGTGGTGCCTTTCGTGCTCGCCATGGGGTTCGTGCTGGGCGCCGTCAACGGGATGCTCATCGTCGTTACCCGCGTGCCGGACATCGTCGTCACGCTGGCCATGCTGTTCGTGCTGCAAGGCGCGGCCCTTCTGGTGCTCGGCGCCCCGGGCGGCGCGGCGGCCGAATGGCTGAAGGCGCTGATCTCGGGCACCGTGCCGATCCCGGGCCTGCCCGACGCCGTCGACGCGTGGCTGCCCAAGGCGCTGCTGGTGCTGATCGTCTGCCTCTGCATCGTCTGGATACCGCTTCGACGGTCGCGCCTCGGCCTTTCCATCTACGCCATCGGCTCCAGCGAACTGGCGGCGTTCCGCAGCGGCGTGCCTGTCGCCCGCACCAGGGTCATCGCCTACGCGCTGTCAGGCCTGTTCGCGGCCATGGGCGGGTTGGCGCTGACCATGAGCACGGGCATCGGCGCGCCGATCCCCGGCCCCTATCTGCTGGCCAGCGTCGCCGCGGTCGTGCTGGGCGGCGTGGCGCTCGGCGGCGGCAAGGGCGGCCTGCTCGGCCCCATCGTCGCCGTCTTCGTGCTGCGGCTGGTGCGCACGGATCTCACCTTGCTCGCCATCGACCCCAACGTCACCGCCATCATCGAAGGCCTGATCATGGTCGCCGTGGTGATGTTCGGCGCCTTCATCACGATGCGAGGGCGGCAATCATGAAATTCACTCGCCGTAGAGCACCATCCTTCCAGAACGCCACCACCAAGCCCACCTCCTCGCGAGCAGGAGCCAACCCATGAGCACCACCGCGATCACGCCCGGGCCGGTCCCCTTCGGCCGCCGCATAAAACGCTTCATGGCCGACCGGCCCCTCATCCCGCTGATCATCCTGCTGGTCATCCTGGTGGTGATCCTGCAGATCCTGCGCCCCGGCATCGTCAACGAGCGCTGGATCGCCAACACCATCAAATTTGCCATTCCGCTGGCGATCCTCGCCGGCTGCCAGACCATGACCATGCTGACCGGCGGCATCGACCTTTCGGTCGGCACGGTGGCGACGATGAGCGCCTTCATCATGGCAACGCAGATCGTCAGCCAGGACCCGGCTGTGGCCTTCCTCCTGGCGATGATGCCGGCGGTGCTGATCGGCCTCGTCAATGGCATCGGCGTCGGTGTCTTCCGCGTCCATCCGCTGATCATGACGCTGGGCACCAGCCTGATCGGCACCGGCTGCCTGCAGGTCTACCAGCGCACGGTGATCGCGTCCGGTGCCAAGATCCCCGACTTTCTCGCCTGGCTGGGGACCGGCGTCACCCCCGTACTCGGCTTTGCCTTCCCCAACGCGCTGCTGCTGTTCGTTCCGTTGGCGGCTCTCATCGTCTTCACGCTCGCCCGCACCGGCTTCGGCCGCCTGCTCTACGCCGTCGGCGATAATGAGCGCGCGACGCGCCTGTCGGGCGTGCAATACTGGCAGGTCATCACGGCGCTCTACGTCACCTCCAGCGTGCTCGCCGGCATCACCGGCTTGCTCTACATCGGCCTGATCAAGGCGCCATCGCTGTCGCTCGCCGAACCGCTGGTGCTGCCATCGGTCGCCGCCGCCGTCATCGGCGGCACTTCCATCTTCGGCGGCCGCGGCGGCTACACCGGCACCATCATCGGCGCGCTGATCCTGACGGTGCTGACGACGCTGCTGACGATTTTGCAGATGCCGGAGGGAGCAAGGCGCATCCTGTTCGGGTTGATCGTCCTGTTCGTGACCGCGGCCTATCTGCGCATTGTCGAGGACAAGTAGGCGCGGGCCGGGACTATTGGCACGGGGCAGCCGCCCCGCCGACAAGGGAGACGAAGTCATGGAAAAGATCATCCTGGACTGCGATCCGGGGCACGACGACGCCATCGCCATCCTGCTTGCGGCGGGAAACCCGAATATCGACCTTCTCGGCATCACGACGGTTTCGGGAAACCACAATGTCGAGAACACCACGCGCAATGCTCTGGCCGTATGCACGGCCTACGGCATCAAGGTGCCGGTGGCGAAGGGCTCACCCGGCCCGCTCATCGGCGAGCAGGTGCTGGCCGTCGAAATCCATGGCGATACCGGGCTCGACGGCCCCGTCCTGCCGCCCGCCTCGTTCGAACTCGACAAGCGGCATGCCGTCGACTTCATCATCGACACGGTCATGGCGCACGAGCCGAAAACCATCACGCTGGTGCCGGTCGGTCCCTACACCAACATCGCGCTCGCCATTCGCAAGGACCCACGCATCATCGGGCGGGTGAAGGGCGTCGTCGCGATGGGCGGAGCCTACACGCGCGGCAACATCACGCCAGCGGCGGAGTTCAATGTCTATGGCGACCCGGAGGCCGCCGACGTCGTGTTCCGCGCCGATTGGGATGTCACCATGGTGGGCCTCGACCTCACGCACCAGGCGCTGCCACTCCGGACCTGCAAAACAGGGTGCGCGCCGTCGGCGGCCCGATCGCCAAGTTCATCCTCGATATCTGGGAGTTCATAGCGACCACGCATGGCGGCCTCCTGCAGATCGAGTATCCAGCCGTCCACGACGCGTGCTGCGTCGCGGCCATGATCGACCCGACCGTCTTCACCACCGAGAAGGCCGATATCCGCGTCGAAATCGCCGGGCGGTGGACCAAGGGCATGACGGTCTGCAATTTCGAGAAGATGGGCGGGATGCACCATTTTGGCGGCACGGCGAGCGAGCAGGTCGACTTCCGCCATACCGTGGCGATGAAACTCGACCATCCGAAATTCTGCGGCCTGATCGTCGATGCGCTCGAGCGGTTAACCCACGCCAAGGCCTGACGGGTGAAGGTTTCGGCGATGTTCACAGGGATTAAGTGGCTCCGTATAGAAAGCCCGCCGCGCCATTTTTGCGGCACGGCGGGCCGCTCCCGTTGGCCAGGGACGAACTACCGGCATCACTCGATGATCTGCACGACCCTGCGTGTATCGGGGTCAACCAGAACCGCATGATCGCCGACAACAGTGTATTTGTATCTGACGTCGGGGACGTCGATTGTATGAAGCTCGACAGTGTCAGGGAGAGCGGAGCCGACGTTGAGTTCGACGCCGAGCAGGCTGACTGATGCGAGTTTTTGCTTGTGGATGTATTCGCGGACGACCGTCTGCTGCTCGGGCTTGAGAATTACGACGTCTCCCGCGAAGGAAGCACCAATTCCAGCCATAAGCGCGAGGGCCGCGACAGCGCCGACAAGATATCTTTTCATGACAAGTCCTTTTGTGAACCAAGAAACATTTTCAGAGGCCAGAATTATTCTGGCCTCTGCCGCAGCCAATCAGCCACCATTGGCAGGTGCCGCGGGCTTCGCGGGCGCTGAAGTGGCCGGAGCTTCCACCTTTGGCGCCTCAACCTTCACGTTGATGTCCTTCCCGCCGCCGCCACCGATGTTGATGACACCGGTAAATATCAGCAGGACAACGATAGCGATTACCGCAAGAACAATAGCGACCGCAGTGCCGCCACCACCTCCAGAATTAACAACAGTTGGACCGTCAGCCATGACTTTCTCCTCTCCTATTCTTTGAGTTGTCACCGGTCACCAACGGCTCCCGCTGCATTGCGTTCCCGGGCAAGGCTTAGGTCTAAGAATTGGCAAGACTGAAGTCGTATGCGGCAACCCATGTCTTGCCGATACGTTGGGTTTCGCGCCGGAGCAACGCAGCCAATCATCCATCATCGCGGAATCCAGCTCGACCGCCGGATATTCTGAGAGCGAGGCAAGCAGTGACATCAGCCCAGAGACCGAGCATCCACGACGACAATCGCCCCGCAAATGACAATGATGTTCAGGCCCCGGAAATCCCGTCGGGCCCGCCCGTCTGTCTGAGTGAGGACGCCAACATGGTCGATCTTGTCAGGCGAACCGAGCGCTTGGCCATCGCCGTTGTCGTGGGAATGGCGATCTGCCTGACGCTTATCCCGGCGATCTATGTTGCCCTCACCTACGGAATGTAGACGGTATATCAGTCGTCTGTCCGCTCCGAGGCAGGCGCAATCTCTTCACCACCTGCTTTCTCCAGGCTTGCTCCCATTGCGCCTGGCATGCCGGACATGTTCCCGCGCGCCATCAATCCCGAGAATCTCAGACAAAAAAGAACCCGCCCCGGCGTCAACCGAAGGCGGGCTCTCTCCGTTTTCCAGTCCGTTGATAAAGCATTCGACGGCTATCAACCTCCAATGCCCGAGAGCGTTCCACCGGAGTGATGAACTATGCTTCGATCTGCCCGTCGATCGTTCCGAGGCAGGGCCTGCTCTCTTTCGCCTTCGGCGAACTCAATCTTTCTTCCACGCCGCCAGCAGCGGGCCCTTGCTTCCATAGACGGGATCCTTGCGCGGACGGCCGACCTTGGGGATCGTCACCACCGCCTTGGCGTGGTCGGCGGTGGTCGTGCATTCGTCATAGGTACCGGCCGGCGGATAGGCGCCAACGACGAGAAAGTCGTCCGAAGCGGAGATGCGCTGGTGCCCCGTGCCGGCCGGAAGAACCGCGACATCGCCGGCCTTCAGCGCCAGCGTTCGGCCCTTCTTGCCGCCAAACCGGACCTTCGCCGTGCCACGCGCCACGCCGAGCACTTCGTGGATGCGCGAATGGTAGTGAACATAATCGTAGATGCCGTTGCCCAGCTGTCTCCCCAGCCATTGGCCGAGAAAAGCGCCTCTAACACGGCCGCGGGATCGAAGTCTTCCGGCAATCTCACTGCGCCGCGATAGACGACCAGCGGCCAGGACGGATGATTGGGCACCAGGCCATCATCGCCAAACCTGAACTCGTTCGCTTTGCGCGGCCTGACAAGGTCGGCCGCATGACGGCTGTCCGGTCTTGCGGCACCGGTCACCTGTTCGGCCACTTTCTTGATGCTTTGCAGGATGCTCATGACGTCGCCTCGCCTCGGGGAACCAACGCTGATTCAACCCGATGGCCATCGCTTGGTTCCCCGCGGGCTCGCGCCCGCCACCGCCGCGAGGCGGATCGCTGAAGATCAGGCGGACCTGCCGCCTCGCCCTGCCTGCAGCGCATTGTCCATCGCAGCGGCCGGCGAAACCATATCCGGCAGCAATATGTCGTTGCGGCGTGCGAAGGTGACCAGCGTCGCGCGCACCGTCTCCGGGTCGATCTCACCGGCGATGCCCGCCTTGCAGGCATTGAGGGCGACGGCATGGGCGCCGTTGCGGCTGGCGGCCGGCCAGTCCTGCAACAGCGCGTAGGCTTCCATCACGCTTTCGATCTTCCTCGGAAAGCCCATTCCGACCAGAATGGTCACCGGTTCTTCAAACTGCCAGCGATTCATGGCTTGTGCCTCCTCTCGATTGTGCGGACCCGCGGCGGGCCGAACACCGGAAGGCGCGGCCCGCCGCGTAAGGTTCATGGGACTGCCCGTAAGGTTCAGGGGACTGAATGTCAGCGCTCAGCCGCCGGCCGAGGCCTCGGACGCCTCCGACACCTGTTGCGCGGCCAGGAACATCAGCGTCGCGGCAACGGTCCGCCGCTTCCAGCCGGCGGCTTCGGCCCTGTCGAGCAGTTCCGCCAGCAGCGGCTTCAACGCACCGCGGCATTCGCTTTCATAGGCCAGGAACTCCTTTGCCTGATGTGTCGGCGCGGGCACGGGCCCAAGGTCAGCAAGCGCATCCATATCTCTCTCCCTTCAACCGATGCCCGCTCCCTGTCGAGGGAGCGGGCGGACTGGTCGGACCTCAGAAGTCCATGCCGGCGCCGGCCGGCATTGCCGGGCTGGCGGCTTCCTTCTTCGGCTTCTCGGCCACCATTGCCTCGGTGGTCACCAGCAGGCCGGCGACCGACGCGGCATCCTGCAGCGCGGTGCGCACCACCTTGGCGGGGTCGATCACGCCCTGGCCATAGAGATCGCCGAACTCGTTGGTCTGAGCGTTCCAGCCCCAGCCGAATTCGCCCTTCTCGCGCAGCTTGCCGACGATGATCGAGCCTTCAGCACCGGCATTTTCCGCGATCTGGCGGACCGGCGTCTCGATGGCGCGGCGCACGATCTCGACACCGGTCTTCTGGTCGGCATTGTCCGTCTGGACAGCATCGAGCGCCTTGGCGGCCCGAAGCAGCGCGACGCCGCCGCCGGGCAGCACGCCTTCCTCGACAGCCGCGCGGGTCGCGTGCAAGGCATCGTCGACGCGGTCCTTGCGCTCCTTGACCTCAACCTCGGTCGAGCCGCCGACGCGGATCACCGCGACACCACCGGCAAGCTTGGCCAGCCGCTCCTGCAGCTTCTCGCGGTCATAGTCGGAGGTGGTCTCCTCGATCTGGGCCTTGATCTGCGCGACGCGGCCCTGGATTTCTTCCTTGCGCCCGACGCCGTCGACGATGGTGGTGTTTTCCTTTTCGATCACCACCTTCTTGGCGCGGCCCAGCATCTCCAGCGTCACATTCTCGAGCTTGATGCCGAGATCCTCGGAGATCGCGGTGCCGCCGGTGAGGATCGCGATGTCTTCCAGCATGGCCTTGCGGCGGTCGCCGAAGCCCGGCGCCTTGACGGCCGCGACCTTGAGGCCGCCGCGCAGCTTGTTGACGACCAGCGTCGCCAGCGCCTCGCCCTCGACATCCTCGGCGATGATCAGCAGCGGCTTGCCCGACTGGACCACCGCTTCCAGCACCGGAAGCAGCGCCTGCAGGTTGGCGAGCTTCTTTTCGTGGATCAGCACGTAGGGCTCGTCAAGTTCGACGCGCATCTTGTCCTGGTTGGTGACGAAATAGGGCGAGAGATAGCCACGGTCGAACTGCATGCCTTCGACGACTTCCAACTCGGTCTCGGCTGTCTTGGCTTCCTCCACCGTAATGACGCCTTCATTGCCGACCTTCTCCATCGCTTCGGCGAGGAAGCGGCCGATCTCGGCGTCGCCATTGGCGGAGATGGTACCGACCTGCGCGATCTCGTCGTTGCGGGTCACCTTGCGGGCGTTGGCCTTCAGCTCGGCGACGACGGCGTCCACCGCCTTGTCGATGCCGCGCTTCAGGTCCATCGGGTTCATGCCCGAGGCAACGGCCTTGGCGCCCTCCTTGACGATGGCCTGGGCCAGCACGGTCGCGGTGGTGGTGCCGTCGCCAGCAAGGTCATTGGTCTTGGAGGCGACTTCGCGCACCATCTGCGCGCCCATGTTCTCGAACTTGTCCTCAAGCTCGATTTCCTTGGCGACGGTGACGCCATCCTTGGTAATGCGCGGCGCACCGAACGACTTGTCGATGACGACGTTGCGGCCCTTGGGACCGAGCGTCACCTTCACCGCATTGGCCAGGATATCGACGCCGCGCAGCATCTTCTCGCGCGCTTCGGTATGGAATTTTACCTCTTTGGCAGCCATTGGATCACTCCTCTATCTCTAGGCAGCATTCGTTGACTGGTGGATTTTCTAAGAAGCCGTCAGGCGGCCTTCTTCACTTGCGCGGTCTGTTCGATCACGCCCATCACGTCACTTTCCTTCATGATGAGCAGATCCTCGCCATTGAGCTTGATCTCGGTGCCGGACCATTTGCCGAAAAGGATACGGTCACCCACCCTGACATCCAGCTCGGTCAGTTTGCCGCTGTCGTCGCGCGCGCCGGGACCGACGGCGATGACTTCGCCTTCCTGCGGTTTTTCCTTGGCGGTATCGGGAATGATGATGCCGCCGGAGGTCTTTTCCTCGGCCTCGATGCGGCGGACCAAGATACGGTCATGCAATGGACGGAACGCCATGTCGTTCTCCTCTTGGGACAAACAGGTTTTCAGCTTCCTCCACACCGGACCGGCAATTCGGGCCGATGCGGAATGCGGCGACCCTTTGTCAGGCATCGCGCGCGCATATCGAGCTAGTTTTCCCTTTTTTCGGTTTCAAGAGGCCGGCCAGAAAATTTTAGCACTCACGCCGTCGGAGTGCCAACTCACTGTTATAGCGGTCTTATTCGCTCTGCGTCGGGAGCCGCCCCTTGAATTTACGCCTAGATCCGGCAAAATTATCCGAGCCGGTACCATCGCCGGCGCCGGAACCGCTCACCCTCTGAAGGAGTTGTTTACCGACGGCGCACATTGATGGGCCGAGAGACTTTTTCGCCGTTGCGGCCACCGCTGCCGCCGAAAGGAGACACGAATGATCGCAAGCGTCAGCAAGGAGTTCCGCCTCCAGATGGAAGGCTATGGCCTGACCACCGCACAAATCCATTACCGTCTGCCTGACCATCGGAGCCTGCTGCAGCTTTATGTCTGGCAGGACTACGACCTGGCGCCGGAGTTCCCCGAACTCAAGGGCTTTCTCTCCTATTGGGAGCGCGAATTGGACGGGCCGCTTCACTCCGTCCACATCGCCCACCACCGGCTCATCACCCCATCGGAATGGCGGGCGGTCGACGGTGTCATCACGGTCCAGTAAGGGCGGCGTCATCGCGCGGTGCTGACCTTACCAGAAGCCGACCAGCGACCTCACCATCGCCTTCGCACCCGCCGTCTGCGAGCAAGCTTCAGATACGATGATTGACCAGCGCCACGCCGAGCCCGGCAAGGATCGAGCCGCGGGTTCCCGGCACCAGCTACCTTGCGCCGCTTGCCGGGGACCGCGCAAGGGCCAGTGAGGCGATGCCGGCCGCCGCCAGGTCCGCCATCGAGAACCAGCGGATCAGCGTTCGTCGATGAGATCGCAGTGCCGCCACGGCCACGTTGGATGCCCTCACAAAGCCAGGCTTCCCTGCTCCGCCCCCTCGGCATTGGGATCGCCGGGCGCCGTTGCCCAGGCGAGTTCGACCAGCGTCACGGTGCGCTTCCCCGTGCCGTCGACCTGGCAGACGATGAGGCCCTGCTCCTCGATATAGGTGAGCAGCCGCCGGGCGCGGCGCATGGAATGCGAGCCGTAGGCGCGGGCGATCGCGCCATCGCTCGGGCACGGCCAGCCCTCCTTCGCCGCGCGCGCGATCATCATGAACACGCCTTGCATGTCCTCGGGCAGCAGCGAAGCGCGCACCGAGACGTCACGCCACACATCGTCCTCGCTGGCTTCGGCCCCCAGCCCGGCACGGGCGCGCGTCAACATGCGGCGGAAGGCGGGCAGATCAGGCACGACCGAGGCGAGCCCCTCGATGCGGCAGCGCACGACAAACTCCTGGTAGAGCACCCCGATCACGCGGAAGCCCGCGTCGGGTTGTGCAAGAATGGCGCGCAGCACGCGGTCCACCCGCTCGCGCCGCTCCGCCAGATCCTCGGCGCTGACTTGCGGCTCCGCCGGTTCGGGGCGGATTTCCAGCGCAGCCGACTTCGCTGCCATCAACTGGTCGAGCAGGTCCGGCGACGCCACCCGGCGCGGCGCGCGCATCGTCTCGGGCGGCGGGGCGGCCAGGATGATGGCGCGGGCATCCTCGAGCGCCGCCTCCGGCAGCGGCATCAGCTTGGGCGTGCCGTTGCGCGGGCTGGTGTCGGTCGGGCCGATGCGCAGGCCGAGCGGCCGGCGCGACAGTGCCGGCCCCAGCGCCATGAACTGGCCGCGCTCCAGATCGCGGAAGGCCTCCGCCTGCCGCCGCTCCATGCCCAGGAGATCGGCCGCGCGCGCCATATCGATATCGAGGAAGGTGCGGCCCATCAGGAAATTGGAGGCTTCCGCCGCGACGTTCTTGGCGAGCTTGGCCAGCCGCTGCGTGGCGATGATGCCGGCAAGCCCGCGCTTGCGGCCCCGGCACATCAGGTTGGTCATGGCGCCGAGCGAAAGCTTGCGCGCCTCGTCCGACACCTCGCCGGCCACCGCCGGCGCGAAAAGCTGAGCTTCGTCGACCACCACCAGCATCGGGTACCAGTGGTCGCGCGCGACCTCGAACAGCCCGCCGAGGAAAGCGGCGGCGCGCCGCATCTGGTTCTCGGCATCGAGGCCTTCGAGGTTGAGCACGGTCGAGACGCGGTGGATGCGCGCCCGCTCGCCGGCCGCCTGCAGGCCGCGCTCGGTATGCTCCTCGGCATCGATCACCAGATGGCCGTAGCGTTCGCCCAGAGATACGAAGTCGCCTTCCGGATCAATGATGGTCTGCTGCACCCAAGGCGCGCTCTGTTCCAAGAGGCGCCGCAAGAGGTGCGACTTGCCGGACCCCGAATTGCCCTGCACCAGAAGGCGGGTCGCCAGCAACTCCTCGAGATCGAGTTTCGCCGGCGCGCCCGCTGTCGTGTGTCCCATCTCGATCGCAACGGTCATGCCAGACTCATCAGCTCCTTCGCGGACGGGCTTAGCAATCCGATCGCGGCCCGTCGAGCGTGGCATGGCCGGCGATTCGCGTTGCGCACAGCCGAGACAATGAAGATCTGGCCGCGATGGACGGCCGCAATCCGGCGGGCCTGCCGGATTGCGGCCCTGACCTGTGGATAGTAACCACCTGTTCACCATGGGCCGGCGTTTCGATTGCGGCGGCCGGCCAGCCGCTTAGCCTGGCCTCTGCATCGCCCCCCAAAGCGATGCACCCCAACGCCCCCAAATGGCGGCCGGCGTTTTCAAGTTTCTCTCCAAACGTATACGCCGGTCGCCACCCCTTTCGACTACAGCCTCGGCGCCTCATGCGGCTCGACCTGTCCTGGGACTGGCGGCAATCGCGGCGCGTCCAGACCCTCGAAGGGATCACGCCAGGCGTTGATCGCTTCAAGCCGCCGATACCAGCGATCGACCAGTCGATAGTCGCCGAGCGGCAGGCCCGCGACATCGTTGAAAGGCAGGAAGGTCGCCATGCGGAAGTCGGCATAAGAAACTTCGTCTCCGACCAGCCATTGCCGGCCCGCAAGCGCGGTCTCCAGGATCGCCGCCGTCGTGTGAAACAGTTTCAGCCCATCCTCGACCAGTTGGTGATCGATCGGCCCGATGTGATAACGCTGCTTGGTGCCGCGCTCGAAATGCACCATGTCGCAGGCCCGCATGAAATTCTCCTTGCCCCAACTCAGCCAGCGGATCATCTCGGGCTCATCGTCGCCGCTGCGCCAGAAATCGGACCCCATGTCGCGCGACAACCGGCAGGCTATGGCGTCGGCCTCCCACAAGCTTCCGCCGAGCCAGACCAGTATGGGCAGGGAAAGGTTGGGGTTGAGGGGCCGGAATCGCTCCGCTTGCCCCGGCGCGAACGGCGACGCGAATTCGAAGGTCACCCTCGCCCCGAGATGACGCGCCACCGCGACCCCCAGGCGCGGATTGGGGTTGCGGCTGAAGTACAGTTTTGTTTCCACCCCAGCCGGCATCGGCTCGACTTCGTCACTCATGAATGCCTCTCCTTGTCTCGGCGACCGTCGCCAGATCAAGGACGGATGCGGCTGGTGCAATCCGACAAATCATCCACTCCCCGTGCGCCGGGCGGAACGAGCAGCCTATCGAAACAGGATGGGTTGCGCAAAGTTTGGGTTGACGGTCTCCGACGACGAGGCGACACTTCATCCCACAGCAAGGCAGGAGGAAATACGATGGACGAGCCCGACCGCTGGCGCCACATGTCGAGCGCGCCAAAAGACGGCAGCCGGATCCTCGTGACGGTCCGCCCATCCGAGCAGGGGCCGGCGGAAGTCGACCTCGCCTACTGGTCACGCGCCGATCAGTTCGGTGACGAGGGCTGGCGCGCCTCCGATTCCTCGCCCGGCCGCGTCGTCGAATATGCCGAACCGGAGCTGAAGTGCTGGATGCCGATGCCCTCGGCCAATCTCAGCCGGGGCGCCTCGATGCCGGCGCCGTGGGAAGGCGACGACGCGCAACAGCTGGACGGCTCGGGGATTTAGCGCGCCGACCGCTTCGTCCTGTCAGAACAGAAACGCCGCCGTCACCGGATTCGGACCGTTACGGCCGTCAGCCGAATCCATACCGGCGATCGTCTCCAGGTCCTGTGCGTCCAGTTCGAAATCGAAGACATCGAAATTGGCCGCGATGCGGTCCTGGCGCACCGACTTCGGGATGACGATCAGCCCTTGCTGGAGATGCCAGCGGATCATTGTCTGCGCGGTGGACTTGCCGTGTTTGCGGGCAATGCCTGATATGGTCGGGTCGCTCAGCAACCGGCCGCTGCCCAGCGGACTCCAGCTTTCCGTATGGATGTCGTGCCGGGCGTGAAATTCCCTCAGATCGCGCTGCTGGAAGCGCGGGTGCAGCTCGATCTGGTTGACGACGGGCGTCACGCCCGTCTCGCCGATGATGCGCTCCAGATGATCCCTGTTGAAATTCGAAACGCCGATCGACTTGATGCGGCCGGCCTGCTGCAGCTCGACGAGCGTCTTCCACGCCTCGACATATTTGTCCTGGCTGGGCACCGGCCAATGGATCAGGAACAGGTCGAGCTGCTCGACGCCGAGCTTCTTCATCGTGTCGTCGAAGGCCCGAAGCGCCGCATCGCGCTGGTGCGCGCCGTTGCGCAGCTTCGAGGTGATGAACAGCTCTGCCGCCGGCACGCCGGCGGCGCGGATCGCCTCGCCGACCCCTTCCTCGTTCCGGTAGCCCTCGGCGGTGTCGATCAGCCGGTAACCGGCCTGGATCGCCCAGCCCACCACCTGCGCCGTGATGTCGTGATCGACCTGCCAGACGCCAAGGCCAAGCTGGGGAATGGCGGTGCCGTCGTTCAACGTGATCTGTTCGGGCATGGGAGAATCCTTTTGTGGGGGATGGTCCAGCCTATCTAGGTTTGGCATCGCACAACGGCCAGTCGATTGGGGAAAATTCGCGGACCCTTATTTCGGCCGGCGCACCGCCCTCACCACGCCGGCGTTTCCGCTGCCGCAGAACAGTCGGTCGGCGCCATCGGATTCCAGCCCCGAGATGCCCATGTCGGCAGGCATGTCGAGCTTCTCCAGAACCTTGCCCGTCCGCGGGTCGACGCGGCGCAGATCGCTTTCGTCGCCCTCCCAGGTGGCGTGCCACAATTCGCCGTCGACCCAGGTCACCCCGGTGACGAACCGGTTGGATTCGATGGTGCGCAGGATCGCGCCGGTCTCGGGGTCGATCTGGTGGATCTTGCGCTCCCGGTGCTGGCCGACCCACAGCGTGCCTTCGGCCCAGGTCAGCCCGGAATCGCCGCCATTGCCGGGGGCTGGAATGGTGGAAAGCACCTCGCCCGTGTCGGGATCGATCTTCTGGATGCGGTCCTTGGCAAGCTGGAAGAAATGCCGGCCGTCATAGGCGGTGCCGGCATGTGCCGCGACATCAATCGAGCGCAAGGCCTGCCCGCTCTCCGGATCGAAGGCGTTCAGCCTGTCGCCCGAGGCGAACCAGACATTCTTGCCGTCAAAGCTTACCCCGGCCACTGTATTAGCACCGGGAAAGGGCCCGTATTCCCTCAAGATTTCGGCTGCCGAATGTTTCATGTCCTTGTCCCTCGATGGTGGTCGTCGTCACTTTCTAGCCATTGGGAAGCGGCGCGGGGAGTAACAAGGTGGTCGTGAAACCCGCCACCGGCGGCGTCATCCAGCGGCGCGCCCGGCCATGGCCGAAGGATTGTACCTTGCCGGCCTCGGCAAGCGGCTCAAGCGCCCGCTGCACGCTGCGCTGGCCGGTTCCAAGTGCCAGCGCCAGGGCCGAGCTCGACCAGGCCTCGCCGTCGGCCAGCAAGGCAAGCACGGCCGCGTGCCGTTCCTCGATCGGCCGCGCCAGCACCACCACTGCATGGGCCTGGCGCGGCACCAGCGTGAAGCCATGCCTGGTGGCGCTGATGCCGGCCAATGCGCGAAGCTCGGCACGCAGCCGCCCGATCTCGACGCGCAGGCGCGCGCGATGCGATTCATCGGCATGCTTGCCGCCGAAGGCCCGCGCCACGAGTTCCCCCCGCGAAACATCACCGGGCCATGCTTCGGCGAGCGTCCGCGCCAAGGCGAACAGCACAGGCCGGCTCGCCAGCGAAACCGTGGTCCGCCCAATGCGCACGGCGTAGCGGAAAGCATCGACGACCAGCGCCGGCGTTCCCTGCAATGCCTCGACCTCTTCGAGCAGCAGCGGCTGCTCCCTGCCCTGCGCGATCAGCCGCGCCGCGGGTGTCTCCAGTGCCAGCCACGCGCTGTCGACCTCCGCGATGAGGCCGGGAATGCCGGCCTTGCGAGCGGCATGGCGCGCCCACTCCAGCGCCGCGCGCGCCGGCCTGGTCCGCAGGCGCCGCATGGCGATACCGGCGACGGCGAGTTCGTGCGCGGCCCTTGCCGCCGGCGGCAGTGGCGCCGGGTCGAGCCCGGCCAGCACGTGCTCGGCCTCGTCGAGGCGGCCGATCAAGAGCAGGCGCCGCACCTTGAGGTGGCCGGCATGGGCCGCGTTCAACCGGTCGCCATGCTTTTCCAGCGCCGTGCGGGCCGCGTCGAGCGCCTTGGCCGGCCAGCCCAAATCACGCGAAACCAGCGCGATTTCGGCCTCGGCGACGACGCATCTGGCGCGCGCCACCGCCTCTTTCGGGCTGAAGGCACGCGCGGCCCGTCGCAACAAGAGCTTGGCGCGATCGAAGTCGCCGAGCTGCGCCATGGCAATGCCGCGCAGCGCCAGCGCCGGCGCATCCTCGCGCAGGGCAACGCGGTCGAGCGCGCCGAGTGGATCGCCGGCCGCCAGCGCCAGCGCTGCCGCGGTGATCAGCGAGTCCATTCAAATCCCGTCACACTTGTAACTCCCACCTCGGCGCAGCGCCGCCTAACTTACGTCAGTACCGTCAACCAGCAAGACGTGCCGGCAATGACGGCAGCAAGGGAGAACCAGAAATGCCTGCCTCCACCGACCTCGACCTCGACGCGGCCAATGATACGGCCAAGCACGCCGCACGCCACCCCTGCTGCGCCGGGCCGGATCTTTCGGATTTCGCCGCGCCTGCGGCTCCCCCACACGCCCAGGCAACACCACATCGCAACGACGCCACGACTGGCAAAGGAGAAGACCAATGACCATGACCATGAACACCCCACCGATCGTCTCACAGCAGGATTGGAACGCCGCGCACGAAAAGATGCTGGTGAAGGAGAAGGCGACGATGCGCGCCAGGGACGCGCTGTCGGCCGAACGCCGGCGCATGCCATGGACGGAAGTGGACAAGGCCTATGTCTTCGAGGGCCCTGACGGCAAGGTGAGCCTGCTCGACCTGTTCGAAGGCCGCCGCCAGCTCATCGTCTACCGCGCCTTCTTCGAGCCCGGCGTCTATGGCTGGCCCGATCATGCCTGCCGCGGCTGCTCGCTCGGCGCCGACCAGGTCGGCCACCTCGCCCATCTCAACGCCCGCGACACCACCCTCGCCTACGCCTCTCGCGCCCCGCAGGAAGACATTGCGCGGCTGAAGCAGCGGATGGGTTGGGAGATGCCCTGGTATACGATCACCGATAACTTCGACAAGGACTTCGGCGTCGACGAATGGCACGGCCACAACGTGTTCATCCATGACGGGAACCGCATCTTCCGCACCTATTTCATCAACAACCGCGGCGACGAGGCTTTGGGCACCGTCTGGAGCTATCTCGACATCACGCCGCTCGGCCGCCAGGAGGTGTGGGAAGACTCGCCCGAAGGCTATCCGCAGACGCCACTCTACAGCTGGTGGAACTGGCACGACAATTACGATGCCGGGGCCGACAAGAAATGGGCCGAAGTGTCAGCTGCCGGCGAGGCCGCGTTCCGCGACAAGGGCAACCAGTAAGCTGGCGCAAGCCCGTGCAGCCTGGGTTCCTCTCCCCGCCTCCGGCAGGGCCGAGGACCCCAGGTCATGACGGGCCGCAACCATCAAGGGAATAAGATCATGAGCGATATCCCTTCCGGCATCGGCAGCGTGCCCCCCGAAAATGTCGTCCCCCATGGCATAGCCGACTGGCTATGCCTCGCCGCGGCGCCGACCTTTGCGGTGATGGCGCTGCTTTCCCGTCTTCACGGCGGCGACGGGACCATGCTGTGCATGGGCGCCTCGCCGCTGGCCGGCTCGATCCTGAGCGGCATGCCGGCCATGTATCTGCTGATGAGCGCTTTCCATCTGGCGCCGTGGCTGAGGGTGATGTCCCGCCGCTAGGCGCTGAGAAGGCATGGCTCTGCCCGACTCCGGCGCCCGACCTCACGTCGCGATGTCATTGACCGGCAGCAATGGCTTGGGAAGATCGCTCTCGCCGAGCCCGGCGCGCATCTCGATCTCGATGTCGCGGCAGATTTGCGAGATCGGCACGTCGTTGGCGTTGCCCTCGAAAGGGTTGGCGCTGCTCTCGCCGACCTGGTCGAGGGACATGTAGGCCCAGCCCAGCAGCGTGCTGAACGGGATCGTCAGCCAGATGCCGATCGAGCCGAGCATGCCCCCCAGCTTGCCCATGTCCGCGAACACCGGAACCACGCCGAACGGCAGCAGCGTGCAGAAGATCATGACGAACATGGAACTGACGATGGCGTATTGCCGGGGATAGGGATTGTTCTTGATGCGGTCGCAGCGCGCCTGCTGGTCGTGGAAGTCGCGGATCAGCTTCGTCAGTTCGCCATGGATCTGCGGCGGGACCTTGGCGTCCTTGAACAGTGCATTGACCTGGACGGACTGCAATTCGAGCAGGGCTATCGCCGGACGAGGCGATTTCAGGACATCCGCGGTCTGGTCGCCCAGCAGCGGGCGTAATTCGTCGGTGATCGAACCCTTGTCCTCCTGAATGTGGTAACGCCGTCGGTATTCGATATTGGCGGCCTTCCCCATGGATTCCCACGGCATCGGCCGCCGCAGCGCATATCGCAGCGCCGTCATCCAGGCGATATGGCGGTAGATGAGCTGCCTGGCCGTCGGCGCATCGAGGAAATCCCGACAGAAATTCGACCATACGCGGCTGCTGGCCGTGATCTGCGTGAAGGCCTGCAGCGCCTCACTGCTGCGGGTGAACACCTGCGAGTTCTTGAAGCCGGCGACCAGCGACACCGTGGTGCCGAGCACCAGCACCACCGACCATGGCACGGAGAACCCGGCAATGCCCGGAAAGCGGTAGGCAGCCACGGCCAGCCCACTCACCACCACCATGTAGAGGACGCTGCGCCGTGACCACAGTGCGAAATCGATCACCTTGTAGGAACGGCCTACATACATTGAAATGCCCCTCAATCACGAACGGGCGGCAATCGGACCACCGGTAGCCTGACGCCTATCATATCGTTTGCACAGGGCGAAGAGCCGTCGACCGCGGTGTGCGCAGGACGCCGCCATGGGCACAGGATCTCGCCCGCGCCCGTGATCGTTCCCCCTATTTAAATTGCACTTCGGCTTGGCGAGTTGCAGGCGTCCGCCAGTTCCGCCCGGCGAGTGGTTGTGGAAGACCGTCTTGAAGGATTCCAGCAGCACCGGACTGCACCGTCGGCAAGGCCTGGACTCCGATCGACGCCGGCGTGGGTTCACCAATAAGCGACTTCATCATGGCAAGCGCCTCGGCGACGCCCTTGTCATCGGGACGCCACGAGCCGGTAGCCTTTGGCGATCTCGATTGCCGAGCGCAGGCCGAGATCGACCGTGGTATCGGAATGTCGATGCCTTGCGCGCGCATCGAGGACAGCGTGTCGAGCGCCAGCTGGTCTCATGCCACCTTCTCGTAGCGGGCGCGGCTCAGGCTGACCAGGCAGGCGATGGCCGCGCAGATGCCGGCCAGGACCAGCGCGAGGCTGGGTGCGCCTGTCAGCGGCACGGTCGCGAAAATGATCGACATCGAAATGGCGCCAAGCGTTTGTCCCAACAGCCGTGCCGTGCCCTGCATGGCTCCCGCCGCACCGCTGCGCGCCTTGGGTGCGGAGAGAAGCAGGATGCGATTGTTCGGCGTCTGGAAAAGACCAAAACCCGTGCCCGCGACGACGGTTCCGACCAGGAAGGCAATCGCCCTTGGACCGGGCGGTGTCAGGCCCGCGATCAGAAGGCCGATCGCCAGCAACCCGCCGCCGGCGGCGCACAGCCACGCTGTCTTGAAACGATCGGCCAGCCGCCCCGAAATCGGAGCGATGATGATCGTCGCGATGGGCCATGGCATCATGTAGAGGCCCGCCTGGACCGGGCTCATGTGCAAGGTGTGCTGCAGGTAGAATGGCAGCGCGACGTAGCTGAGCATCTGCCCGGTGAAGCACGAGATCGAAGCGATGACGGCTACCCGGAAGGCTGGATCGGCCAAGAGGTCGGTCGGCACGATCGGTGCGGCACTCCTGCGTTCGAGAGACAACAAGATGACGAGGCACAGGACGGAACAACCGATCAGGATCGACCCGCTGACCGGCGCACCGGCGATGCGGTCGGCGCCCGTGAAGAACAGGATGAACATCAGTGTGTTGGCCAGCAATGCCACGAGGTTGAGGTGACGCTTCACGCCATCCAGATGCGCAAGCAACCCGCCAGACAACAGGACGATGATGCCGATCGGGATGTTGACGGCGAACAGCCACGGCCAGCTGGAAACGGAGAGGATCGCGCCGGCGACACCAGGGCCGGCGGCCGCGGAAATCGCGATCGTCATCGCGTTGAAGCCGATGACGGTTCCGAGCAGCCGCTGCGGCACCGAAACGCGCAGGTTCATCGGCCCGGTCGCCATGATGGCGCCCGCCCCCAGTCCCTGGATGGACCGGGCAGCCACAAGAACAGGCAGGCTGCCGGCGAAGGCGCAGGCGGCCGAAGCCACCGTGAACAGCGCGACACCCAGAAGAAAGACACGCCGGGGGCCGTGGATCTCGCCCAGCGCGCCGCAAGGCAAAAGAGCCACAAGGACCGCAAGCTGGTAGCTCGACACCACCCAAACGGTGCTGCTGGCACTGGCATTGAGCGAGGCCGCGATGGATGGCAGCGCGACATTGGCGATGGCGCCGTCCAGCACGACGAGCACCAGCGTCATCAGCAGGACGCCGATGGCCAGGTAGCGGCGTGGCGACGGCAGGCCGTCATGGGCGGGATTGATCGTTGCGGCTATGGACATCGGAGGCTCCGCTTCGTTGGTGTCGCCGCATCGATACCGCTCACCCTATGATTGCACCAGGCGCAACGGAGTAAATTGACCGTTGCGTCAAACGCCTCATCTCGTTAGGCTCTCTCATGCTCGATCTCGACCTGAACCTTCTGGTGGCGCTTGACGCCTTGCTGCGGGAGCGCAGCGTCTCGGGCGCCGCCAAGAAACTTGGCCTCAGCACGTCCGCGATGAGCCGCACACTGTCGAGATTGCGGTTGGCGCTGAGCGATCCCATCCTGGTTTCGGCGGGACGCGCCATGGTGGCGACGCCTCATGCCGAAGCGATTGCCGAACAGGTGCACACGCTGACGTCGGCGGTCCGGTCCGTGCTCAGCCCCTCGCCGGAGATCGACATCAGCCAGGTGCGGCGCGATTTCACCATCCGGGCCAATGAAGCCTTCGTGCTGCTCTACGCCGCGCGTCTCCATGCCCTTGTCACCAGTGCCGCGCCCGGCATAAGGCTGCGCTTCGCGCCCCGACCGGACAAGCGCATCGAACTGCTGAGAGAAGCCACGATCGACCTCGATATTGGCGTGCTTTCGGGTGATGGTGCCGAATTGCGCGGTCAGGCGTTGTTCGAGGACCGTTTTGTCGGCGTGGCGAGAACCGGGCATCCGCTTCTGGAGACCGAAATAACCGCTGAGCGTTACGCCGCGTGCCGGCACGTGGTCTCATCCCGGCGAGGCCATTTCATCGAACCGATCGATGAAGCACTCGCCGAACTTAACCTTTCGCGAAAGGTCGATCTGGTGGTGCCGAGCTATCCGGCGGTCGTCGCGGTCGCGGCCGCATCCGATCTCGTTGGACTGGTGCCGCGCTCGTACCATCTGGGTGCGACAGGCCGTACCCAGATGTTTGATCTGCCGGTGGCAAGCCCAGGCTTCACCATCACCCAGGCATGGCACCCCCGCATGGATGCCGATCCCGTGCATCGCTGGCTGCGATCGTTGATCTTCAAGGAGTTTCCGGGCGCGGTTCGCCGGCTCGAGCAGCCGGCGACGGCAGGGAGCCTGGTGGCGGATCGACGGCGGACCGACTGATCCTGTTTCCGGACCGGAGCAGTCGCCGAGCTGCCATGCCGGAGCCAAATTCAGCCGCCCCCAAACACGATCGCACGATCAGCGTTTGTCATCGCTCGCCCTCATGCCGGGGCAAGCGGCGTTCGCCCTCTCATCCAGCCTTCCTCGCCCCGAACCGCAACCCGTCCATCAGGAGCTTGACCAGGCGGCGCGAGCGGTCGCGCCATTCGGGCGTGTCGGGCGCCGAGTAGATGCCGCCGAGCGCATGCAGCACGTCGGAGGCATCGACATCGCCGCGGATGGTGCCGTCGGCCACCGCCGCCTCGACCAGTTGCCGCAGCGCCTGCGACACCCGTCCCGACGTGTCGGAAAACAGCGTCGAATTGGTGGTGAACAGGATGCGCAGGCTGGTCGCCAGGCCGCGCTTGGTGGCGATGTAGTCGACGAAGCGGCGCATCCATTCTTCCAGCGCCACATCGGAGGGATATCTTGCAGCGAGCTCGCCGGCCGCCGCGCACAACCCCTCCGCTTCGCGGCGGTAGACCACCTCGACCAGATGCTCGCGTGTCGGAAAATGCCGGTAGAGCGTGCCGATGCCGACGCCGGCGCGCCGCGCGATCTCCTCCAGCGAGGCGTCGATGCCGCGCTCGGCAAAGACCGCAGCCGCCACCTCGACCAGCCGGTCGCGATTGCGCCGTGCATCGGCACGCAACGGCTTGTCGGCGGCGGCGGTTTTTTGGTCAGCAGTTGCAATGGGCTCAAAAGCCAATTTTTTTCTCCACCAGGGATATGGGGGCTTGAACCACGCCTGGCCAGCCCCCACGTAAATAAACGGAGGCACCTCCGCTTTTAGTGGAGAACCCTCATCATATAATCAGGGGAACCGGTATGTCACGTCTTTCGAAGCCGCAACCCGCCACTTTCCCAACCCGCAGGAGATTGGCCGTCGCCTGACCTTGCCCTTCCCCGCCCCTACCCCACTTCATTCCCCTCAGCGTCAAGCAACTGGAGCCAGACGCCCATGACCAGCCTTCCCATCTCGCTTACCGTCAACGGACATCGACACGAACTGGAGGTCGACCCACGCGTCACCTTGCTTGACCTGCTGCGCGAGCGGCTTGAGTTCACCGGCACGAAGAAGGGCTGCGACCGCGGCCAGTGTGGCGCCTGCACGGTGCTGGTCGACGGCAAGCGCATAAACTCCTGCCTGGCGCTGGCGGTCAGCCATGACGGCGCCGAAGTGCTGACCATCGAAGGTATCGCTCACGGTGAAGAACTGCACCCTGTGCAGGCCGCCTTCATCGCCCATGACGGTTTCCAGTGCGGTTTCTGCACGCCCGGGCAGATCATGAGCACGCTCGGCCTGATCGCCGAAGGACAGGCTGGCGACGATCCCGAGCGCATCCGCGAGGGGCTGAGCGGCAACATCTGCCGCTGCGCGGCCTATGGCGGCATCGTCGAGGCCGTCCTGGAAGCCCAGAAAAACATGGAAGCCCAGAAAAACATGGCCGACACCGCCACCACCGAGGCACGCAGGAGGACCGCGGCATGAGAGACTTCGATTTCATCAGGCCGGCCACCGTCTCCGACGCCATAGCGGCGGCGGCCGAACCGGGTTCGGCCTATCTCGCCGGCGGCACCAATCTGCTCGATCTGATGAAGGGCGGCATCACCAGCCCCGAACGGATCGTCGACATTACCCGCCTGCCGGAACTCAATCGCATCGAAACGCTCGATGATGGCGGCCTGCGCATCGGCGCGCTGGTCCGCAATGCCGATCTCGCACATGATCCGGCCTTCGCCAGAGCCTATCCGGCGGTGGCCGAAGCGCTGCTTTCGGGCGCCTCTGCGCAGCTTCGCAACGCCGCCACTGTCGGCGGCAATCTGTTGCAGCGCACGCGGTGCAGTTACTTCTACGACACCGCCAGCGCCTGCAACAGGCGCGAACCCGGTTCCGGCTGCTCGGCGCTTGGCGGCGAGAACCGCCTGCATGCGGTGCTGGGCTGGAGCGATGCCTGCATCGCCACCCATCCCTCCGATTTCTGTGTGCCGCTGGTGGCGCTGGACGCCGTCGTCGAGATCGAGGGCAAGGGAGGCCGGCGCCACGTGACCTTGGAGGAATTCCACCGGCTTCCAGGCGACACGCCGCAGCGCGAAACCGTGCTGCAGCCAGGCGACCTGATCGTTGCGGTGCGCCTGCCGGCGGAAGCAGCGTCCTTCGCCGCCCACGCCCGCTACCTGAAGCTACGCGAACGCACCTCCTATGCCTTCGCCGTCGTTTCGGCTGCCGCGGCCCTGACCGTTGCCGACGGCAAGATCCGCGCCGCGCGGCTGGCGCTCGGCGGTGTCGCGGCCAAGCCATGGCGGGCGCGCTCGGCGGAAGCGGTGCTGCTCGGCGCCGATGCCAATGAAGCGAGCTTCGTTCGGGCCGCGGATGCGGCTCTGGTCGACGCCAGCCCCTCCGGCGACAATGCGTTCAAGATCGAGCTTGCCCGCCGCATTGTCGTCAGGGCGCTGATGTCCGCACAGGCGGGAACGCCCGCTCTGATGCCCGCTTTGCCTGCTTCCCCTTTTTCCTCCCTTCCCGGAGTGCGTCATGACGCTTGAACTCGGCCTCAACCAACAGCCTGCCCATACGCGCCAGGGCTCCAGCATCGGCCAGCCGCTGACGCGTCGCGACGGATTTTTGAAAGTCACCGGGGCCGCGCGCTTTGCCGCCGATAACAATCCGCCCGGCATGCTCTATGCCGTGCTTGCCGTCTCCAGCATCGCACGCGGCCGGGTTGTCTCGCTGGATGTCGAGGCGGCCAAGGCGCATGCGGGCGTGGTCGAGGTGATGACGCCACTGAACCGGCCGGCGCTCGCCGTCGATCCGGATGCCAAGGACCATCCCTTCATGTTCCGGCTCGACCTGCTGCAGAACGATGGGGTTCGCTACCCCAACCAGAGCATTGCCGTGGTAATCGCGCAGACGCTGGAAGCGGCGACCGAAGGGGCGGCACTGTTGTCGCCTCGCTATGAGGAGTTGCCGGCGCGCGTTGGTCTGGACGGCGCCAAAAGCTTCGTGCCGCGCGGCGTCGGCGTCGGCAATCCGGCTGTGCAGGAGAAGGGCGATGTCGAGGCCGGCCTCAAATCGGCAAGGACGCGGATCGAGGCGACCTACGAGACGCCGGCCCAGTACCACAACGCCATGGAGCCCCACGCGATCGTCGCTGCCTGGGATGGCGACCGGCTGTCGATCGACACGCCGAGCCAGGGCCTGGCCATGGCGCAGGGCCGCATCGCCGGCCTGTTCGGCATCGCGCCGCAAAACGTCCATATCCGCAGCCCTTTCCTGGGCGGCGGCTTCGGCTCCAAGGGCATGATTTCCGGACCGCAAGTGCTCGGCATCCTGGCGGCGCGTCTCGTCGGCCGCCCGGTCAAGCTGGTGCTCCGGCGCGAGCAGATGTACGGCCCCGTCGGTCACCGCGCCCCGACCCGCCAGACATTGCGCATGGGCATGGATGGCGAAGGGCTGCTGACCGCGATCTCCCATCACGCCAGGACCACGTCGAGCACGTTCGACGATTTCTTCGAACCGGCGGCCGATGCCTCGCACACGCTCTATGCCAGCCCGGCCATCGCCACCTCGCACGATGCCGTGCGGCTCGACACCGGCACGCCGCTGTTCATGCGGGCGCCAGGCGAGGCCACCGGATCGATCGCGCTTGAGAGCGCCATCGACGAGGCGGCCCATGCCTGCGGCATGGACCCGCTGGAATTCCGGCTCAGGAATTACGCCGAGGTCGAACCGATGACCGGCAAGCCGTTCTCCTCCAAGGCGCTGCGCGAATGTTACGAACAGGCCGCCGAGGCGTTCGGCTGGGCGAGCCGCCCGCTGCAGCCGCGGCGGATGCGCGACGCCGACGGTTTCCTCACCGGCTGGGGCATGGGCACGGCGACGTTCCCGGCACTCATGTTCCAGGCGGAGGCACGCGCGGTGCTGAGGGCCGACGGCACCGGCTTGATGGAGACCGGCGCCCAGGACATGGGCCAAGGCGCCTGGACGGCTTTTGCCCAGATTGCAGCAGACGGGCTGGGGCTCGACATCGACCAGGTCGATTTCAGGGCCGGCAGTTCCGACCTGCCCAATGCGGGTATCGCCGGCGGTTCGGGTCACACGGCGACGGCCGGCATGGCCATCCACAATGCGGGTGCGGCCGTCATCGCCAACCTTGCCGATCTCGCCACCGGCGACGAAGCCTCGCCGCTGTTCGGCGCCGGCAATGAAGGCGTTGTTGCACGCGGCGGACGCCTTTACCGGCGCGATGACGAAAGCCGCGGCGAAAGCTATGCCGAGATCCTCGTCCGCGCGGGCCTGACCGAAATCGAGGGCCGGGGCAAAGGCGCTCCGGACCCGGCCTCCCAGGAGACTTACGCCAAGCACGCGCATGGGGCCGTCTTCGCCGAGGTGAAGGTCGACCCGGATCTCGGCCAGATCCGCGTCACCCGGCTGGTCGGCGCATTCGCCGCCGGACGGGTCATCAATCCGCGGCTGGTGCGCAGCCAGTATTATGGCGGGATGATCTGGGGCGTTTCCTTCGCGCTGCATGAGGAAGCCGTCACGGACCGGCGTTCCGGCCGCATTCAGAATGCCAACCTGGCGGACTATCATGTCCCGGTGAATGCCGACGTGCCCTCGGTCGAGGCGCTGCTGGTTCACGAGGACGACCCTTACGTGAACGCCCTCGGCATCAAGGGCGTTGGCGAAATCGGCATCACCGGCACTGCCGGCGCCATCGCCAATGCGGTCTGGCACGCGACCGGCGTGCGCCCACGGCGCTTTCCGATCCGGATCGAGGACCTGCTGGGGTGACGAGCGGTCCGCCCGAAACGACAGGCCTGCGCCAGAGCATGATGCCGAAAAGTGGGAACCGGTTTTCGGACGACATCATGCTCTATCTCTTTGATTTAGACGCGGATTCAGATTTCAGGTCGAACGGACCTGAAATCATCCGGCTCTAGGGCAGGCAAGCGGTCGGTTGGAGCGCCCTGCCCAGTTTCAATTCATTCCCCCAGCGTCAAGCAACTGGAGCCAGACGCCCATGACGAGCAAGACCACGATTCCCGTCCATCTCGATATCAACGGCCAGCATCACACGCTGGAACTCGAGCCGCGTGTCACGCTGCTCGACGCCTTGCGTGACAGGCTCGGCCTGACCGGCACCAAGAAGGGCTGCGACCACGGCCAGTGCGGCGCCTGCACCGTCCATGTCGACGGCGAGCGCGTGCTGGCCTGCCTGACGCTGGCCGCACAGGCCGAGGGCCGCGCCATCACCACCATAGAGGGGCTTGCACGGGAGGGCGAACTGCATCCCGTGCAGGCTGCTTTCCTCGAGCAGGACGCCTTCCAGTGCGGCTACTGCACGCCAGGCCAGATCATGTCGGCGGTGGCCTGCATCCGCGAGGGCCATGCCGGCTCGGACGAGGAAATCCGCGAATACATGGCCGGCAATCTCTGCCGCTGCGGCGCCTATCCGCACATTGTCGCCGCCGTGCGCCAGGCGGCGCTGGAGGCCGCGTCATGAGGGATTTTTCCTATTTTCGCGCCACCTCGGCTGATGCCGCCCGCCAGGCGGCCGCGCTGCCCGGCGCCATGCTTCTGGCCGGCGGCACCACGCTGATCGACCTCGCCAAATGCGGTGTCGCCGAGCCCGACACGCTGGTCGATATCACCCATCTCGAGGGGTTCGACCAGATCGAGATCGACGAGCGCGGCGCCGTCATCGGCGCGCTCGCCAGGATGGGCCATGTCGCCGACCATGACGACATCAAGAGCCGCTTCCCCGCCATCTCCGAAGCGCTCTGGCAGGCAGCCTCGGCGCAGATCCGCAACATGGCGACCGTCGGCGGCAATCTGATGCAGCGCACGCGCTGCCCCTATTTCCGCGATCCCTCGAACTTTGCCGCCTGCAACAAGCGCGAACCAGGCAGCGGCTGTTCGGCGATCGGCGGCGTTACCAGGGGCCATGCCGTGCTTGGCACCAGCGAGGCTTGCATCGCCATGTATCCCGGCGACCTCGCCACCGCGCTCGTCGCCTTCGACGCAACGGTCCATCTCGGCGAACGGCGCGTGCCGGTGGAGGACTTTTTCCTGCTGCCAGGCACGACGCCCGACAGGGAACACGCGATCGGACCGGGCGAGATGATCACCGCCATCGAAATCCCTTCTTCCGCCGTCGCCCGCCGTTCGACCTATCTGAAGATCCGCGACCGGCAGTCCTATGAGTTCGCCGCGGCCAGTGCCGCTGTCGGGCTCGAACTGGAGGCCGACGGGCGCACCATCCGCGACCTGCGCGTGGCGCTCGGTGGCGTCGCGACCAAACCCTGGCGGGCGCGAGCCGTGGAAGCCGCGCTGAAAGGCAAGGTGCTGGAGCCGGACGCTGTTCGCACGGCCAGCCTGCTCGCCGTCGAAGGCGCCGTCGACCATGGCGCCAACCGCTACAAGATCGAACTCGCGCCGCGCGTCGTCGCACGCGCCATCCTCAAATTGGGAGAAGCGGCATGACCGTTCACATCGCAAGCACTGTTTACGTCGGAAGACATGGCGACGCGTCCGACGGCGCGCAGGTGGAGGCCGTCGGCGGCCGGCTGTCGCGCGTCGACGGCCCGGCCAAGATCACGGGTGCGGCGAAATACGCCGTCGAGCAGCGGCTCGAAGGGCTCGCCCATGCCGTGCTGGTCGAAAGCACCATCGCATCCGGCAAGGTGCGCGCCATCGAGACGGCGGAGGCCGAGACTGCGCCGGGCGTCCTCAAGGTGTTGACACCAGACACGATCATCAGCCTGAAAACCGCCTCGGACTGGTTCGGCACGCCGCCGCCGGACAAACCCTATTGTCCGCTGGCGCGCGACGTCACCTTCTCGGGCCAGCACGTCGCCGCCGTGGTCGCCGAGACCTTCGAGCAGGCCGTGGCCGCCGCGACGATGGTCAAGGTCAGCTATGATGAGGCTCCGGCCATCGTCGACCTCAGCGACGGCAAGGCCGGTGACGGTGTCCCGGTCGACGCCATGACCAAGGAATGGGGCGACGCGGCCGCCGCCTTCGCCTCCGCCCCGGTGCGCGTCTGCGCCGCCTACAACACGCCGCGCGAATACCAGGCGCCGATGGAGCCGCATGGCCTGATCGCCCGCTGGGAGGGCGACCGTCTCACCGTGTGGGAGCCGAGCCAATGGCTGGACGGCATGGCGCGCACCTATGCCGAATGGTTCGGCGTGCCGTTCGAGAATGTGCGGCTGGTATCGCCCTATGTCGGCGGCGGCTTTGGCTCCAAGGCGCTGGCGCTCAGCCATGGCGCGATTGCCGCAAGTGCGGCAAAAATGCTCGGCCGGCCGGTGCGGCTGGTCATGACGCGGCCGCAGACCTTCACCGGCTATGGCGGTCGCGCCGCGACGCGGCAGACGGTGACGATCGGCGCCGACCATGACGGAAGAATCCAGTCGATCGTGCATCGCGGCGTCAACGAAACCTCCATCGACGGCATGTGGGTCGAGCCGCTGGGCTCGGTCACCTCGATCATGTACGCGACGCCGAACTTCTCTTCGAAACAGAATGTCGTGCGGGTGAATTCGGTGGTGCCGGGCGCCATGCGCGCACCGGGTGAAAACCCGTCCGCCTTCGGCATCGAAAGCGCCATCGACGAGCTCGCTTACGAGGTCGGCATCGATCCGCTGGAAATCCGGCTGCGCAACTACGCCGAACAGGATCCGCACGCGAAAAAAGCCTGGTCGACCAGGCAGTTGCGCGAGGCTTTCGCAGCGGGTGCCGAACGCTTCGGCTGGGCCAGGCGCACGCCTGAGCCACGCTCGATGCGCGACGGCAACCATCTGGTCGGCTGGGGCGTGGCCGCCGGCACCTATCCGGTGCGGCGCGCCTATGGCGAGGCGATCGTGCGCATCCTGGCCGACGGCTCGGTCGAGGTCGAAAGCTCCTCCATCGACATGGGCCAGGGCACCTACACCATCCTGGCGCAGACGGCCGCCGAAACGGTCGGCGTTGCGGCCAACGACGTGGCGGTGAAGCTCGGCGATTCGCGCTTCCCCCGCGCCGGCGTCGCCGGCGGCTCGCGGCTGGCCGGCGTGATGACGGGCGCCGTCCACAAGGCCGCGACCTCGGCGCTCGACCAGCTGGTCGGCCTGGCGATCAGCGATCCGCGCTCGCCCTTCCATGCGCTGCAGGCCAACACGCTGGTCGTCGTCAATGGCCGCATCACCGCGCCGCGGGGCGACGGCCCCGACGTCTCGATCGCCGAACTGCTCAAAAGCGTTGGCCGCGACCGCATCGAGGCGACGGGCGACACCATGCCGGCCAATTCGAGCGTCGAGGATCGCTACAAGAACTACACCACCATCGCCATGGCGCTGCCACACACGGAGGGTGACTATTCGCGCCATTCCTGGTGCGCGCATTTCGTCGAGGTGCGCGTCGACGAGGATTTCGGCACGGTGCGTGTGTCGCGCGTCGTGTCGGCGCTGGATTCGGGCCGCCTCTACAATCCGAAACTCGCCGAGAGCCAGTGGAAGGGCGGCATCATCATGGGCATCGGCCAGGCGCTGCTCGAAGAAGGCATCGTCGATCGCCGCCACGGCCGCATCGTCAACAACAACCTCGCCGACTATCTCATCCCGACCAATGCCGACATCCCCGACATCGAGGTGATCTCGGTGGGGATTCCCGACCCGCACTCCTCGGTGCTCGGCGGCAAGGGCGTCGGCGAGCTGGCGATCGTCGGCATGGCGCCGGCCATTGCCAACGCGGTGTTCCATGCCACAGGCAAGCGCGTGCGGGATCTGCCGATCACGCTGGAGAAGCTGATCTGACGGTGAGGCTGCCAATCTTCCCCCTCGTGGGGGAGATTGGATGTCGCGGCGGTTCCGCCAATTTTCAACATTGAAAAAAAAGCGCCTGCGCCGATCACCACTCCAGCCCGAACACCAGCTTGCCGAAGTGCAGGCCGCCGGCGGCCATGTGGGCGTAGGCTTCGGCCGCTTCGTCGGGCGAAAACACCTTGTCGACCACCGGCTCGATCCGGGCCGCGCCGACGGCGCGGGCGGCGTCGCTGAGATCGGACACCGATCCGGTGTTGTTGCCGACCACCTTCAGCGCCTTGATGATGATCGGCAGCAGATTGATCGTGGCTTCGGCACCGGTGACGAAGCCGATGGTGAACAGCGTACCGCCGGGCGCGGTGGCGTTGACGGCGCGGGCGAAGGTGGCACTGCCCCCGGTCTCGACGACAAGGTCGGCGCCGAGGCCGCCGGTCAACTCCAGCACCTTGCCATCCCACTCGGGCGTCACGCGGTAGTTGATGAGATGATCGGCGCCGAGCGCCTTCGCCCGCTCCAGCTTTTCGTCCGACGACGAGGTGATGATGACGGTCGCGCCGGCGGCTTTGGCGAGCTGCAGGGTGAAGATGGAGACGCCGCCAGTGCCAAGCAGCACGACGACCGAGCCCGGCCCGACATCGGCGGCGCGGATGGCGTTCCAGGCGGTGGTGCCGGCGATGGGCAGCGTCGACGCCGCCTCGGAGGAAAGATGCGCCGGCACCGGCACCAGCGAATTGGCCGGCAACGCGACATATTCGGCCAGTGACCCCGGCAGCGAAATGCCGCGCATCTGCGTCATTTCGTAAGGCCGCGGCGGCCCACCGATCCAGCGCGGCTTGGCATGGGCGATGACGCGATCGCCGATGGCGAATCTCGCAACGTCCTCGCCCAGCGCGACGATCTCGCCGGCGCCGTCGGCTACGGGGATGAGCGGAAAGCTCGGTCCGGGATAATTGCCGCTTGCCACCGCCACATCGACGAAATTGAGGCTCGCCGCACGCTGGCGGATCAGCACCTCTCCGCGCTGCGGTTCGGGGGTTGCAACGGTGGCGGCGCGGAAGGCGTCCAGCCTGGGCTGGCTGAGTTCGATGGCTTTCATGGTTTCACTCCGGTGGACGATTGGTGGTTGAGTGAACCTATTTGCTGCGTTATCTCTGGATAATCCTCGTTTCGCGAAATTGAGAACTGTGAATGATGCAGCAATCTCACGAACCCGCTGCCCTTGCCGAGATGGCTGCGTTCGCGGCCATCGCCGAGGCGCGCTCCTTCACCAAAGCGGCGGCGCGGGTCGGGCGCGACGCGACCATTCTGTCGCGGCGCCTGCAATCGCTGGAAACGCGGCTGGGGGTGAGATTGCTCTCGCGCACGACGCGCAGCGTCTCGCTGACCGAAGCGGGCGCCGAATTCCTGATGCGCGTGCGCGCCATCCTTGCATCCGTCGACGAGGCCGAGGCCGTCGCGTCCGCGCATGCCGGAGGCCGCCCGCGCGGCGTGCTCAGGCTGGCGCTGCCCGGCACGTTCGGGCGCATGTGGATCGGGCCGCTGCTGCCTCAATTCCTTGCCGAATTTCCCGATGTCCGCATCGAGGCCGAATTCTCCAACCGCTTCACCGATCTGGTCGCCGAGAATTTCGACGTCGCCGTGCGGCTGGGCAGCCTGGAGGATTCGCGCCTGGTGGCACGCAAGGTGGCGACGCGACGCAGGCTGCTCTGCGCGGCTCCCTCCTATCTCGCCCGCAGGGGCACGCCGGAGACGCCGCAGGCGCTGCTCGATCATTCCTGCCTGGGCTTCTCGGGCTTCCAGACCTTTCCGGCCTGGGAGATGACCGACCGCGAGGGCCGGCGCGCGCGCGTCGAGGTTTCCGGGCCGTTGGTCAGCGACGATGCCGAGGTGCTGGTCGAGGCCGCCGTGCAGGGGCTCGGCCTGATGATGAGCACCGACTGGCTGGTCGGGCGCGAGCTTGCCGATGGACGGCTGGTGCCTGTGCTGGAGGAGTGGACCTTGGCGGATGAAGGCGCCGTCTATGTCGTCACGCCCTCGGCCAAGGGAAAAGCCGCCAAGACCCGCGCCTTCACCGACTGGATCGGCAAGCGCTTCGCGCCGGAACCGCCCTGGCGGTAAAGCCGCTGACCCGCTCGCGGTAGAGACTGCGCGCTTCAGGGCCCATGAGCCGCCAGCGGCATGCCGATGTCCGACACGAGTTTGACGAGGTCGGCTTGGCGTCTCGTGCCGGTTTTGGCAAAGATTCGGTTGAGGTGGGTCTTCAAGGTGTTTTCGCCAATGCCGAGCGCCAACGCGCTCTTGGACGCTGACAATCCGCTGCCGATCCGCAGCAGCACCCGCGCCTCCGAGGGCGTAAGATCGAACAGCGTGGTCAGAACGGCCTCCGGGAGGGGAGAAGCCGATGTCGTCGTCGATATGAACACAGCCGCGCATGCCGGCCGGAAAACCGCGCGCGCCGTTCCTTCAGTCAACGGCAACACATAGGCAACGGCGGGCGGCTGGCCTTGGGCCGAAACCGGCAGCCCTATGCCGCGCGCGCCAAGCGAGGCATCCGCGCTCGCCGTGCTGGCGATCGCGTCGAGCAGGGCGCGGGCCACGACCCGATTCTGTGCCTGGAGCAGGCCGTTCCTGGAGAGAATGGGCCCCTGCACCGAAAACATCTGTTCGGCGGCCGCATTCGCATGGAGGATTGCTCCATTGGCGTGGGTAAGCACGACAGGCACAGCCAAATGATCGAGCGCCTGACGATAAAGATCGATGGTGATGCGGCCCTGGTCGAGCAGATCGCCGATCAGCGAAGCACGGCGCAGATGCGGCGAGAGCAATGCCAGGAAATGCTGCTCTTCGATCGAGATGCCTCCCCTGCTGGCTCGCGTGGTGCAGCCCAGAAGCCCGATTCGGTCCGGCGTATGAACGAATTTGGTGATGCAAGCCTCGCGCAGTCCCTGCGGTTTGGCCCAGTTCTGAAAAAACGGCGTCAGTTGGAGTTCGCTTTCGCTCATGAGCGACAGCGTCGCAACGGGCCGGTCGACATCGCCGACGACCGCTGCCTTCAGCCCGGGAATTCCATCAAAGTCATAGTCTTCTTCGAGGGCCCGCATCCGTACGGGATCCCAGGGCGACTGAGCCGCGAAACGGCCGCTATTATGGGCGGTGCCGGCAAGCGCGATGGTGGTATAGGCCGCGTCGACAGCTTTCGTGACGCGGGTCATGACTCCGGCCCAGCCTTCCGGGTTCAAAACGCAATCGTAGATATCGCCGATAATCGAACTCAGGACTTCACTGCTCAGCCTTTCCATCACACCTCCAGGCACGCCCCGATCTCGCCTCGGAGGAATTTGTGACATCATACTTTTGGATGACGCAAGTCGCGGCCGCTCTCGACTATGGGTTGAACTTGGTCGCTTGAACGCCGGGCCGCCACTGTTGCCGGTTATTGTCGCAATGGAAAGCATCGCGTTCGATATTTTTTAAGCCGTGGACAGTTGTCGAGGTTCCCCATTGTCGCGAAAGACGGTGCTTTCATCGGCTCGGTTGCCACCGCATCTTGATGAACGAGAACGATTTTCCCCGTGGCAAGACATCCCTGTCGCGGAAATACGGTCGGCCGAATACGACAGTCCGGCAAACCTGCACTTCGAAGCCATCGAAGCCACGGCCGTCGGTTCAGCGGTTCTCGGCCAGATGTCCGGACCCGTCAAGCATGCCACACGCAAAGCGAGCAACATCGCCAATGACGACAAGGACGGCTATCTGCTGATGATCAACAAGGCCGACACCATGCTGTCAGGGGTACATGCCGGCCGCGAATATGCCGTCGGCCGGGGAGAGGCCGTGCTTGTCACCGCATCGGAAGCTCTGAAAATGAACGGTGCCGACAGCAATGTCTGGACGAATGTGGTGGTCCCACGCGCGATCCTCCTGCGCGCCTTCCCGCAGATCGATGACAGGCTGGGGCTGAAGATCGGCGCCGACAGCGAAGCCCTCGAGCTTCTCAAACGCTATTGCCTGCTTCTTGAAAGCGGCAGCCCGCTTGCCTCCGCGGATCTGATCACGCACGCGACGGACACGATCGTGGATCTGATCGGCCTGGCGACCGGCGCAAAAGGTCGAGCTGCCGAACTGGTCGGGCTTCGGGGCCTGCGCGCTGCCAGGCTGGAGGCCGTCCTCGCAAGGATCGCCGAGGATTTTATCGACCCCGGCATCTCCGCCCAAAGTGTCGCTCTACAACTCGGCCTGTCGGTGCGCTACGTCCACGACCTCCTTCAGGAGACGGGAATGAGCTTCTCCGAACGCGTTCTCGAACTGCGTCTGCAGAGCGCCCACAGGATGCTCTCGCACAAACACAGCGACATGCGGGTCAGTGACATCGCCCTGACAAGCGGATTCAGCGACGTATCGTACTTCAACCGCTGCTTTCGTCGCCGTTTCGGCTATACGCCGACAAGCGCCAGATAAGTTTTGCAGCCTTCGCCAGCAGTCCGGTACCGCCCGTGCGAGGCCGTTCCGCAGCGGCTTGCGCCACCGATGACGCCGAACTGCCACAATGCGCGCAAAACACGCTGCTTTTCACTCCAGTCCAATTCCGGTGCGGCCCTGCCCAAGACAAGGCCGGGCTCCAATGACATGTCAGCCTCAGGGTGAAACGACTGTCATGTCAGGGGATCGAATGCCGCGGAATGCATTTGGAGGCCGTAAGGCCAACGCATTGAAAAACCTGGCGCTGGCGTCGACGGCACTGGTCTGCCTTGGCCTGCCGATCCCCGCATCGGCAGCCGAGATCTGGACCGGCGCCGCCTCCACGGATTGGTTTACCGCCGGAAACTGGAACCCCGCCGCTGTTCCGACATCGAGCGACGATGTTATGCTCGATCCGGTGTTCCCGCACCCGACCGTGGTCAATGCGGCGAATGCGGCCGCTCATTATCTGTTTGTCGGCACCATTTCGAGTTACTCGGGCTCGCTGACGATCACCAATGGCGGCACCCTCTCCGACACTGCCGGCTATCTCGGCTACGCTTCGGACGCGAGCGGCACCGTGAGCGTCACTGGAGCAGGCTCCGTCTGGAGCAACAGTTCGGACCTTTTCCTTGCCTTGGGTACGAACAGCAACGGCACCTTGACGATCTCCAGCGGCGGCGCTGTGAGCGACAAAGTGGGTCATGTCGGCTACGGCCCGGGCACCGGCACCGTAACGGTGGACGGCCCGGGCTCGACATGGACCAACAGCGGAGATCTTTATATCGCCGAATTTGGCACAGGCACGCTGGACATCACCAATGGCGGCGTGGTCAGCAATGCCATGGGCACCATCGGTTGGCATGTAGGCTCCACCGGCACGGTGACGGTCGACGGAGCGGGTTCGACCTGGACAAACTCCTCCCACCTATACGTCGGCGATCAGGGCACCGGTGCGCTGAAAATCTCGAACGGCGGCAAGGTCAGCAATCTGAGCGGTATCCTGGGCAACCTGGCGGGCTCCAGTGGCACGGCAACTGTCGACGGTGCTGGCTCGACCTGGGCGAACGCGGCCCTTGCGGTTGGGAACGCGGGCTTCGGCGCGCTGACGGTCACGAATGGCGGCGCGGTCACCAGTTCGGTGGGCTATGCCGGCTATGCCGCGGGCTCCAAGGGCCTGGTGGCGGTCGACGGCGTCGGCTCGGCCTGGACCAACACTTCGGACCTCTTCATCGGCTTCCAGGGCCAGGGTACGCTGACGGTCTCGAATAGCGGCGCGGTCAGCAACACCATCGGTATGATCGGCGCGCAGACGGGCTCGACCGGCATCGCGTTCGTCGATGGCGCCGGCTCGATCTGGACAAACAGCTCCAACCTGATTGTGGGCAATTTGGGTAACGGCGCACTGGGGATCACTCACGGCGGCGTGGTCAGCAACACCTGGGCCGCTGTCGGCGCGAAGACGGGCTCCATCGGCATGGCGTTCGTCGACGGCACCGGCTCAACCTGGGCGAATACGGGCGAACTCATTGTTGGCCAATCAGGAACCGGCACGCTCGACATCACCAATGGCGGCGCCGTTAGCAACCAGACTGGCTCTGCGGGCTACGACGTCGGGTCCATGGGCACCGTCACGGTCGATGGACCGGGTTCGAGCTGGACGAATTCCGGCGACCTGTTCCTCGGTTTCAAGGGCGCCGGCACGCTCCAGGTGGCAGATGGCGGCCATGTCCTCAACCAGGCCGCACTCCTCGCAGTGTTTGAAACCGCAACCGCCACCGTGACGGTGGACGGGGCGGGATCCTCCTGGAGCACCGATGACAATCTTATCCTGGGAAGCGCCGGTCACGCGGCGCTTTCCATCTCCAGCGGCGGTTCAGCGGATGCAGATTCCGTCTTTGTCGGCCAGGCGGCGACAGCCACCGGTGCGGTTACCGTCGACGGCGTGGGCTCGAAATGGACCAACAAGAACGGCATGTACCTTGGCGGTCTGGGAATCGGCACGCTTGCCGTCACCAATGGCGGCGTCGCATCCGGCGGCGGCACCTACATGGCGTTCGCCGCCGGTGCCACCGGCCAGGCAACCGTTGATGGCCCGGCCTCACTGTGGGAGATGCACGGCGACCTGGATATCGGGTTCAGCGGCACTGCTTCGGTGACGCTCTCCAACGGCGGCACCGCTCTGGTGGACGGCTCTACCGCGATCGCCAGCCAGGCCGGCTCTGTCGGCGCGCTTAACATCGGCGGCGCGGCGGGCTCCGCGGCGGCGGGCGCCGGCGTCCTCGATTCGGCAACGTTGCAGTTCGGCTCCGGCACCGGCACGCTCAATTTCAACCATACCAGCGCGAACAATGGCTTCGCTTCGGCGATCAGCGGACTGGGGACGATCAACCAGATCGCCGGCAACACCAAGTTGACCAGCAATTCCTCCGGCTTCACCGGGACGACGAACGTTCTCGGCGGCGGCCTCTATGTCAACGGCTCGCTCGGCGGCGCGATAAATGTCACCGGCGGCCTGCTTGGCGGGTCGGGCACGGTAGGCATTGTGACCATTGCTTCGGGCGGCACCTTTGCACCGGGCAATTCGATCGGCACGATCAATGTTAGCAACACAGCCTTCTCGGCCGGTTCGACTTACGCAGTTGAAGTCGAAATCGGCGGCACATCCGATCGGATCAACGCCACCGGTACGGTGACGATTGGCGGCGGCACGGTCGACGTCATACCCTATCCGGATTATGCGACCGGCACGACCTATACGATCGTCACGGCGGCGGGCGGTGTCACCGGCACCTTCGACAAGGCCAGTCTCGAAGACGGCTCGATCTTCATTGCGCCGACGCTCACCTATGACGCGAACAATGTCTATCTCAACCTGGCCAAGGCAAGCTTTGCCAGTGTAGGCCTGACGCCGAACCAGATCGCCACCGGCGGCGGCGCCGAAAGCCTTGGCGCCGGCAATCCGCTCTTCGATGCCATCTTTGCCTTGTCGAGCGAGGCAGCCGCCCAGGACGCTTTCGACCAGCTTTCCGGCGAAATCCATGCCTCGGCCAAGGGCCTGCTGATCGAGGACTCCCGCTTCGTTCGCGACGCCGCCAACAGCCGCATCGCTGCCGCCTTCGGCGATGCCGGCGCGGCGGCGCTTCCGGTCATGGCCTATGGCGAGGGCGGCCCCGAGATGGTCGCCGCCGATACCGATCGCTTCGCCGTCTGGGGCCAGGCGTTCGGTTCCACGGGCAGTAGCGCCAGCGACGGCAACGCCGCCGCCTTCGACCGCTCGACCGGCGGCCTGCTGGCCGGCGCCGACACTTTGGTCGGCGGCTGGCGCGTCGGTGTTCTCGGCGGCTACAGCCATTCCTCCTTCAACGCCGACGATCGCAATTCCTCCGGCAAGAGCGACAGCTACCATCTCGGCCTCTATGGCGGCACCAATTGGGGCGCCATCGCCTTCCGCACCGGTGCGGCCTACAGCTGGAGCAGCCTCTCGACCAAGCGCTCCGTCGCCTTCACCGGTTTTGCCGATCAGCTCTCGGCCAACTACGATGCGGGCACCGCGCAGATGTTCGGCGATCTCGCCTACAAGGCCGAGACCAGCGGGGCCTTCAAGTTCGAACCCTTCGCCAACCTCGCTTATGTCAGCCTGCACACTGAAGGCTTCAGCGAAACCGGCGGTGCGGCGGCCTTGACCAGCGCTGGCGCGAGCAGCAACGTCACCTTCGCCACGCTCGGCTTGCGCGGCTCGACCGATTTTGGGCTTGGCGGCGTCAATGCCACCGCGCGCGGCATGCTCGGCTGGCGCCACGCTTTCGGCGACGTCACGCCGACTTCAAGTTTCGCCTTCGCCGGCGGCGACGCCTTCACCATCGCCGGCATACCGATCGCCAGGAACGCGGCGGTAATCGAAGCCGGCGTCGACATGAAAATGTCGCCCAATGCCACGCTCGGCCTGTCCTATTCCGGGCAGTTCGGTGGTGGCACCGTCGACAACGGCGCCAAGGCAAACCTCAGCGTCAAGTTCTGACGACAACAGGCCGCCGGCTCGCGCCAAATTGACGTCGCCGGGCGGTCCCGGCGTCCGCCCCCTACTCCGGCGACGGCACCGGCGGCTTCGAGGTTAGCGCGGTGCCGGCGGCGGCCACGATCACGGCGGCGATGCCGGCCAATTGCGGCGTGGTCAGGCTTTCCCGCAGGAACAGGAACCCGGCCAGCGCGCCAAGCCCCGGCTCGAGGCAGGTCAGCGTGCCATAGATGCGCGCCGGCATGCGGGTCAGCGCCACCATCTCCAGGAAGAACGGCAGCGCGCTCGAGAACAGGCCGACGAGCAGCGCGCTGACCAGGATCGACGGCGCGAGCAGGCCGCTTCCCGCCTCGGCAATGCCAAAGGGCAGCACCAGCACAGCGGCGATCGCCATGCCATAGGCGGTGGTGCGGGTGCCGAGTTCCGCGCCCGCCTTCTGCGCCAGAACGATATAGAGCGCCCAGAACCCGCCGGCCGCCAGCGCCAGCATCACGCCGATCGGGTCGAGCGGCTTGAGCGAGTGGATGAAGGGCGACAACAGCACGATGCCGGCGACCGCAAGTGCGATCCAGGCAAAGTCGCTGGCCCGCCGAGAGGTCAGTGTCGCCACCAGCAGCGGACCGGAAAACTCCAGCGCCACCGCGACGCCAAGCGGGATCCTGGCAAGTGCCGCGTAGAACAGAAGGTTGAGCGCGCACAGCGTCACCCCATAGGCGATGAGCCACGGCATGGTGGCGCGCGAGGGCCGTACCTGCCAGGGCCGCAGCACCGCGATCAGCATCAGCGCGCCGATGACCAGCCTGAGCGTCGTCGTGCCTTGCGCGCCGATCACCGGAAACAGCGTCTTGGCGAAGGTGGCGCCGATCTGGATCGACACCATGGCCCCCATCAGCGCCGCGACCGGCAAGGGTGCGGCTTCGCGGCTGGCAAGCGGCATTGATGTCACTTGTGCTTCATCCCTCCATGCCCCGAGGCGAAAACCTGCCCGGCAGCAATGCAATAGGATGAACCGGCCTGGCTGTCGTGAGACAGCGCGGATGCCTCGATGGGGGCACGGCCAGAGACGGAGACGGCCGATGCCGTAAGGCGATTCCGCCACCGACAGGGCATCGGGCGCCGGCGCGACACCGATGGCCGCCGGCCCACGGACGCGTCGCTGGCGGCGGCCCGGTTGAGTTCGACGACGGTCCCTGCCCTGAGCAGATGCGCCGTAGATCGGTCAGCGTGGTGGGCGAAAGCGCCGTGCGCCGCGCCAGTTCGGCACGCGACTGGGGACCGTCGTCGCGCAGCATGCGCAGGATCGCCGCTCCAGACTGGATTTGGCAGAACGCCGAACCCGCCCTAACCAGTTGGTTTCCTGGAATTGCCTAGGCCGCGGCGGCGGAGCGCTTGAACACGATCGTGACCCGCGTGCCTTCGTCGGCGCTGGAAGTCACGTCGAACTCAGCCTTGGCGTTCTCTGTCAGCGATTGTGCGATGAGCGCGCCGAGCTTGCCTTGCTTGGGCCAGCTCTCGCCTTCCGGCAACCCGATCCCGTCATCGGCGACGACGACGCGGCAGCCATCCCCGTTCACGACGCTGTGCAGCGTGATCGTCCCGCTGTCACGCCCGCGAAATGCATGCTTGAGCGCGTTGGTCAGCAATTCGTTGACCACCAGGCCGGTGGGCATGGCAACGTTGATCGAAACCGGGTAGGTGTCCACCTTCATGTCGAGGCGAATGCCCTCGACAGCATGCGAACTCATCACGGCTGACGCGATCTGGCTCAGATAGACGCCGAGATCGACCTCCTCCTTGTGCTCCTCGCCCGATAGCGTTTGATAGAGGATGGCCAAGGCGTCGACGCGGCCGGCCAGTCTTTCGAAGCGTTTCCGGTCCGGCTCGGTCGCATTGCGCGTTTCGAGGCGGATCAGGGCGGTGATCATCTGCAGATTGTTCTTCACCCGGTGCTGCAATTCCCGCAGCAGCGTGTCTTTCTCGCGGACGCGCTCCTCGATCGAGCGCGCATCTTCGGTCTCGCCATGGGCCGAGACGTCGACCAGTGCCACCAGCCGGAAGCAGGCCTTGCCGTTGTCATCCTCGATGACGTTGGAATAGACGTCGACGATCGCAAGCTTGTCCTCGGCCCGCTCGAGCCGGAACGTGCCGACGAAATCGGTCCCGTCGACCACCGCATCGGACAGCGCGCTGTCCTTCTGCTGGTGCAGGCCAATGCCGGAAAGTGCCGCCCAATTCTTCTGGGCGAGGCTGGCCGCCTTCAGGCCCGACAGTTTCTCGAACTCCGGATTGGCATAGACGACACGTTCCTGCCCGCCGAGGTCCGAAACGGCGATGGCAATCGGCACCTGGTCGAGGAACTTCTTGAACTGTTCGCTTTCCAGCGCGCTGGCAAGGTCGGGCGTTTCCAGCAACTGCTCGACCGTTTCCGCCTTATCTGAATTCGATGTCATCTCTTGCATCCAGGAATTTTCTGGACGCCACCAATATCAGCGAAGCGATGCGCGAGCTATCGCCAAAAGTGCCACTTTCACCGGCATCAGGACTAGGCCCGCGCCGGCCTGGTCCCGCGCAACGGCAGCGCCATGGTGAAATCCAGGCCGTCGCCAAGATAATTCAGCTTGATGATGGCATCGCATTGCAAGCGTTCCCCAGCCTGGAAGCCCTGCGGGAACCCGAACCGGTCAACTCTGGCCGGCCACCTTCGCCAGCCGCGGACCGGTCTTGCCGTCGACGATCTCGGGCCTGGCGCTGTCGACCGCGCCGTCCCAGCCGCCGCCGAGCGCCTTGTTGAGGGCGATGTAGTCGGTCGCCAGAAGGACGCGGCTCTGCAACAGCGAATCCTCGACCGAGTAGAGCGAGCGCTGGGCCGCCTCGGCCACCGAGCCACGTTCAAAACCTGTCATGTGAAGAACCCTTACTGCTGGTTGGCCGTCACCGGCGTTTCGCCCGTATCCTGCCCGGGATCTGGTTTGGCCACCCTGCCCTTGAAGATGCGCCGCACCGTGACGAACAGCAGCGGCACCAGGAACACACCGATCACGGTCGCGGCGATCATGCCGCCCATCACGCCGATGCCGACGGAGTTCTGCGCGCCCGAGCCGGCGCCGCTGGCGATCGCAAGCGGCGTGACGCCGAGGATGAAGGCCAGCGACGTCATCAGGATCGGCCGCAACCGCTGTCGCGCCGCCTCGAGCGTTGCCTCCACCAGCCCCATGCCGGCCGCCTGCCGTTCAATGGCGAACTCGACGATCAGGATGGCGTTCTTGGCGGCGAGGCCGATCGTGGTCAGCAGGCCGACCTTGAAATAGACGTCGTTGGTCTGGCCGAACAGGCTTGCCGCCAGCAGCGCGCCGAAGATGCCGATCGGTACCGACAGCATCACCGCGAACGGGATCGACCAGCTCTCATAGAGCGCGGCCAGGCACAGGAACACGACCAAGGCCGAGATCGCATAGAGCGACATCGCCTGGTTGCCCGAAAGCCGCTCCTGATGCGACAGCCCGGTCCATTCATGCGAATAGCCGGCCGGCAGTTGCGCGACGAGTTTGTCGATCTCGTCCATCGCCGCACCCGAGCTCACGCCCGCTGCCGCCGCGCCCTGGATCTCGACCGCGGCCGAACCATTATAGCGTTCGAGCCGGGGCGAACCGAATGTCCAGTGGCTGGAGGCAAAGGCCGAGAACGGCACCATGGCGCCGCTTGAATTGCGAACCTGCCATTTGTCGAGATCCTCCGGCTGCATGCGGAAATTCGCGTCCGATTGCATGTAGACCGGCTTCACCCGTCCGCGATCGATGAAGTCGTTGACGTAATCGCTGCCCCAGGCGCTGGACAACGTGTTGTTGATGTCGGCAAGGCTGACGCCCAGCGCGCTCGCCTTCTCCTGGTCGATGTCGACCGAGAATTGCGGCTGGTCCTCCTGGCCGTTGGGACGCGTGTTTGCGAGCACCTTGCTCTGCCCAGCCAAGGCCAGAAGCTGGTTGCGCGTCTGGATCAGCGCGTCATGGCCGGCGCCGTTGACGTCCTGCAGGTAGAAATCGAAGCCGTTGGTGTTGCCGAAGCCCTGGATGGCCGGGGGCGCCAGCGCGAAGACCTGCGCATCCCTGATCTTGGAGAACGCGCCCATGGCGCGGCCGGCGATCGCCTGCGCGGCCATTGCGGACGACTTGCGCTGGGCGAAATCCTTCAGCCGCACGAAGCCGATGCCGACATTCTGCCCGGCTCCGCCGAAGCCGAAGCCCGACGCGGTGAAGACCCCGTCGACGGCGTCCTTTTCGTCGTTGAGATAGTGGTCGGTGACTTGCTTCAGCACGCGCTCCGTGCGGTCCTGCGTGGCGCCGACCGGCAATTGCACGCTGGTGATCAGGATGCCCTGGTCTTCTTCCGGCAGGAACGAGCTCGGCAACCGCGCAAACATCCAGCCCATGGCGACGACGATGGCGAGGAAGATGGCAAGAAATCGCCACGACCGGTTGATGATGCCGTGCGAGCCGTCGCGATAGGCCGTCGTGCCGCGATCGAACATCCTGTTGAACCAGCCGAACGGACCGGTCTGCGTGGCATGGTCCTTCGGCCGCCGCAGGATCGTGGCGCACAATGCCGGCGTCAGCACCAGAGCCACCAGCACGGACAGCACCATGGCCGAGACGATGGTCACCGAGAACTGCCGGTAGATGATGCCGGTCGAGCCGCCGAAGAAGGCCATCGGCACGAACACCGCCGACAGCACGGTGGCGATGCCGACCAGCGCGCCGGTGATCTCGTTCATCGATTTTCGCGTCGCCTCCTTCGGCGACAGATCTTCCTCCTGCATGACGCGTTCGACATTCTCGACCACGACGATGGCGTCGTCGACGAGCAGGCCGATGGCCAGCACCATGGCGAACATGGTCAGCGTGTTGACCGAATAGCCGAACAGCGACAGCACGCCGAACGTGCCCAGCAGCACCACCGGCACCGCGATGGTCGGGATGATCGTCGCCCGCAAGTTCTGCAGGAAGATGAACATCACCAGGAACACCAGCACGATCGCCTCGGCTAGCGTCTTGACCACCTCCTCGATCGACAGCCGCACGAAGGGCGAGGTGTCGTAGGGATAGACGACCTCGACGCCTTGCGGGAAGGTCGAGCTCAGCCGGTTTATCGTCGAGCGCACCGCTTCGGCGGTGCTGATCGCGTTGGCACCGGTCGCCAGGTTGACGGCGACGCCCGCCGCCGGCTTGCCGTTGTAGTTGGCTTGCGTCGTATAGCTTTCGGCGCCGAGTTCGACGGTGGCGACGTCGTTGAGGCGGACCAGCGAGCCGTCCGTCTGGCTCTTCAGGATGATGTTGCGGAACTGTTCGGCGGTTTGCAGCCGGCTCTTGGCGGTCACCGTGGCGTTGAGCTGCTGGCCCTTGCGCGCCGGCAGACCGCCGAGCTGGCCGGCCGAAACCTGCGTGTTCTGCGCCTCGATGGCGCTCGCCACGTCGCTTGGCATCAGCGCGTATTTGGCCAGCTTGTCGGGGTCGAGCCAGATCCGCATCGCATAGCCCGAGCCGAAGAGCTGCGTCGAGCCCACGCCTTCGACGCGCTTCAGCGTGTCGTTGACGGTGGCGTCGACATAGTCGGCGAGGTCGGTCGAGTTCATCTTGCCGTCGCTGGAGACGAAGCCGATGACCATCAGGAAGCCGGTCGAGGATTTGGAGACGGTGATGCCGTTGCTCTGCACTACCTGCGGCAGTTGCGACTGCACCAGCTGCAGCTTGTTCTGCGTCTGCACCTGGGCGGTGTCGGGGTCGGCCGAACTGGTGAAGGTCAGCGTGATCGAGGCCGAACCGGTCGCGGTCGAGGTCGCCGTCATGTAGTCGAGATTGTCGATGCCGGTCATGCCTTGCTCGATGACCTTGGTCACCGAGTTCTCGACCGTCTGGGCGTCCGCGCCCGGATAGGTGGCGCTGATATTGACCGTGGTCGGCGCGATCTGCGGATATTGCGAGATCGGCAGCGTGGTGAGTGCGAGCAGACCGCCCAGCATGATCACGATGGCGATCACCCAGGCGAAGATCGGCCGGTTGATGAAAAATGCTGACATCGTCTCAGTTCCCGGTCGACGCGGCGGGTTGCTGGCCGGTGCTGGCCACCTTGGATGGGGCCGGCAAGGCGGAGGTCTGGCCGCGATCCTTGATCTCACCGGTCGCCTCGTCGATCGTCACTTCGACGCCGGTCGCATCGCCGCCGGGGCGCACGAGCTGCAGGCCCTCGACGATGACACGGTCACCATCGCCCACGCCGCTGTCGACCAGCCAGCTGTTGCCGACGGTGTTGCGCACGGCGAGCACGCGCGTCTCGACCTTGCCCTGCGCATTGATGACCATGGCCGTCGCCTCACCCTTCGTGTTGCGGGTGACGGCGCGCTGCGGCACGAGAAAACTGTTCTGGGCAACGCCCTCCTCGACCAGCGCCCGCACATACATGCCCGGCAGAAGCAGGCGGTCGGGGTTGGGGAACTCGGCCCTGAGCGCGAACGTGCCGGTGGTCTGGTCGACATTGGCGCCGGCGAATTCCAGCTTGCCGGTCTGCGCGTAGATGGTGCCGTTCTCGAGCTTCAGCTTGACGCTGACATTGGGGCCGCTGAACTTCAGCCGCCCTTCCGAGATCGCCTGGCGCAGGTTGAGCAAATTGGTGCTCGACTGCGTGACGTCGACATTGATCGGGTCGAGCGAACGGATCGTGGTCAGCACCGTCTCCTGGTTGGCGGTGACCAGCGCGCCCGGTGTCAGCGTGGACTTGTCGATGCGGCCTGCGATCGGCGCGGTGATCGAGGTGCGGTCGAGGCTGATGCGCGCGGTTTCGGCGCTCGCCTTGGCGGAAGCCACATCCGCCTGCGCCTGCGCAAGCGTGGCGGCGGCGTCATCATAATCCTGTTTGGAAACAACGTTCTGCTTCAACAGGCCGGCGTATCTGTCGAACTTGGCCTGCGCGGTAGGCACCGCCGCCGCCGCCTTCTGCTGCGCCGCGACCGCGCTGTCATAAGCCGCCTTGTAGCTCGCCGGGTCGATGAGGTAGAGCGGCTGTCCCGCCGCCACCTCGCTGCCTTCCTTGAACAGTCGTTGCTGGATGATGCCGTTCACTTGTGGACGCACCTCGGCGATCAGCGAGGCCGCCGTGCGCCCCGACAGTTCGGCTGTGATCGCCACCGATTGCGGATGCAGCGTGACGACGCCGACTTCCGGTTTGCCGACGCCGCCCATGCCTGCGGGAGCCTTGCCGCCCTCCTGTGAGCAGGCCGCCAGGAGAAGAGCCGCGGCAAGCGCCGTCCAGGACGCGAGCCGGCGAACTGGCGGGGAGGACTGGCTAGACTGCATGGACATGGCTGAATGATCTTTCGCTGGGGGTGCGGTGACCGCCTGGGCTTTGGCCAATGCAAAGCGAGGCCAAACGCCGGCGGTCGCAGGTGAGGCTTGAGGCGGACGATGTCGTGACGAGGGGTCGCGCCCACTTGCGGGCGGCGTCGAGCGGTGCTTCGAAGCGGCTCATGTCGCGCTCCTTCTTCCTGGCTGGAGCGCACCCGAGGATCGGATGGCTGGCCGCGATGCCCTCCGCGCCATTATGCCGATCAGCACCGACATGCCAAGCGCCTTGCCAGGTCTCACGCGATCTTGCGGTCATGATTTCCGTGGCCATCGGCGTGCCGCGAGATCGGCAGCGACAGGCGCCAGGCGGCGAATTCCAGCCGGATCGCGCCTTGCAGCGTGTCGACCGGCAAGGCCGGCGGCGTTGCGGCATGATCGATGCGCCGGCCGAACGAATATTTCGGGCTGGCCGATGCGATCAGCCGCAGCAGCATCAGGGCTTCCCACATTGTCGTGCCTTGTTGCATGGGGTGAATCCGGGAAGGCGCGATCCGCCATCCCGGAGAAGGAAACCCGGCCGGCCCGGGAACGGGTTGGGTACCGGGGCCGGCCGGCGCAGCCGGTCGGTTGTCAGCCGTTCCCGGGCTGGGGCGGCGGCATCGGGCCATCATTGGGCGGGCCTGCCGGACCGACTGCGTCATTCGGCGGGCCGCCCCATGGACCGGGGGGTGGTCCATGTGGGCGTTCCGCCGAAACGAGGATTTCGAGCTGTTCAGGCGTGAGCTTGGCGCGCAGCTCGGCGATCGCGTCCTTCAGCTTGGCGGCCGAAGCCGCACGCGCCGTGACGTCGTCTGCCAGCCTTTCCTGGAAGGCGAACGGATCGGGCTTGCCGGCCGGCCCTGCATCGGGGCCTTTCGCCTGCGGCCCGCCATCCGGCCCTCCAGGCCCGCCAGTGCCACCCGGACCACGGTCCGGCCGCGGTGGCGAAAGCACCGCCTGCAGCGCGCTGGTGTAGTCGCGCCAGGCGTCGAGCTGTTCGCTGCGGATGCCGACGCGTGTTTCGAGCGCGGCGAGCCGGGCGGCCAGCATGAATTCCGGCGGCGGCCCCACGCGGCGGGGGCCGAAGCCTTGCGGGCCGAAACTGTGCGGGCCAAAACCCTGCGGACCCCATCCTTGCGGAGGATGCGGCATCGAGCCATGGTCCGTTCCATCCTGCATTGCCATGGCAGGCGGCGGCCCGCCTGGCGCCGCGCCCGGGTCGGGCTGCGCCGCCAGCGCGGGGTGGATGGCGGCGGCGGAAAACAGGCCGACCGCAAGAAGTCTGCTTCGCATGACGGTATTCCTTTCATCCCTGCTTTGGACGTCAGGAGGATAGGAAGCGTGTTTGTCTGCTTCGCGTCGGCATGTTGCCGAAGGTTTCCGCAAAAGGGCAATTTGTTTCCGAATGTTTCCATCCCCCGGCCAGAAACATTGGGTTGCAATTTTCCATGCCGCTTGCGCGCGCGCTCCCTATAATCAGGACAAGCCCGGGATCATGGGCAAGGGCACGATAATGCAGTCACAACCCCACATCCTCGTCGTCGACGACGACCGCGAAATCCGTACGCTGCTCGGGCGCTATCTCGACGGCCAGGGTTTTCGCGTCTCGGTGGCGGCCGACAGGCGCGAATGCGAGCAGAAGCTGGCCACTGGCCAGTTCGACCTGGCCGTGCTCGACGTCATGCTGCCGGATGGTTCGGGGCTCGACATCTGCCGGGGCTTGCGCGACCGCAAGCCGCATATTCCCGTCATCCTGCTGACGGCGCTGAAGGAGGATGTCGACCGCATCATCGGGCTGGAACTCGGCGCCGACGACTATCTCGGCAAGCCGTTCAACCCGCGCGAGCTCACCGCCCGCATCCGCGCCGTGCTCAGGCGCTCGACGCCGGAAGAAGCGGCACCCGCGCGCCCCGGCCGGCTGCTGTCGCGCGACCAGCTGCTTGATCTCACGCAAGGCCGCGAGCGCGACCCGCTCGAACGCTCGGTCGACGTGCTGATGAGCCGGCTGCGCCGCAAATTCACCGACACCGGCGACGGGCCGCTGTTCAAGACGGTGCGCAATGGCGGCTACCAGCTGACCGCGCGCGTCGAGACGGTGGAGGCGCAGGCGTGAACTCGCTGCGCCGCCGCCTCATCCTTTTGCTGGTCGCCTCTATCGTCGGTGTCGTCGGCCTGGCGACGGCGGCGGTCCTCAGCGTGCGCGGCGGCGGGCCGCCGCCGGAACTCGTCGTGCCATGGGTTGCCCAGCAGATGGAACTCGTGGTGCGGCTGCTGCCGGGGCCGATACCGGATGTGCTGCGAGTGCAATTCAGCGACCGGCCGGCGGATGGCAAGGTGGACCGGCAGGAGACGGCGATGCTCAATGATCTGCTGCGCCGCCGCGGCTTCGACGTGCTGGCCATCGTCAGCGACAAACCGGGTGAACCCAGCCAACGTGCCTCGATGCGCCTGCCCGACAGCCGGTGGGCGATCCTCGAAATAGCACATATCGACCCGCCCAGGCGCGAATGGCTGGTTCTTGCCGGCTGGATCTCGCTGATCGTGGCCGGCGCCACCGCCGTCTCTGTCTATTTCACCTCGGTGCTGATCCGGCCGCTCGAAATGCTGGAGGCCACCGTCTCCAAGATCGGCAGCGACGGCGTGCTGGCGCCAGTGCCGGAGGTAGGCTCGGCCGAGGTCAAGGCCACGGCGCACGCACTGAACCAGCTCTCGTCCAGGCTGAAGACCGCCATGGAAAGCCGCATGCGGCTGGTGGCCGCCGCCGGCCACGATCTGCGCACGCCGATGACGCGCATGCGGCTGCGCGCCGAATTCCTCGACGAGGAGCGCGACAAGTGGCTGCACGACCTCGACGAGCTCGACCGCATCGCCGACAGCGCCATCCGCCTGGTGCGCGAGGAGGTGAACCAGGATGCCGTCGAGCCGCTCGACCTGGAAAAGATGGTGCGCGACATATCTGCCGAGATGGTTACGCTCGGCCATTCCGTCTCGATCGGGCAGCTGGACAGGGTTGCGGTCCGCGCCGGCGCGCTCGGCCTGCGCCGCGCCGTGCGCAATCTGGTCGTCAACGCCGCCACCCACGGCAAGGCCTGCACGATCGCGCTCGACCTCGCCGACAGGCGCGCCGTGCTCTCCATATCGGACGTCGGCCCGGGCATTCCGCCCGACCTCATCAACAAGGCCTTCGAGCCCTTCTTCCGCGTCGACCCCGGCCGCCAGCAATCCATTCCAGGCGCCGGCCTCGGCCTCGCCATAGCCAAGGAGATCATCGAGCGCTACGGCGGCACCGTGACGCTGGAGAACCGCCAGGGCGGCGGGCTGGCGCAGACGGTGGTGTTCGCGGCGGTGTGATTGGGTCAGGCCCGTCCACATCGCGAAAGGCAGCCCAATGCTGGGACTGCCAAGCAACGAGGTCTGCGAAGCGCGCTACGACGTGGCGCGCAGATTCCTGCGGATGGGACGCCTGCCCGTTGCACGGGCTTTCTCGGCCACCACGGCAGCGATCTCCACCACCTCGCCCTCGCGCGATTTGCCGTTAGTGGCCTTGTGGAGCCGCTCGTAGGGCAGCAGTTCCTTGATCCGGGCATTGAGCGACGCGATTTCGGCCCGCAAATCCTCGCATTCCTGCCGCTGGACATCCCGTTGTATGTCCTCCGATGCCTGTTGCAGCGCAAGTTGCGAAAGATTGGCGTTCGCTTTCGAAAGGCTCAGCTTGTCGGCTTCGTTCTCGTCGGTGAGCGCGGACAATCTTTCATCGGCGATTTTCTTTTCGGCCACTGCGTCGTCCAGGTCGGTCTTGAGCCTGGCGATTTCGGCGGCGGCCGCACTGTTCTCGTTCGAGGCCCGCTCCAGCCGCGATTCCAGGTCTTGGATCTCGGACCGCAATCCGCGCATCTCCGTCTGGCCGCGAGCCCGTTCGGCTTCCCAGTCACCTTCCATCAGGCTGGCCGTTTCGGTCTTTTCCGCCAGCTTCGCCTGTGTGGCCTCGAGCGCCTTCTGCAGCCGGATCTCCTCTTTCTCGCTCTTGCCAAGCGCCGCCATCAGTTCGGCAAGGCGCGCCGCTTCGCTGGCGTGGACTGCCGAAAGCTCGTCCAGCCTGTGGCGCGCCTGGCTCTCCCGCTTCAGCACCTTGTCGAGTTCGACCGACAGGCTGACATGTTTTTCCCGCAGCATCTTGCTCTCGCGCAAGCGCCTGTTGGCCTCGACCGTCCTTGCCGTCAGCCGGTTGGCGATGTCGCCGAATTCCGCGTCGCGTTTGGCGCTGGCATTGCCCATCTCGGCGAGCTCGAGCCTTGCCGCCGCGAGCGCTGTGCGAAGCGCATCCCGGTCCTGGACCAGGTCTGTCTCGCGCTGCTGCAGCACTTCGCACGTGCTGTCACGCTCGCGCAGCTTCGCCGCCGTGTCGTGCAGCTTTTCCGACAGCGCTCGTTGCTCGGCGATCAGGCCGGCGTTTGCGAGCTCCAGCTCATTGGCGCGAAGAATGTCGGTGTGGAGGATGTTGAGGAATTCGCGCGTCAGATGGTGCGAGGTCGAGATTTCCGACAATTTGCCGTTGATCTCATCCAGATAATCCCTGGCGTCGTGGAACATTCCTTCGAAGGCGTTCAACGCCGCGAGCCGGGTCTGGGCATGGGGCGTCAGTCGTGGCGTGGTTTCGGCGGTGTCGGTGTTGCCCGCATCGTCGGGATTGTCCGCGCCCTCCGCTTGCGCCGCATCGGCTTGGGGTGGCGAGAGGGTTGACGCGTCATCGGGGATATCGTCGCCCTGCGGCGGTGCCTCGAATTCGCTGTCGAGGCTGGCATCCAGGGCGTCCGCCAGATCGTCCTGCAACTCCTGGAGTGCGTCGTCTACGTCTTCAGCACGCTTGATCAGGCTCTTGAAGTTCATACGGAACTCCCTCTTACGCAAAGAAAACCAGATATTTAACAAACTGCTAATATGTATCCTTACATCCGCTTATTCCGCAGGGGAAGCCCCCCTAGGGAAATGTAAATTTCAGACATTTGGGGATTTGCACCGCCGCGACAGCCAGTGCCGGGTCCCGGGCTGGCACAGACCGTAGCGTTCGCGGCGATGTCAACGCTTCTCGTGCATATTCGGTGTGCAGCCTGATATGCTGCCAGCAAACGGCTTGCAGGTCGAACGGGAGGGGATGGAGATGTCGATCAAGGTGATCGGAACCGGCTTTGGCCGAACGGGCACGGATTCGATGCGCGAGGCGCTGGCCATTCTCGGCTACGGCCCCTGTCATCACATGCATGAAGTGATCGGCAACGAGGAGCAGAAACGGATGTGGCGTGCGCTGGCCCAAGGTGCCGCGCCGGACTGGAACCAGCTGCTGTCGGGCTATGTCTCCTGCCTGGACTGGCCTTCGGCGTACTACTGGCGCGAACTGATCGAATTCTATCCGAATGCCAGGGTGATCCTGACCTACCGCTCGGCCGAAAGCTGGTGGGAAAGTTTTGAAAAAACGATCGCGGCGGGACTTGAGCAAAGCGTCGATCAAGAATCGCTGGGCCTCGCCCTGATCGCCAGGCAGGTGTTCGGCGGCCGGTCCGGCGATCGAGCGCATGCCATTGCCTGCTACGAAGCCAATGTCCGTGCGGTGTACGCCGAAGTGCCACCGGAGCGGCTGCTGGTCCACGCTCTTGGCGATGGCTGGGAACCGCTGTGCACTCATCTGGGCGTTGCGATACCGGATCAGGACTATCCCAATCGCAACAGCGCCGCGGGCTTCAGGTCGAGATTTTCGCTGAACTGATCTGGACGAAAACCGGCGGTGCCGGCCCGGCAATCCGGGTTCCTCGCCCCCTGTGGAGCGGGGCGAGGAAAAGGCGCACCGTTTTTACCCCGCCATGGCCAGCGGCACGGCGCTCTTGTTGGGGATCTGGATGTCGATTTCCAGCGTCGACATGGTCTCACCCCGCTCCATTGAGACCTGGAGATAGTCCTGGTCGATCTGCACATGCTTGGCGATCACAGCCATGATCTCCTCCCGCAGAATGGAGACGAGGTCGGGCTGGCCACGGCTGCGGCGCTCATAGGCGAGCAACACCTGCAGCCGCTCGCGCGCCACCGGCGCGCTGGTGCGCCGCTTGAAGAGGTCGAGGATGCTCATGCGGCCCTCCTTCCGAGCAGACGGTCGAGGAAACCCTTGCGTTCGAAGGGCACCACCACCGGCAAGTCTTCGCCTTCAAGCCGCCGTGCCGCTTCGAGATAGGCCTTGGCGGCGTTGTTGAGCGGTTCCGACAGCGTCACCGGCGAACCGAGGTTGGAGGCGCGCAGCACATCCTGGCTTTCCGGGATGATGCCGAGCAGCGGCACCGACAGGATTTCCAGCACGTCGTCGATCGAGAGCATTTCTCCCCGCGCGGCGCGCGCCGCGTCATAGCGCGTGACCAGCACATGCTTGGCGATCTGCTCGCCCTGTTCGGCGCGCATGGTGCGGGCGTCGAGCAGGCCGATGATGCGGTCGGAATCGCGCACCGACGACACTTCCGGATTGGTGACGATGACGGCCTCGTCGGCAAAGCGCATGGCGAGCTGCGCGCCGCGCTCGATGCCGGCCGGGCTGTCGCAGAAGACATAGTCGAAGACCGAACGCAGCTTGTCGATCACCTCGCCGACGCCGTCCTCGGTCAGCGCGTCCTTGTCCCGCGTCTGCGACGCCGGCAGCAGGAACAGCGTGTCGACGCGCTTGTCGCGGATCAGTGCCTGCGACAGCTTGGCCTGGCCCTGGATGACGTTGACGAGGTCGAACACGACGCGCCGCTCGGCGCCCATGATCAGGTCGAGATTGCGCAGGCCGACGTCGAAATCGACCAGCGCCACCTTCTTGCCGGTCTTGGCGACCGCGGCACCCAGCGCGGCCGTCGAGGTGGTCTTGCCGACGCCCCCCTTGCCCGATGTGACGACCACTACCTTGCCCATGGAAAAAGCCTCCGTTGCCTGTTGTCGTTTGTTGTGCCGTGCGCCGCACGGCTGTTGTCAGAGCCTGCCATCATGCCATCCCAAACCGGTCCGAGGCTTGCGCGCGGCGATGGTGCCTCGGCGCTTGTCCGGGCCGGAACCGTGAAGCCGGGCGTCAGCATCGCGCCGCCCTAGTTCAGCGGCACGACGGCGAGCATGTCGCCTTCGAGGAAGGCCTGCACGGCCTTGCCGCGCGAGACGCCTTCCATCTCTTCGGCGGTGGTGTACCAGCCGTCGATCGAAATCAGCTCCGCCTCGTTCTTGCGGCAGAAGATGCGTGCCGACCGGTTGCCCTGCGAGCCGGCGATGGCGCGGCCGCGTAAGGTCCCATAGACATGGATAGAGCCCGCCGCGATGATTTCGGAGCCGGACGCGACCGAGCCCAAAACGATGACATCGCCATGTGGATGGAAGATCGACTGACCCGAGCGGATCGGCGACTTGACCATAAGCGTGCCGGCCTGGACAGTTTCGATCGCGCCTGCTTCCGCGGCCTTGGCTGCCTTGCCCTTGCCCGCCTCGGCCCTGGCTTCGCCGGCCTTGCCCTCGCCGGCCTTGACTTCGCCGGCCTTGACTTCGCCGGCCTTGCCGGCATCCTTGCCGCGATCCGAAAACACCGTTTCCAGCTTGCCGGCTTCATCAGCCGCCTCAGCCTTGCCCTTGCGGCCGGGCTGCGACAGCAGGCCATCCGTGGTGGCCTCCTTGGCGCCGCCAAGCAACGGCGGCAGGTCAAGCCCGAGCGAGGCCCCTTCAAGCTCGATGGCATAAACCCGGATGCCCCGTGCACCGAGCGAAGCAACCAGCAGCCCGATGTCGGCGACGTCGGGCTTCAGCACGTTCAGATCGAGCACCACCGGCCGTCCCGCAAAATACCCCGGCGAATTGCCGATCCAGTGATCCAGCCCCTCCAGCCAGGCGGAAATCGGCGCCTCCGGCGTGAGCGTAAAGGCCACGAAAGAACGGGCGCGAAAACGAATGGATTTTGTTTCGACGGGGGCGGCAAAGGTCACGGCCAGCGAATCCTTACTGAGAGGTAAACGCTAGGGGGTTAATGGTTAACGAATGGTTAACGGCAAGGGGCAACTCGGCAGCTGGTGCGAGAAATTGGGAGGTCGGCTAAGCGCCTGCGGAGACCGACGACAAGCGCGGCTCCCCCGAACCACGGCCTTCAGCGGCGGCGCGAAGCTGATCGAATGGCTGCTACCAAATGGGCATCTTCGAAGGGCTTGCTGATCAACGCCACGTCGTGAGGGCGGTCCGAGATCTTCTCGGCATCGGCGTAGCCCGTGACGATGAGTGCCGGCCAATCCGCGCGCAGGCTTCGGGCGAAGCGGATGACGTCGATGCCCGAAATGAGCGGCATGGCGAAGTCGGTTACGATGACGTCGAAACGGTCCGGTTCCTTTTCGATGGCGGCCAGTGCCTGGGCGCCGCCGGAAAACGCCGTCACGTCGAAACCCGATTGCCGCAGCGACATCGCCGTCAACTCCCGCAGGGATTGACTGTCGTCGATGAGCAGAACAGTCGGCAACTGATCCTCAACCGCCGTCGGGAGGTCCGTGCCGGCATCGTTCGCGGCACTGGCTTCGAAAACGGGCTCATCCCTGGCGGTGACGTCTTGCGCCTCGCGTGAACGGGGCAGCCAGAGCTCCATGGTGGTGCCGTGACCAAGCTCGCTGTCAATCCTGAGCGTGCCACCCGATTGCTTGGCGAAACCATAGACAGTGCTGAGGCCCAGACCCGTGCCCTTCCCGATCGGCTTTGTCGTGAAGAACGGCTCGATCACCTTGCTGATGACATCCGCGGCGATACCTGTCCCGGTGTCCTCGACCGCAAGCCTGACATAGTCGCCCGCGGCAAGCCCCTGGCCGGTGTGGCCGACGCTGCGATTGTGGGCCTTGACGCAGATTGTCCCGCCGGAAGGCATCGCGTCGTGGGCATTGAAGACCAGGTTCATCAAAGCAAGCTCAAGCTGCGCCGGGTCCGCATGCACCGGCCATATGTCGTCACCGACATGCCAGTCGAAGCGCACCAGGCCGCCCAGGATCGGCGCCACAAGGCCGGTCATCGTGTCTCCCAGGCTCGACATCCGCACGGCAACCGGTTTCAGATCCTGGCGCCTTGAAAAGGCGAGCATGCGCTGGATGAGGTCCTTGCCTTGGGAAGCGGAGCGGCGCGTCATGTCGAGAACCTGGGCCGCCTTGCCGTCGAGGCTCACTTGCCTTTCGAGCAGGCTCAGCCCGGAGAGGATCGCCGCAAGCAGATTGTTGAAATCGTGGGCAAGTCCGCCGGTCAGCTTGCCGATCGCATCGAGCCGCTGCGATTGCAGCAATTGACTTTCCAGATGGCGCTGCTCGGTGATGTCCTGCATGGTGCCCAGCAGTTCGAGCCCGGCGCCATCCCTGGCGACCACTCCCTGGTCGAGGAATATCCGGTATTCCTCATTGGCGCATCGCCAGCGGAACTCGCACGCATAAGAGCCGGTCTCGTGGGCGGCCGAAAGCGATCTTGTCACCGCGTCCCTATCAGCCGGATGGACCCGGCTGATGCCGAAATCTGGATCCGCCATGAACCGGTCCGGAGAAAATCCCGTCAACCGCTCGACCCCCTTGGAAACATAGCTTGCGGCGAATGGCGCCTCGGCCGCGCGGGCGTGAAAACAGATCGGCAGCGAAGCGAGGATCGCCTCCTGCCGGGCCTCGGAATGCCGCAGCGCCCGCTCGGCGTCGAGCTTGTCGGAGGTCGCCTTCAGCGCTCGCTCAAGCAGCAGTTGCTCCCTGGCAGCATTCCGTTCGATTTCCCTCGTCTTTTCATAGAGATCGACGAAGACCATGACCTTGGACCGCAGCATCGACGGGTCGAATGGCTTGAACAGATAATCCACCGCGCCGGCGTCATAGCCGCGCAACATATGTGCTTCTTCCTTGTTGATGGCGGTCAGGAAGATGATCGGCGTGGCGTTCGAACGTTCGCGCCTCCGGATCAGCGAAGCGGTTTCGTAGCCGTCGAGACCGGGCATCAGCACATCCAGCAGAATGACGGCGAAGTCGTCCTTGAGCAGAAAGCGCAGCGCCTCGTCGCCCGACTGGGCGCAAATCACCTGCCCGACCCCGTCAAGTGCCTCCTCAATGGCAAGGAGATTTCGCGCGTCGTCGTCGACAGCCAGAACGCGAACCGGCCCCAGCTTTTCGAACGGTTCGCTGCTTTCTGCTTCCATCGCCGCCATTGGCTAAATCCGCCGGGGCGCGATCAGATTGCGGTCGTCGCCGTCTGCCCGCGATGTCCCCGCTCGCGAGCGCGAGCGACCGACCCAAACCCGCAGTAGGGCGAGGAGCAGGTCGAGGTCGACGGGCTTGGCGATGTAGTCGGACGCGCCGGCGTCCAGACATTTCTGGCGATCTCCTTTCATCGCCTTGGCTGTGACGGAAATCAGCGGAATGTGCGCGATTTCCGGCTGGGAGCGTATCCGGCGCATTGTCTCGTACCCGTCCATCTCGGGCATCATGATGTCGATCAGGGCGACGTCGACGTCCGGCGCCTCTTCAAGCATGGCTATGCCGTCCCGCCCCCGCTCGGCATGCTGCACCTCGATACCGTAGGTCTCCAGCACGCTGGTCAGCGAATAGATGTTGCGAATGTCGTCGTCGACGATCAGAACCTTGGCTCCGGCCAGATCGGCGTTGTCGAGTTGCTCGGAAGCCAGGATTTCCTTGTCGGGCCTATCGCCTGGAAGGGCGGCGGACATCAACAAGCCAAGCTGGGCAAAGTTGTCGGCACGTGGAACATCGCTGAGCGGCGGATGCAAGGCGATCTGCTGTTGAAAGGCGTCCGGATGGGGCGTGAAGAAGAGCAGGCGCGGGACAAAATCGCCGAACTGGGACATGATCTCATCGAGCATCTGGGCGTTGTCCTTGGCCGAACGGCCAAAACCGAACACGACGGCGTCATATCCGGCAATACCACCCCCGTCAGCATTAGCCGCGACGCGGCCGATGGCGGTGACCGACGTGACGCCGTCGCGAATGGCTTCCACCAGCGCCAGGCGACGCTCGGGATCCGGATCCGCGACCAGCACATTGCGTTGCGTCCTGAGCGTCCTCGACTGAATGTCGTCGAAGACACGCGAAAGTTCGCCGGCGGACACCGGCTTGCTGGAAACGCTTGCGGCGCCTCGGCGCGTGAGGAGCTCGATGTCTTCGGCGCCGGAGATAACGTGGATGGGTATGTTCCTGGTCTTCGGATCGTGCCGTAAAAGGTCGAAAAGCACCCAGCCATCAATGTCCGAAAGGCCGAGATCCAACGTGATCGCATCGGGCATGAGCTTGCGCGTAAGCGCCAGCGTTCCCGAGCCGGCCGTGGAGAGCACGCCTTTCAATCCGGCCGATCGCGCAAGACCAAGCAGCAGCCCGCCAAAAGTGGGGTCGTCCTCCACGATCAGCACCACCCTGTCCGATGGATCGATCGCATCACGGTCGTCGGCGAGTTCCGGCGTTCCTGTCGTGCTGCTGGCCGCAACGGAAACGGCGGCCGGCGAAAGCTCGATCTGCGGTGCAAGACTGCTGCTGCGCGGGCCGTCGAAGGGAATGACAAGCGTGAAGGTCGATCCCGTTCCAGGCTGGCTTTCGACACGCAACTCGCCGCCGAGCAGGCGGGCGATTTCCCGGCTGATCGAGAGGCCGAGACCAGTGCCGCCATATTTGCGGCTGGTGGTGCCGTCGGCTTGTTGGAACGCCTCGAAGATCAGCTTTTGCTTGTCCTCCGGAATGCCGATGCCCGTGTCGGTGACGGCGATGGCCAGCGCTTGCGGCAGTGCAGCCGCGCCGTTTCCGCGGCCGGTCCGCTCGGCATGGATGCTGAGCGTCACGTCGCCTTGGGAGGTAAACTTGAAGGCGTTGGACAAAAGGTTGAGGACGATCTGCTGCAGCCGTTTTTCGTCCGTACGGATCGTCTCGGGCAGGATCTGATCGATCTTGATCGTAAACCCAAGCCCCTTGTCGGCCGCAAGCTGCCGGAAGGTTCGCTCCATATGCTGGCGCAGATGTGCGAGCGGCATGTCGTTGAGCTCGATCGAAACCGTGCCGGATTCGATTTTCGAAAGATCGAGTATGTCGTTGATGAGGCTGAGCAGATCCGTGCCCGCCGAGTTGATCGTGCGAGCGAACTCGATCTGCTTGTCGTTCAGGTTGCCCTGCTGGTTGGTCGCGAGCAGGTTGGACAGGATCAGCAGCGAGTTCAGCGGCGTTCTCAGCTCGTGGCTCATATTGGCCAGGAATTCGGACTTGTACTTGGACGTCAGCGCCAGCTGTTCCGCCTTCTCCTCAAGTGCGCGTCTAGCCATTTCGATCTCGAGATTCTTGTTCTCGACCTGCTTTTTCTCGTTCTCGAGAAGCTGCGCCTTCTCTTGCAATTCCTCGTTGGTGGCGTGAAGCTCTTCCTGTTTCTTGGTGAGCTCGGTCTGGCGCGACTGCAGTTCGGACGTCAGAAGCTGGGACTGCTTGAGAAGCCCTTCCGTGCGCATGGTCGCGGCGATCGTGTTGAGCACGATGCCGACCGACTCCATCAATTGCTCGAGGAACAGGCGATGCGTGTCGCTGAAGCGGCTGAACGAAGCGAGTTCGATGACCGCCTTGACCTCTTCCTCGAACAATGCCGGCAGAACGATGGCGCTGGCCGGCGGCGCTTCACCGAGGCCCGAGCTGATGCGCAGGAAGCTCGAGGGAACCTCGTCGAGCATGATCGCCCGTTTGTCGGCCGCGCTTTGACCGATCAGGCCTTCCCGAAAGTCCACACGCTGGCGGATCTTGGCTTTGCCCTCGGCGGCGTAGGACGCGGCCAGTTCCAGATAAGATTCTTCCTCGTCGCGATTGGTCACGTAGAAAACACCATACTGCGCGTTCACCAGCGGCGCGAGTTCCGATTATGATCATGCGCGACACCGTGGCCAGATCGCGCTCGCCCTGCAGCATGCGCGAGAACCGCGCGAGGTTGGTCTTCAGCCAATCCTGCTCGGCATTCTTGAGCGTCTGATCCTTCAGGTTGCGGATCATCTCGTTGATGTTGTCCTTGAGCGCCGCGACCTCCCCGGAAGCCTGGACGCTGATGGAACGCGTAAGATCGCCCTTGGTGACCGCGGTCGACACCTCGGCGATGGCCCGCACCTGTGTGGTCAGGTTCGCCGCCAGCTGATTGACGTTGTCGGTCAGGTCGCGCCACAGGCCGGCGGCGCCAGGCACCCTCGCTTGGCCGCCGAGCTTGCCCTCGATGCCGACCTCGCGGGCGACGTTGGTCACCTGATCGGCGAAGGTGGCCAGCGTTTCGATCATGCCGTTGATGGTGTCCGCCAGGGACGCGATCTCGCCCTTGGCATCGACGGCGAGTTTGCGCTTGAGATTGCCCTGCGCCACGGCGGTGACGACATCGGCGATGCCGCGCACCTGGTTGGTCAGGTTGGTCGCCATGAGGTTGACGTTGTCGGTCAGGTCCTTCCAGGTGCCCGCCACGCCCTCGACCTGTGCCTGGCCGCCGAGCTTTCCCTCCGTGCCGACTTCGCGCGCCACGCGCGTCACCTCGCCCGCGAATGAGTTGAGCTGGTCGACCATGGTGTTGATGGTGGACTTCAGCTCCAGGATCTCGCCCTTGACGTCGACGGTGATCTTCTTCGACAGATCGCCTCGCGCCACCGCGGTCGTCACATCGGCGATGTTGCGCACCTGGCCGGTCAGATTCTCGGCCATCGAATTGACGTTGTCGGTCAGGTCCTTCCAGGTGCCGGCGACGCCGCGCACCTGTGCCTGGCCGCCAAGCTTCCCCTCGGTGCCGACTTCGCGCGCGACACGCGTCACTTCCGAGGCGAAAGAGTTGAGCTGATCCACCATCGTGTTGATGGTGTCCTTGAGCTCGAGAATTTCGCCGCGAACGTCGACCGTGATCTTTTTCGACAGGTCGCCCAGCGCAACGGCGGTCGTCACTTCCGCGATGTTGCGGACCTGGCCCGTCAGATTGGCGGCCATGGCGTTGACGTTATCCGTCAGGTCCTTCCACGTGCCGGCGACACCGCGGACCTGTGCCTGGCCGCCAAGCTTGCCGTCCGACCCCACTTCGCGGGCCACGCGCGTCACCTCGGATGCGAAGGAGTTCAGCTGGTCCACCATCGTGTTGATGACGTCCTTGATCTGCAGAATCTCTCCCAGCGCATCGACGGTGATTTTCTGGGTGAGATCGCCGGTCGCGATCGCGGTCGCGACCTTGGAGACATCGCGCAACTGCACGGTCAGGTTGCCGGCCATGGCGTTGACGTTGTCGGTCAGGTCCTTCCAGGTGCCGCCGACCCCCTCGACATGGGCCTGGCCGCCGAGTTTTCCCTCCGAGCCCACTTCGCGGGCAACGCGCGTGACTTCGGAGGCGAATGAGTTGAGCTGGTCCACCATCGTGTTGACGGTGTTCTTGAGCTCGAGGATTTCGCCCTTCACGTCGACCGTGATCTTCTTCGAGAGATCACCCCGCGCGACGGCCGTCGTCACATCGGCGATGTTGCGCACCTGGCCGGTGAGATTGGCGGCCATCAGATTGACGTTGTCGGTCAGGTCTTTCCAGGTGCCTCCGACGCCACGGACTTCCGCCTGACCGCCGAGCTTTCCCTCGGTGCCGACTTCGCGCGCGACGCGCGTCACTTCCGAGGCGAAGGAATTCAGCTGGTCCACCATCGTGTTGATGGTGTTCTTAAGCTCCAGGATCTCGCCCTTCACGTCGACCGTGATCTTCTTCGACAGATCGCCAAGAGCCACCGCGGTGGTCACTTCGGCGATGTTGCGCACCTGGCCGGTCAGGTTGGCCGCCATTGAATTGACGTTATCGGTCAAATCTTTCCAGGTTCCGGCGACACCCCGCACCTGCGCCTGCCCGCCGAGCTTTCCCTCCGTGCCGACCTCGCGTGCAACGCGCGTCACCTCGCCGGCAAATGAGTTGAGCTGGTCGACCATCGTATTGATGGTGGACTTCAGCTCCAGAATCTCTCCCTTCACGTCGACGGTGATCTTCTTCGACAGGTCGCCGAGCGCGACCGCGGTCGTCACATCGGCGATATTGCGGACCTGGCCGGTCAAATTGGCGGCCATCAGGTTCACGCTGTCCGTCAGGTCCTTCCAGGTGCCACCGACGCCCTCGACGCGGGCTTGGCCGCCGAGCTTTCCTTCGGTGCCGACTTCGCGCGCGACGCGCGTCACCTCGCCGGCAAACGAGTTGAGCTGGTCGACCATGGTGTTGATGGTCGACTTCAGCTCCAGGATCTCGCCCTTCACGTCGACGGTGATCTTCTTCGACAAATCGCCCGAAGCGACTGCGGTGGTCACCTCCGCGATGTTGCGCACCTGGCTCGTCAGGTTGGTCGCCATCGCGTTCACATTGTCGGTCAGATCCTTCCAGGTGCCCGCCACCCCCTTGACCCGGGCCTGACCGCCTAGCTTGCCCTCGGTGCCGACCTCGCGCGCCACGCGCGTCACCTCCGAAGTGAACGAGGCGAGTTGCTCGACCATTGTGTTGACGATCTTGCCGATCCGCAGGAATTCGCCGCGCAGCGGCCTGCCGTCGATCTCCACCATCATGGTCTGGGACAGATCGCCCTTGGCGACGGCGCCGATGACCCGGGCCACCTCGGCGGTCGGTTGCACCATGTCCTCGATCAGGTCGTTGACCGATCGGACGCTCGATTCCCAGCTACCTTTGGCGTTCCTGACATGGCCGCGCTCGCTGATGCGCCCGTCCTTGCCGACCACCCGGCTGAGCCGCGCGAATTCCCGCGTCACCTGGTCATTGAGTTCGACGATTTGATTGAACGTGTCTGCAATCTCGCCACTCAGCCCATCATAGACGTTTTCGATGCGGACGGAGAAATCGCCGTTTCGAAAAGCTTTGAGAGCGCTAAGGATTTGTCGAGAGTCCAGTTGTTCTTTTGGTAACCGAGATGCGCCCAAAAACCCCTCCACGCGAACCCCCGGCCGGATCGGGCCGAAGCCCTTAACGCGTGGCCGCGTATTTGGTTCCATATGGCTTGCAAGCGCGGCTGAAAGGTCCGCCGCGCTTTGCTGGCCCCCTAGGAGGACGAAGAAGGCCGGTTGGCCTACAGCGGTCTCGGCCTCTGTGTACCGCTGCGCACTGCGATCCTCATCAATGCCGCTTGAAATACTGCACTTCCCTTTCGTGCTTCTCCGCCGCTTCGCGGCTGTCGAACGTGCCCAGATTTCGCCGCTTGCCCGTCTTCTCGTCCTTTTTCCTTGAATAAAGCCGATATTTTCCGTGTTTCAGCTTCCTGATCATTGGTCTCTCCTCAGAAAGGACGAAGGGCCCGGCGATCGCCGAGCCCTTCCTATTGTCAGTCGCGGTGTTCGGGCATGGCTTTCAGCTGGTCCTTGGTCCAGCTGGTCACGGCGTGAACGTCGCCGTCCTCGTCGCGCATGAAATCGAGTTCGTTGGCGGCGACGGCGACCGGCTTGGCGCCGATGCCGAGGAAGCCGCCGACGTCGATGACGACCTGGCTGCTGCCATGCATATGGTCGACGGAGCCGATCTTCTCGTCGTTGGGGCCGTAGATGGTCGCGCCTTCAAGCGTATCCGGGGTCAGTTCGGCGCGGCTGAGCCTTACGTGATTGGCGTGGTCCATGAGTGCATCTCCTTTGCGGTGGGACAGGGTGAACCTCCGAGGCGGCCAAGGGTTCCGACATTGTCGGAGATGACCAGGGATAGCGCTCCAAGAGAGCGCCGGCTTCGGGGCGATCATGGTTTTGCGCTCGGTGGCTCGATGAATCATCTTGTCATCGAGTTGCACCAACGCGTTGTTTCGAAAGGCTCGCGCGTTCAGCGCCCGCGCTTTGGCTTGAGGCTGCGCGCGGCTTGCTCGATCGCGGCGCGGTCGGTGCCGAGACGGTCGATCAGCTCCTGCGCCTCCTCGCCCGATATGCCCGCGCGGATCGCCAGTTCCTCCACCGTCAGAACGTCGGAGCTCGCGATCTCGCCGGTTTGTGGCAGCGCGTCATCCGCCGTCAGCGGCAGGGCGGCTTCCCTGTCGATCTCCATCTCGGCCCGGCTCCAGTGCCGCTCATGGTCGCCATGGCCGCCGCCTTCGCGTTGCCAGATCTCGTAGGCGCGGTTCCTGATCTTGTCGTCGCGGTCGTCGCTCATGTCATTCCTCCACTCATGTGAGGCATGAACGCCGCGCCGGTGCGAACGATCCAAAAAATCTGCGTGATCGTCGGGACGACAAGATGCAACCCTTCAGCCAGGCCTGCACGGCAACGGCGGCTACTCGCACTGGCGCCTGGGTCCGCCGGAATATGGCTGATAGCTGTTGTCGTCGGGCCTGTAGGAGCGGTAGCGGCTGAAGCAGGAATCGACATGGTCGGCGGAAAGCGCCGTCGTCGCGACCGCCGGGGCGACACCGCCCTCGACATAGCTGACGGCTGCCGATGGCTGCGCGCCCTGGTCGTCGCCGGCGTCGAGATAGGGCGAGACGCAGGGGCGCTGCTGCCCGCTATAGGACATGTAGCTGTTGTCATCCGGATTGTAGGAGCGGTAGCGGTTCGCGCACCAACTGACATGGGACGCCGGCAGCGCGTCGGCTTCAGCCGCCGGCGCGATCGATCCGGTCGCGGCCGGATCGGGTGCCCGCGGCTTGACGGCGATATCGGGCGGCGCGGGCTGGTCGGCCGGCAAGCGTTGCAGATTTTGCGCCGCCTTGTTCACCGGCCGCGCGTCCCTGGTCCACAGTTCCGCCACGCTGACGGTCGGCCTTGCCTCATGCGCGGGCTTGGCGGCGAGCAACCAGGCGGCAAAGCCCAGCCCGCTGCCGAAGACCGCAAGGGTCAAGACAAAGCCGCCGACCAATGCCAAAATCGCTTTCACGTCACGCTCCTTCAGCCCCTGCTTATAGAATGCGGAGCATCAAGGCTGGTTCCAGCAAAGTACGTGTCGCAGGCGCTTGAACGGGTCGCGCGCGCTCAGCTCCTCCTCAGACCGGCAGCCTCACCTCTGGGAAAACTGGTTCTCGACCGCCAGCAGCGACGCCACCGTTTCCCGATCGCGCTGGCGCTGCTGCAGAGTGCAGGCCAGCAGCCAATCCAGCGAGATCCGGCCGGCGCCGGCTACGGCCAGAACGAACATGCCGCCGGCGATCGCCAGATCCTTTTCGAAATTCAGCAGCTCGCTCTGGCTGGCGAAGTTGGTGTGGAACAGTGTGGCCGTTGCCAGGCAGAAGAGGCCGAGGCCGATCGCCCCCAGCCGCGTCAGCACGCCCGTTGCCACCGAGAGCCCTGCCCCCAGTTGCAACGCGATGGTGGCGACAAACAGCGGCAGACCGACGCCTTGCGCGGCCACCGCCTTGGCGGCGCCGTCGAAATGGGTGGCCAGTGTCACCCCCTCATGCAGGAAGATGAAGGACATGAGCAGGCGCCCGACAAGCAGGGTCAGATCCCTGACATAGAGTTTGGTGGCGAGGGCGTGCAGCTTCGCGGCGCGTTCGTTCAGGATCATGGTCAGCCTCCGATATTTTGACACCGTGCAAGGCCGCGCGGGGACGGCGCCTGCCGAATGTGATGCTTGAAAGGGCCGGAGCCGGCTCGAGGGAGAGGCGCCGGCTCCGGCAATGGGCGCCAGCCACGAGCGCCCGAACTTTGGTGGGTCAGCGCCAAGCCCCTCATCCGGCCGCTTCGCGGCCACCTCTCCCCAGCGGGGAGAAGAGAAAGGCGGCGCCTCCTCTCCCCTCGGGGAGAGGTCGGATTGCCCCGAATTGCTTTTCGCAATTCGATCTTGGCAATCCGGGTGAGGGGGAACTTACTTCGTCACCTTGGTATCGATGGCTTTCCGCAGGTCGGAAAGCTCCTCGCAGCCGGTCGGGCACAGTTTCTGCAGCGAGGCCAGTTGCTCATCGGCCTTGGCCATGTCGCCGGTTTCGACGTAGAGCTCGCCCAGATATTCGCGGGCGGCCTTGTGGTCGGGTTTCAGCTCCAGCGCCTTGTTGTAGTAGGTCAGCGCGGTGGTGAAGTCGCCGGTCTTGCGCAGCGTGAAGCCGAGCAAATTGTAGACGTCGGCCTGCTGGTTGTCCTGCGCGAGGTCGCGCAGGTCCGCCAGCGCGCCCTTGTAATCCTTGGCGTCGATCTTGGCCTTGACGGCGGTGAGGTCGGGCGCGTCGGCGCCCTCGATGTCGTCGACCGCATAGGCTGGGATGATGGTTGCGACGGGAACCACGGTCAGCACGGCAATGGCGCCGAGCAGGCCGAACAGGGCGTGCTTGCCCAAAAAAGATTGTTTCATTGTCTGTCTCGCTTGGGTTGGGAGCTGGTGCTCAGATTTCGACAGGCGTGAAGCCGTAGGCATTGCCGTCCTTGACGAAGACGCCGGTGCCCGGGAACGGGAAGTGCGAACCGGAAATGCGGATGTTGTCCGCGATCACCCGGTCGATGATCTTGTGGCGCGTGGCGATCGCCGTCGGCCCATCCTGGTCATAGGCGCCCTGCCATTCCGGATGCGGTGCGAGAAGCGCCGGCACATACATTGTGTCGGCCGAGATCATCAGTTGTTCCTTGCCGGAATTGGCGAGGTACACCGAATGGCCGGGCGTGTGGCCGGGGGCGGCGATGATCTGGATGCCGGGCGCGACCTCGGCGCCGTCCTCGACCAGCTTCCAGTTCTTCCATTTCGGGAAGTTTTCGGCGATGCGCTTGCCCGCCGGCTTGCGGCCCTCGGGCAGCTTCGCCAGCCTGCTCGGGTCGGTCCACCACTTGTATTCGGTGGCGTTGACGATCAGCTCGGCGTTTGGGAACACCGGCGTGTTGGTGCCCTTCTCCATGAGGCCCCAGACATGGTCGGGGTGGAAATGCGAGATCATGATAGTGTCGATCGCCTTGTAGTCGATGCCGGCGGCGGCCATGTTGGCCGGCAGGTGCGTGGCGTTGGCCTGCCACTGGCCGACGCCCGAGCCGGCATCCATCATGATCAGCCTGCCGCCCATCTTGAGCACCGCTACGGTGAGCGGAATGGGCATGAAGTCGGTCGTCAGCCCCGCCTTGGCGAGCGCTGCCTTGGTATCGTCGACCGAAACATCCTTGATGAAGGCCGGGTCGTGCGGCTTTTTCCAGATGCCGTCATAGACGGCGGTCACCTCGATATCGCCGACCGTGTATTTGTAGAAGCCGACGGTGGGTTCCACCGGCGTCTGCGCGAAAGCGGGACGGGTGAATTCCAGCTTGCCGGCAAGGCCGAAGGCGGCAGCGGCGGCGGCGGATTGAAGCACTGTGCGGCGTGACATGCTGAACATGGTGATCTCCTCTGTTGAGTGGTGGCTAAGGCGAAAGGTCGAATGGAATGACGGAGCGCCAAGCCCCTGGCCCTCCGTCGCTGATCGCGGATCGGATCGGCGCCGCCGGGATCCGGCGCCGACCGTGAACTCAGTTGCCCCAGATGCCCTGGCCGGGTTCGTCCGCATCGGATTTGGGCGCCGGCCGGCTCGGCCCGGTCGTCACCTTGGTATCGACGCCATGAGGACGTGCCGCGTAGGGGATCGAGGCGGTGGCATTGGTGTCGACGGCGGCGCCAGGCTGGTTGGGGGCATTGGCGCCGAAATGGTCGCTGCCGGCAAAGGCAGAAGTCGAGGCAAGCAACATCGCAGCCACGCTGAGAGCGAGCTTGGTCATTTCGGTAAATCCTTGTTTCGTTTTCTATGGGTCGCGGACCGCAAGATTGCCCCGCTTGCAGAGAAGACCCGCAAGGGCCGCGCTTTATTCCTGGGCGCTATGAGATTTTTTCTGGAAGGGCTGAAACTGCAGGAAGCGGCCATACGGAAGGCTGCCCAGACACAATTCAGAAACAAGATTCAACAGTTCGGAAAAACTGGCGAAAAGATCGGATGGCATAAACATCCCTCAACGGCCGGAAATCTGGCCGCCGCACAAGCGCACGGACACAGGCGCACGGACGCAGGCGCACGGACACAGGCGCACGGAATTGGGTACGGCAATGCAACGAGGTTCGAACGGATCGATGGGTGCCCCGCCCGGCATGTCGCTCGCCGCCGGCAGCGCCCAGGCAATGCGCGCGCTTGCGCCCTACGCCCATGCTCCCGAAACTGTGAAGACGGGGCGGTCGATTCCGTGATAACCGCCCGGCCAAAGAGGGTGCGGCCGGCGATCGCCGGTCTGAATTCCGGAATCTTCCGTTCTGGAAGCTTCAGTCATTCCCCCTCCATGAACAACGATCAAATTGCAGCGACGGCACAGCCGGCAATGCCCGCCGGCGCGGCGGCGTGACCGAGATGTGCCTGTAACGGCTTGCCAGGACGAGAAAGTTTAGAAATGGACCACGGTATCGATATCGCCGAACTGGACAGGGAAGCGGCACGATTGGGCGCAGGGCCCGAGACCAGCTCCGACAGCGTCGATGCACTTGCGGGAATTGCCTCCGGAGCGCACGGCCAGGTCCTGGCGGGCGCCGATTTTGCCCGGGCAGGCCAACCGGACGAGCGGCTCGACAAAGTCTTCGAGCAACTCGCCGGAACATTCGCCACGCTGCCGGCGGTGATCTCCGAGGGCCGCACCTGGACCTATCGGGAGCTGGACAAGCGCGCCAACCAATTTGCTCGCCTGCTGGTCAAGCGCGGCGTGCGGCCGGGTCACCGTGTCGGGCTCATCCTCGACCGGTCCGCGGAAACCTATGTGGCCCTGCTCGCCGTGGTGAAGGCGGGTGCCGCCTTCGTGCCGCTGGCCACCGCCTTTCCGCAAGAGCGCATGGCGCTCATCATCGAAGACGCCAGCGTCAGCCTGGTCGTCACCATCGCCACCTACGCTTCGCGGGCCGACCAGCTGCCGGTTCCGCACCTGTTGATCGACAGCGCCGCCGCCGAAATATCAGCCCAATCCGACGCGCCGCTGAAGCCGCATAAGGCGCCGGCCCCCACGGCGGTCGAAGACATCTGTTACATCCTCTATACGTCCGGCACCACCGGCAGGCCGAAGGGCGTCGCCATCCGCCACCAGAGCTTCGTCAACTTCATCCGCGTCGCCGCCGCATCCTACGGCTACCGGCCGGGCGATCGCGTCTACCAGGGCATGACCATCGCCTTCGACTTTTCCTCCGAGGAGATCTGGGTGCCGTTCGTCGCCGGCGCGACGGTCGTGCCGGCACCAGGCCAGATGCCTCTCGTGGGCGAAGAGCTCGCCGATTTCCTGCGCCATCACGACATCACCTGCATGGCCTGCAGCCCGACGCTTCTGTCGTCCATGACATCGGACGTGCCCAGCCTGCGCACGCTGCTGGTCGGCGGCGAGGCCTGCCCGCACAATCTGGTGGTGCGCTGGTCGAAGCCCGGCCGGCAGATCCTCAACACCTATGGCCCGACCGAGGCGACCGTCACGGCAACCATGGGTGCATTGACGCCGGACCGGCCGGTGACGATCGGCGCGCCGCTGCCCACCTACTCGATCGTCATTCTCGACCCTTCGCTGCCGCGGCTCGCCGAACCCGGCGAACTGGGCGAGATCGGCATTGCCGGCATCGGGCTGGCGGTCGGCTATCTCAACCGGCCGGACCTGACCGAACAGAAATTCATCGCCGATTTCCTCGGCCTGCCGAACAACCCGTCGAAGCGCATCTACCGCACCGGCGACCTTGGCCGGATCAGTGACGCCGGCGAGATCGAGTATGCCGGGCGCATCGATACCCAGGTGAAGATCCGCGGCTATCGCATTGAACTCGGCGAGATCGAGGCCGTGCTGCTCGACCAGCCCGAGATCGCGCAGGCCGCCGTCACCACCTGGGAGATCGAGCCCGGCCGCGTCGAACTCGTTGCCTATTACGCGCCCAAGGCCGGCCAGCCGGCTTTCTCGCGCGCCGACATTGCCCAGACGATGAAGCGGCGGCTGCCCGACTACATGGTGCCCTCCTATCTGGAGGAACTGCCGGCGATCCCGATGACGGTCTCCAACAAGGTCGACCTTCGCCAGTTGCCCAAACCAACCAGCGTCCGGCTCTCGGCCGATCGCGCCATGGTGCCGCCCGGCAATGACGACGAGCGTTTCCTGGCCGACGCGCTATGCGCCGTGCTGAAGTTCGACGATGTGTCCGTCGAGGACAATTTCTTCGACGATCTCGGCGCCAACTCGTTGCTGATGGCGCATTTTTGCGCGCGTGTGCGCACCCGCAAGGAATGGGCGACGACGTCGATGCGCGACATCTATCTCTATCCGACGGTGGCGCGCCTGGCCAAGCACCTGAGCGTGGCGGAAGAGATGACGACGGCCACCAACGAGCCCGTTCTCACCCGCCAGGCGTCCAATTTCGTCTACTGGACCTGCGGCGCGGCGCAGTTGCTGTTTTACGCGCTCTACAGCTACGTGGCGCTGTGGGCGATCAATGACGGCCTCAACTGGGTCTATGACACGCTCGACGACCCGCTGCAGCTTTACGTCAGGTGCGTGGTGCTCTCTGCCGGCGTGTTCTTCGGCATGTCGGGCTTCGCCATTGCCGCCAAATGGCTGCTGGTGGGCCGCTGGAAGGCGGAAGCGTTCCCGATCTGGGGCCTGCGCTACTATCGCTTCTGGGTGGTCAAAACCTTGATCCGCACGGCACCCGTCGTGCTGTTCCGCGGAAGCCCGCTCTACAGCCTCTACCTGCAGCTTCTGGGAACCAGGATCGGCAAGAACGTGGTCATCGAATCCCGGGCGGTGCCGGTGTGCACGGACCTGATTTCGATCGGCGACCGAACGATCCTGCGCAAGGAATCGCTGATCCTCGGCTATCGCGCCCAGGCCGGCTATATCCACACCGGGCCGCTGACCATCGGCCGCGACGCCTTCGTCGGCGTCGGCTGCACGCTCGACATCGACACCGCGATCGGCGACGGCGGCCAGCTCGGTCATTCTTCCTCGCTGCAGCACGGGCAAAGCATCCCCGACGGCGAACACTGGCATGGATCGCCCGCGGTGCCGACCACGGCGGACTATTGCAAGGTGCGCAACGTCAATCCTCCCCGCATCCGGCGCTTCCTCTACGAGGCCGTGCAGCTGATAGGCCTGTTTGCCATCGTCACCCCGCTGCCGCTTTTGTTCCACAGCTATTGGGAGAATGTCGGCGACGACTATCAGGAGACCATCGGCATTGTGGCGATCGGCACCACGGTCACACTGTTCGGCTACATCGCCGCGGCCTTTTTCGCCGCCACGGTGGTGCCGCGCCTGTTCAGCCTGATCCTGAAACCCGGCCGTACCTACACGCTTTATGGCTTCCGCTACTGGCTGCAGACGGTTGCCGAGTTCTCGAGCAACTCCCGCGTGCTCGGGCTGCTGTTCGGTGATAGCTCGGCCATCGTCCATTACATGAGCGCCATCGGCTGGAACCTCAACAAGGTGGTGCAGACGGGCTCCAATTTCGGCTCCAACCAGCAGCACGAAAACCCGCTCCTGTGCGAGATCGGCACCCAGACCATGGTGTCGGACGGGCTTTTCATGATCAACATGCACAAGTCCGCTTCCGCGTTCCGGCTCGAGCCGACCCGGATCGGCGAGCGCAACTATCTCGGCAACAACATCTACTATCCGCCGGATGGACGCACGGGCGACAACGTGCTGCTCGGCACCAAGGTGATGGTCCCCATCGACGGGCCATTGCGCGAGAATGTCGGCCTTCTGGGCTCGCCGCCCTTTGAAATCCCGCGCATGGTGAACCGCGACAAGGAACTCATCGCCGGCATCGATGAGGAAGACCGGCGTCAGCGCATCCCGCTCAAGAACCGTCACAATCTGGTGACGATCCTCCTGTTCATGGCAACGCAATGGGTCATGCTGTTCGCCACGCTTGCGATCTGGGACCGGGCACTGAACTACTACACCGAATGGGCTGAGATCGCCCTCTTCGTGGCGGTGCTTTTGACCTCGGCGATCACCATTCCGTTCTACATCTTCGTCGAGCGGGCAAGCCTCGGTTTTCGCAAGCTGAAGCCGCAGATAACGACGATCTACGACGTCACATTCTGGCGCCACGAGCGCCACTGGAAGCTCGCGGATTCGCCTGTTGTGCGCCTGTTCGCCGGCACCCCGTTCCGGCCGATGATCCTGCGCATGCTTGGGGTCAAGGTGGGCAAGCGCGTCTATGACGGCGGCGCCAACCTGACCGAGCGTTCCCTCGTGGTGATCGGCGATGACGTCACGCTCAATGAAGGCTGCGTCATCCAGGCCCACTCGCTGGAAGAAGGTGCGTTCAAGTCCGATTTCATCCGTATCGGCGATGGCTGCACGCTCGGACCTTCCGCCTTTGTCCATTACGGCGTGGTGATGGGCAAAGGATCGATGGTCGATGCCGATTCCTTCGTGATGAAGGGCGAGGAGTTGGAGCCCAACTCGATCTGGCGCGGCAATCCGGCCAAGCTGCACCGGTTCGTCGAGCCGGTCATGGAAGACGGCTCCAGGGCGTCGTCCTGACGCTCGATCCCGATATCGTCGGAGGCCACATGGCAGAGCGATCCGGAAGCACCGCAGACATCCGGATCGGCCCGGTGACCCCAGCCAATCGCGCTTTGGTCACCGCATTGCAGCTGGCGCCGGAGCAGATGGATTTCGTCGCCAGCAATGCAGCCTCCCTGCGTGAGGCCAGATCCGATCGGGACGCGCGGCCACGCGCCGTCATGGCAGGCGACCAGATCGTCGGGTTCCTGATGTACGAGGCGCCGCGGGACGATGACGAGGCGCGCATCTACCGCTTCATGATCGACCGTGCCTCGCAAGGCCGGGGTTACGGCAAGGGCGCGTTGCGTGAAGTGCTGGAGGAAATCGACGGGCTCGGCCACATCAGGCATGTGTCGATCTGCTACGAACCGGAGAACGAGGCGGCGCGGCAGCTTTATCGCAGTGCCGGTTTCGTCGAACAGGGGCTCGACGAGGACGGCGAAATGATCGCCGATCTCATTCTGCCAACCGGCGACCGATGACGCCGCCCGCCGATCCGTCCGAGGAAATCGCCCTGGCGCGCGCCATGGCCGCCATGGCTCCGGCCGGGGTCCGCACCGGTTGCCGGATCATCCGCGAAGGCGACGAGACCCATCTGTTGCCGCCGGAAGCACGCTCCATCCCCGCTCGCCAGCCGTCGATGCGGCGGGCCAGCGGCGCGGCGCGCTGGCTCGCGCACCGGTTGCTCGCGGATGTCGGCTTCGAGGGTTTCGCCCTCTTGCGCACGCCGTCCGGTGCACCCGCATGGCCCGAGGCGATAACGGGCTCGCTCGCGCATGACGACGACATGGCCGTGGCGGCGGTCGCGGCTGTTGCCGGCATCATCTCGCTCGGCATCGACGTCGAGCCGGCGCTGCCCCTGCCCGATGAGATTTTCTCGCTCGTGGCAATTCCCGCCGACCGGATGGGCGCCGCCGACCGGCAGCTCGCCGGCCGCATCCTTTTCGCCGCCAAGGAAGCGGTTTACAAGGCCGCTTATCCGCTGGATCGCGAGGTGCTGGGCTATGAGGATATCGCCGTGGACCTCGAAACCGGCCACGCGACAACGAGGACCGGTCGCAAGGTCAGCCTCGCACACTGCATGGCCCCGCGCGTGGTCGTGCTGGCGTTTTGTCGGGAATAACGCCTATTCGCCAACTATCTCGCGGTAGGTCCTCACCTGCCCATCCAGCCCACGTATGCGCCAGCGCTGCCCGTCCTGTTCCTCGACATGGCAAGGTCCAAGCGGCACTTTCCCTCCCCCGTCGGGCAGGTCGAGCACATAGACAGGGTTGCAGATGCCCGACAGGCGCGCGCGCAGCGCTTCCACCAGCGCCTGCCCCTGCGCGATCGTGGTGCGCCTGTGTGCCATGCCGCGTGCGAGATCGCCATGGTGGAGGTAGTAGGGTTTTATCCCCAGCCGGTACATCAGCTCGCGGCAGAGCTCTTCCAGCGCTTCGACCGTATCGTTGACGCCCTTCAGCAGAACGCTCTGGTTGAGCATCACGAAGCCGGCCTGTCGCAAGGCGCGGCAGGCCACTTCGGTGGCGTCGGTGATCTCGCGCGCGTGGTTGAAGTGGGTGACCACCGTCACCATCAGCCGACCCTGCAGCGCCGCGACCAGCCCTGGCGTGATGCGCGACGGCAGTGCCACCGGCACGCGCGTGTGGAGGCGCAGCAACCGCACATGGGCAATGTCCTCGATGCGCGCCCGGATCTCGGCCAGTGCCTTGTCGGGCAGCGACAGCGGATCGCCGCCGGTCAGGATCACTTCGCGGATTTCGGGATGGTCCGATATATAGGCCAGCGCCGGCTCCAGCGCCTCGCGCGTATAACCACGGCCGATCGACGTCAGCGATTCCTTGCGGAAGCAGAACCGGCAATAGACCGCGCATTGATAGGTCGGGAACAACAGTACCCTATCCGCATGGCGATGCGTCAGCCGCGGCACCGGGCTGAATTCATGATCGGCGATCGGGTCGCCAAGCTCACCCTCAGCCTCGTCCAATTCCCCAGGCGACGGGATCACCTGCGCCCGGATCGGATCGGCGGGATCGTTCCAGTCGATCAAGTCGAGATAGGCCTTTGGCGCCCGCACTTTGTGAAGCGCCGCGGCGGCTTGCGCGGCTTCGCGCTCGGCCGGCGAGAGCGGCAGGGAAGCGAGGTCGCGCACATGGCGCACGCCGGCGCGGACATCCTCCTGCCAGGCGCTGTCGGCGGCGCGGGTCGCATCTTTGAGATTGGGCATCGGGCGTCTCGGCTGTTTGCGCGGACCTATCGGCCGGATGGACAGCGCGGTCAACCGCTGTCGCAACGCCAGCCATGTCCGCCGCCTTCACAACCTATGCCCACCCGCGCCAGCCATCGCCACAAAAGCGCTTTCGATGCTTTCAAACCTCAGCTCCGGATAAAGCGTCCCGGCTTCCGGGGTGGCCGTCTCGAGCGCGGTCTCGCCGCGGATCCAGAATGCGCGCAGCAATCCAAGGCCGGGAACCGCCGCGATCAGCGCCTCCAGCTCCTCGGCGCTCATCTGCTTGACGCGGGGCGAACGGCCGCTCACTTGCCGCCACAGCTCGATCATTTCACGTTGGGTGATCTTGTTCTGTGCGATCCGTATCTCGCTGCGAACAGCATTGGGATCGTCAAGCGCGCGCATGGTGACCGCGGCGATATCCTTCTCGCTGACGAAGGTCGCCGGCACGTTGCCCTCGCCATAGAGCGTCACCTCGGCGGGCGGCAGCGGCGACGAGCCGAAGCGCGTCAGGTCGCCCAGCGTCGCCACCCAGGTCGAGAAGAAGCCGTTGGTGTAGATCACCGTATAGGGCAGGTCGGCCTCACGGACCGCGTCGAAGACGGTCCGCTTGATGTCGAGCGGTTCGATCGAGCCAGGTGCGGCGGCGGCAAAGTCGAGGCCGAAGCCGGCGGACGGCACATAGCGGGAGACGCCGGCATCCCTGATGGCGCGCACCAGCGTCATCTCGCTGGCCGACCCCACATGCACCGAGCTGATGACGCGGTCGACCTTGCCGACGGCGCGCACGAGGCTGTCATAGTCGTCGAGATCGCCGACATGCACGGTGGCGCCGAGATCCTTCAGCGGGCGCATCCGCGCTTCATTGGCCGACGTTGCCTGCCGGACCAGGACATGCAGGCTGTCGCCATTGCGCGCACTGGCCTTGGCCATCTCGCTGCCGAGCAGTCCGGTGGCGCCAATGATCAGGGTGCTGGTCATATCGCCCTCCCATTGCCCAGAATTTCGTTAGCAAGGATCGAACCATCCCAGTCGCGTTCGAGGCCGATGTCATGCAAACGGCGATCGGAAAGCCGGGAGATCCGGCGCAATGTGCGGCGGCGCTCGAACGCTGCCAAGCTTCGCGTGGCAAGGCCGCTCATCGCGGCGCCGATGGGTCGAAGGGTCAAGGTCATAATCCGTCTCCTGTGTTTCACTGGGCGCAAGCCTGCCGATGTCGCCCGAGTGGGGCGAGCATGACGATTGCTCACACTTGTCTGGTCAATTCAGCGCATCGATGAACCGGAAAGCCGGTGTGGATGCTTGGTACGCCTGAATATTGGGCCATTAAGGGCTGGACGACAAACGACTCTTTGTGCAGGATTTGTGAGTACCACTCACAGGTCGATCCAATGCCGCGCAGACTGCCGCCCCTCACCGCTTTGCCCGCCTTCGACGCGGCGGCCAGGCATTTGAGTTTCTCCAAGGCCGCGGAGGAGCTCAACCTCACCCATGGCGCGGTCAGCCGCGCCATCCGCAACATCGAGGACAGGCTGGGCATCCAGCTCTTCGATCGCGGCACACGCTCCGTGCGCCTCACGGGCGTCGGCGCGGCCTATGCGGCGGAAGTCGGCAAGGCGCTCGACCAGATCGCCGCCGCCACCATTGCCGCCACGCCCGACCGCTCGACGCGCATTCTCAATGTCAGCACGTCCGACGGCTTCGCCGGCCGCTGGCTGGTGCCGAGGCTGCATCGTTTCCATCGCGCCAATCCCGACATCGACGTGCGGCTGGCGACTTCGGGCGTGCTGGCCGATTTCGTCAGCGACGGCATCGACATATCCATCCGCTACGGCCGCGGCGGCTATAGCGGGGTGACGGCGGAGTTCCTCGCCGACGAGGAGGTCTTCCCCGTCTGCAGCCCGGAACTGCTGCAAGGCGAGCATCCGCTGCATCTGCCAGCGGACCTCAGGCACCACAAACTGATCCACGACGCCTTTCGCATCGACTGGGCGACATGGCTTGAGCAGGCCGGTGTCGAAGGCATCGACCCCACACGCGGCGTGCGCTTCGATTCCGCCACCTTCGCCGTCGAGGCCGCCGTGCATGGCGAAGGCGTGCTGCTCGGCCGCAGCGCGCTGGTCTCGGCCGACCTCGCGGCAGGCCGGCTGGTCCGGCCCTTCGATCTCGCGCTGAAATCGGCGGCCAGCTACTACGTCGTCTATCCCGAAGGCGCGCTGCGCCAGAAAAAGATCAGGGCGTTCCGTGACTGGCTGTTCGCCGAAGTGGCCGCCGACTGGATTGGTGCGAAGAAGAGCGGCTGATCCGAGGAAGGCCCACCTGAATTCCCTCTCTTGCCGGCCAGCTATCGCCGTTCGCTCCGGCGCATCCAGTCAGTCCGACGGGCCGTCAGGCAGCTTGGGCGTCACGATCTGTATGGGACGACTGCCGATCGGCGCCCCGGTCCCGCGATCGATGCTGACTGGGTCGATTTCGGTTCCTGTCTCGGCGTCGAAGAACCGGGTGAAATTGCCACCGCCCCGGTGCTTGCTGCCCCAGGCGGCGAGCGAGAACAGCACCGGAAGCAAATCCCGACCGGCCTCGGTCAGCACATATTCATCCCGTGGCGGCCGCTCCGAATATCGCCGTTTCTCCAGCAGCCCTTCCTGAGTCAAGGTCGCCAACCGGCTGGTCAGCATCGTCGGAGCGATGCCGAGATTCTTGCGAAATTCGTCGAAACGGCTGAGCCCCGCATGGGCATCGCGCATGATCAGCATGCTCCACGTGTCACCCATCGTGCCGAGGCTGCGGGCGATCAAACAGGGCTGGTTGGAAAGATTCTTCACGACGATACCATTTTGATAGTGACTTACTACTGATTTGATAGTATCTGATCTCGCGAGGCCGTTCCACCGAAAAATGATGGTGACGGCCGGTCATCGCGCCGCTGGAGTCCCAAATGAAATTCTATCTGTGCAAGTACATCCCGCCCCGTGCCGACTTTCTTGCATCGATGACTGGCGACGAGCGGGAATGGATGAGGCAGCATGGCGCCTTCTTGGACGAGTTGCTCGACCGCGGACTGATCGTCGCCCATGGTCCGGTGATGGATCCAGGCGGCGGCTATGGCTTGTCGCTATACCGGATCGCCGACGACCAGGACATCCAGGCGATAACCTCACAAGACCCCATCGTGAGAAATGGCGCCGGCCATTACGAACATCACCCCATGCTTCATCTGAGCGTACACGGCTGACAAGTCCGTCGGCACAAAGCGTCATGATCATGCATCTCGAAGGAAATTGAAATGAACAACAAACATCGCGGCGTCGCCGTCGTCACCGGAGCAGCGGGCGGCATCGGGCTCGCGACAGCCAAAGCCCTTCAGTCGGCCGGCTACCGCGTCTTCGGCACGAGCCGGAAAGCCGCGACCGGGTCACCGCCCGGGATCACGATGCTGAGCTGCGACGTAACCGACGCGGACTCCGTCGCAAGCATGGTGTCGCAAGTGATAAGCCAGGCCGGGCGCATCGACCTGCTGGTCAACAATGCCGGCAATGCACTGATCGCGGGTGCGGAAGAATCGTCCGTCGAACAGGCAAAGACCCTTTTCGACGTCAACGTCTTCGGTCTCATCCGCGTCACAAACGAGGTGCTGCCGATCATGCGACGTCAGGGCGGCGGCCGGATCGTCAACATCAGCTCGGTTGTCGGCTTTGTCCCCAGCCCGTTCAGCGCGCTCTACACATCCACGAAACATGCCGTCGAGGGCTACTCCGAGTCGCTGGACCATGAGGTCCGCCCCTTCGGTATTCGCGTCCTGCTGGTCGAACCGGCCTTCACCCGTACGGCTCTCGATCACAATGCGACGAAGCCGGACAGGATGATGAGTGTCTATGACCAGGCGCGGGCAACGGCAACCGCGGTCTGGAACAGGGCGATCGAAACCGGCGATGCTCCCGAGGTCGTCGGCCAGGCGGTCGTCACCGCGGCCACCGCGACATCGCCGAAGCTGCGCTATCCCGCCAGCAAGCAGGCGCGTCGCCTATACCTGCTGCGACGGTTTGTTCCCGCGCATGCCTTCGACAAAAGCCTCCGAAAACAGATGAACCTGCCGTCGTGACAAAGGCGCGTAGCCACTGTTCGGCGAGCCGGTTTTGAAACGCCAGACATCCGCTGCTGCGGCCGGACGATTTGAGGCATCACAAGCCGATCCACGACGGTTCCGAGAGGGGAAATTGAGCCGGCGGAGTGGCGCCAAACCGCCTCTGGGCATTCCTGCCCGGTTTCAGGTGGCGCTCGACACTTTCGCGATCGCCGCCAGCACCAGCAGAGCCAGACAGCCAACAAGTGCCATCAGGCCCAGCGACCAGGAAATGCCGATATGGGCCATCGCCAATGCCAGGGCGAACGGCGCGACCGCCGAGACGATCAGGCGGGCGGACATGGCGCGTCCCTGCAGCCGGCCATAGCCTTCGCTGCCGAACAGCATCAGCGGCAGTGCCCCGGTGACGATGCTGAACAGCCCGTTGCCCATTCCGAAGACGATGGCGAACGCCATCGCGCCGGCGATCGAAGGCGCGGTGCCAAGCAGGATGGCCACGCCCGCCGTCATCAACACGGCTGAGATGATGGCGAGCCGCAGCGGCGGCAGGTTGATCCCGTAGACCATATTGATGAAACGGCTGAGCACCTGCGACGGCCCGAACAGCGTTCCGACGATGGCGGCGGCGGCACCCAGACCAAGCCCGGACAGCAGCGGCACCATATGGACCAGCACGGCGGCGCTGACCAGGTTCTGGAGCGAGAAAGCGACAACCATCAAGGCAAAGCCGAGCGGCCGCGCCGGGGCCGGCAGCGATCCCGCGACGTGCCGTGGCGGCTCGATCGCCGCGCGCCTGCTCCTGGCCAGCCCCTGCGAGAGCCAGGCGTGCAGCGGCAGGCAGACCAGCAGGTTCAGCCCGGCAAAGACGAGGTAGACGTCTCGCCAAGGCAAATGCGCATGCATGGCCGATGTGATCGGCCAGAAGACTGTCGATGCGAAACCGGCGACGAGGGTGAGATAGGTTATGCTGCGCTGCGCGGCACGCGGCCGTATCTGGACCAGCAGCGCGAAGGCCGCGCCGTATTGGACAAGGTTCGATGCTGCCTCCAGCGCAATCAGCGCGCCGACGAAGGCTGGACCGTTGGGCGCATAGGCACAGGCGGCAAGCGCAGCGGCAGCAACGGCCGAGCCGGCGGTCATGATCCGTCCCGCGCCAAAACGGTCGATCCAGCCGCCGAGCAAGGGGGCGGTTAGCCCGCCGGCCAGCAGCGCGGCCGATAGCGCGCCGAATATCCATTCGGTTGGCCAGCCCATATCCTTCGCCATGTCGCCGGCAAGGATGCTGAAACTGTAATAAAGCGTACCGTAGCCGATAATCTGGGTGATCCCGAGCGCGGCGACAGCCGCTATCGGGGCACGCTCCGCGGTCTCGGCTTTTGCAAGGCTTCCATCATTGCCTACCGCGGTCATGGCTCACCACCTCGCCGTCTTCCTTGGTGAACCGGCTCACCGGGTGGTCGAGCAGATCCAGCACAAGCTCGGACGGACGGCACAGCCGTGTCCCTCTCGGCGTTTCGACGATCGGCCGGTTAATCAGGATCGGATGCTCGAGCATGGCATCGAGCAGTTGGCCGTCGGACCATTTTGGATCGGCCAGGCCCAGTTCGGCATAGGGGGTGCCCTTTTCACGCAGCAGGGCGCGCACGGGAATTTCGAGCGTCGCTATCAACTGCTCCAGCCGCGCACGTGGCGGCGGATGTTTCAGATATTCGACGATGGTCGGCTCCTCGCCGCTCGCCCTGATCATGGCGAGCGTGTTGCGCGAGGTGCCGCAGTCCGGATTGTGGTAGATGGTGATCGTCATGGCCTGGCCTCGATGGGGAACGGTTGAACGTGCGGCTGCAGCAGCCATGTCGTCAGCGCCAGGGCAATGCCCGCGCCGGCCAGTTCGGCGGCGATGAAGCCCGGCAGGCTTGCCGGACTGATTCCGGAAAACTGTCCGTCAGTGACCGTGCGGCCGCGACCGCTGGGTTGGCGAACGATGTCGATGCGGTGAACCAGTAGGCGGCGGTGATATAGAGGCCGACTAGCCAGGGGATGGCCGAGCGCTCGAAACGCAGGCCGGCGAGAATGACCGCCAGCAACCCGAAGGTCGCGATCCCATCCGAAAGCCAGAGCGCGGGTCCCGTTCGGTCATGCGTCGACAAGGCGAGCGGCGAAAGCCCGAACATCAGGTGCGCGCCGACCGTGCCGGCGACGCCGCCCGAGAGTTGGGCGAGCACATACCAGGCGCAGTCGCTCGCCGGCAGCCGGCGCGACAGCGCCAGGACCATTGAAACGGCCGGATTGAAATGAGCGCCCGAGACCGGCCCCAGTATCGTGATGAGCACCACGAGGATCGCGCCCGTCGGCAAAGTGTTGCCAAGCAGCGTCAGTGCGCGATCGGTCGTCAGCGACTGCGCCATGATACCGGAGCCGACCACCGTGGCCACCAGCAAGCCGGTGCCGAGAGCTTCCGCCGTGAGCCGGCGCGGCAAATCAAAACCGGCCATGTCCCGGATGGAGGACGCGCCAGGCACAGTGTGGCCGCCAGTCATCGGGCAGGCTCCCGCGTGTCGGCCGCACAGCAGCCCGGCAACACCGCCGGCGCGCAGATTTCCGGCCGGCTGGAGCAACAATCCTCCATCAGGAAGCGGATAAGACCGCTCAGCATGTCATACTCGGCGCTGTAGACCATGGAGCGGGAATCGCGGCGCACGCTCACCAGCCCCGCGCGTTCAAGCTCCTTAAGGTGGAAGCTGACGTTGGACGCCGAAACCTCGACCTTTTCGGCGATCGCCCCGGCGGCGATGCCGTCGGGGCCGGCGATCACCAGATGGCGCAGCACGCGCAGCCGTGTTTCCTGCGACAGCGCCGCGAAGGCCGCCAGGGCTTGACGTTCATTCATATTTCAACAATCCTATGAATATTGAACCAAGGATTATCGCACATGCTCGCCTCTGACAATCGGGAATTTGATCCCGTGATCACGGCCGACCCCCGGGACATCACCATGGCCGGCTTGCTGGACTTTCTGGCGGATCACAGGGAAAAGCCACTGGTGTTTTTCCATGAAGGCGGGCCAGTGTTGCCGGGCTACCATGTCACCGAGGTCAAGGCCGGCCGCTTCGACGCGCTCGACTGCGGCGGGAATCCGGAATCATGGTCGGAGATCTTCGTGCAGCTATGGGACGTCAATGAGGACCGCACCCATATGCCGGCTGGAAAATTCGCGGCGATCATCCGGAAAGTGACCGAGCATGTCGGTCTCGACCAGGCGGCCAAGCTGACCTTCGAGGTCAGCGACGGCGTGCGCCCGATGCAGCTCTACCGGGCCGCCCTGCCCCGGCTGGCCGACGGCGCCGTGCATGTCGCGCTTGCGCCACGGCCAGCGAGTTGCAAGCCGCGCGACCGCTGGCTGGAGGAGGAAAAGAAGGCCAAGGCCTGCTGTGGCCCCTCCGCCGGGCCATGCTGCGGCTAACGGAGGGTGCTTTTGAGCATGTGAGTACCGGAAGCGCGGGCGTGAGCCATGTGCAGGCCGGCCGGACATCGGCAACCTTAGTCCTTGGCGCGAAAAGCGTCCGGCACCACGAACACTTCGTCGGCGCGGCCATAGCCGCCATCGGCGACTTCCTCCACAAGCACCATCGTGTAGGGCCGCACGCCCTCGCCGAAAAAGTCGACGAACATGGCGGTCGTGCGATGGATGAGGTCTTCTTTCTGTGCCTTGGAGAGCGCCGCCTGCGGCATCTTGATATTGGCGAATGGCATGGTCTTTTCCTTGTCTTCTCAATCGTTTGGGCTAGGTTTCGAATGGAACGGGAGGCAGGCCGCCACAGCAGCAGCGGCCAGCCTCCTTCAGATCACGCCGCCATTGGCGCGGATGATTTGCCCGTTGACCCAGGCACTGTCCGGCCCGGCCAGGAACGAGACCACGCCGGCAATGTCGTCGGGCTGGCCGAGCCTGCCGAGCGGGATCATCTTGGCCGTGGCCTCGATCTGCGCCGCGCTCTTGCCATCGGTGAACAGCGCCGTCTCGACCGGTCCGGGCGCCACCGCGTTGACGGTGATGCCGCGCGCGCCAAGCTCCTTGGCCAGAATGTGCGTCATCGCCTCTCCCGCCGCCTTGGTGGCGGCATAGACGCCGTAACCCGGCTGGTAGAGGCCGACCACGCTGCTCGAAAAATTGACGATGCGGCCGCCATCGCGAATGCGTTTTGCGCCTTCGCGCATGCCACGGAACACGCCGCCGAGATTGATCGCGACCTGGGTGTCGAAGAAGGCATCATCGGCCTGTGCGATCGGCGAAAGCTTCATGATGCCGGCATTGTTGACCAGTATATCGATGCCTCCGAACGCCTTCTCGCCGGCGTCGAAGAGGCTGGCGATACCGGCCGGAACCGCGATATCGGCTTGCACGGCGATCGCCTTGCCGCCATCGGCTTCGATGGCGCGCACCAGCGCCTCGGCCTCGGCCTGTCCCCGCGCGTAATTGACGACGACGGCGATGCCGTCACGGGCGAGCCGCCGCGCGATCGCCGCGCCGATGCCCTTGGAGGCGCCGGTCACGATCGCCGCTTTAGTTTGGCCCGTGCTCGTTTGGCCTGAAGTCATGGAAGTCTCTCCTTCTTATTGGTGAGACGGATATAGGCCGAACCAACTTCCGGATAATCAGCCTTGTCTTGACATCACTATTCGGAAACTGCGAACAAAGACCATGGATCGCCTGGACACGATGCGGCTCTTCGTTCGCGTGCTGGAGCGGCGCAGCTTCACCGCTGCCGCCGCCGATCTCGGCCTGCCGCGCTCGACCGCGACGGAAGCGGTCCGGCGGCTGGAAGAACATCTCGGCGCAAGGCTGCTCGAGCGCACCACGCGCCAGGTGAACGCCACGCAGGACGGCGAGGCCTATTACCGGCGCTGCCTGTCCATCCTGGCCGAGATCGAGGATGCCGAGGCCGCCTTCCGCAATGCCGAACCCTTCGGCCTGCTGCGCATCGACGCCAGCACGCTGCTCACACGCACCTTCCTGTTGCCGCGCCTGCCGGAATTCCTCGCCCGCTATGCCAGGATCGACCTGCAGATCGGCCAGAGCGACCGGCTGGTCGACCTGGTGCGCGAGGGCGTCGACTGCGTCATCCGCGTCGGCGAGCCGCCGGACAGCGGCATGATCATGCGCCGCCTTGGCATGATCCGCGAGATGACCTGCGCCAGCCCCGCCTATCTCTCCCGCCACGGCACGCCCGCCTCCCCCGATGCGCTGGACGGCCACCAGGCGATCGGTTTCGTCTCCTCCCGCACCGGCGAAGTGCTGCCCTTCGAATTCACCGTCGGCGGCAAGACGCGCGAGGTCAGGCTGCCCGGCCGCGTCGCCGCCAACAATTCCGACACCGCCGCCGACCTCGCCCGGCTTGGCCTCGGTCTCATCCAGGCGCCGCGCTATCGCTTCGAGAAGGATTTGGCAGAGGGAACACTGGTCGAGGTGCTGGCCGGGTATCCGCCCTCGCCGACACCGCTGTCGGCGCTCTATCCGCAGAACCGGCAGCTTTCGCCGCGCCTGCGCGTCTTTCTCGACTGGGCGGCACGCATCTTCGCCGAGGCGAACCTGTAAGCGCAATTCCGGGAAAAGTGTGTAGCGGTTTTTCGTCCGGAGTTGCGTCAATACAAAGGAACAGGCACTCGCCGTTGCCCATCGGCGCCATCTGATGTCAATGTCGCCGCGACAGCGCGCCATGGGGAGATGGCGCACCGCCAGGGAGGATTTTCATGACCAAGCAGCAAGCCGGCTTGCCGCGCTATGACGATGCCGTTGCAAGCTTTCGTATTGAGGATGAGATCGCGAGACTGCAGGGCGACCCCGCGACCGGCATCAACGCCTATGTCGAATGCTGCGGCCGGCACACCGGCGGAAACCGCCTGGCGCTGCGCGCCATCTCTGCCGGCGGCGAACTCAGCGAATTCAGCTTCGAGGATCTCGCCGACATGTCCGGCCGCGTCGGCACTCTGCTGAAGGAGTTGGGCGTCGGCCCGGGCGATGTCGTGGCCGGCATGCTGCCGCGCATCCCCGAACTGGTGGCGCTGATCCTCGGCGCCTGGCGCATCGGCGCGGTCTACCAGCCGCTGTTCACTGCCTTCGGCCCGAAGGCGATCGAACACCGGCTTGGCTACAGCGGCGCCAGGCTGGTGGTGACCAATCCGGCCAATCGCGGCAAGCTCGACGAGGTCGCGAACCCTCCGCAAATCGCCACCATCCTCGGTGCTGGCGACGCCCTGTCCCCGGGCGACATCGATTTCCGTGCTGCGCTTGCCGCCGCCTCACCCAACTGCGACCCGGTGATGCGCAAGGGCGAAGACCTGTTCATGATGATGTCGACCTCGGGCACCACCGGCCTGCCGAAGGGCGTGCCGGTGCCGCTCAACGCGCTGCTCGCCTTCGGCGCCTATATGCGCGACGCGATCGGCCTGCGCCCAGACGACATCTTCTGGAACATCGCCGATCCGGGTTGGGCCTATGGCCTCTACTACGCCATCACGGGACCCCTGCTGCTCGGCATCGCCACGACCTTCAACGAGGGCGCCTTCACCGCCAAAAACACCTATGATGTCATCGAGCGGCTTGGCGTCACCAGCCTTGCCGGCTCGCCCACCGCCTTCCGCCTGCTGCTCGCCGAAGGTCCCGACGCCGCCGCGCGTGCAAAAGGCCGGCTGCGTGTGGTGAGCAGCGCCGGCGAGCCGCTCAACCCGGAAGTGATCCGCTGGTTCGACGCCCATCTCGCCGCGCCCATCCACGACCATTACGGCCAGACCGAGAACGGCATGATGGTCAACAACCATCACGGCCTGGCGCACCCTGTCCGCGCCGGCTCGGCGGGCTTTGCCATGCCGGGCTATCGCATGGTGGTGCTGGACGAGGCCGGCAACGAGCTCGGCCCCAACCAGCCCGGCATCCTCGCCGTCGACATCGCCAACTCGCCGTTGCGCTGGTTCGACGGCTACCACCAGGCCGAAACGCCGGCCATATCGGGCGGCTACTACCGCACCGGCGACACGGTGGAATACGAGCCGGACGGCTCGGTCTCCTTCATCGGCCGCGCCGACGACGTCATCACCTCGTCAGGCTACCGCATCGGCCCCTTCGACGTCGAAAGCGCGCTGATCGAACATCCCGCCGTCAACGAGGCGGCGGTGGTCGGCGTACCCGACCCGCAGCGCACCGAGATCGTCAAGGCCTTCGTCATCCTGGCGCCCGCCTACGAGGGCAGCCCGGAACTCGCCGAAGAACTGGCGCAGCATGTCCGCAAACGCCTCTCGGCCCATGCCTATCCGCGCGAGATCGACTTCGTCGGGGAATTGCCGAAGACCCCTAGCGGCAAGATCCAACGGTTCTTGTTGCGCAAGGCTGAGGTGGAGAAAAGGAACGGGTGAAGGGCGGCGGGAAGATTGGAGTCGGTCCTGCGCCAATTGCTGAGACCTGCGCATTGGAGGCAAAGTTGAGTGCGGGCGATAGGCGCCACCGGTAAGGGCACGTCATGACGGAGCATCGAATCTATTCCACAAGCTTTGCCAGCGTCTATCCGCACTATGTCGCCAAGGCGCAAAGGAAAGGACGCACCAGAGCCGAGGTCGATGAGATCATCCGCTGGCTGACGGGCTACACCGAGAAAGAACTCGACGCCGAACTGGAGAAGAAAACCAGCTTCGAGGATTTCTTTGGTCAGGCCCCTCGACTGAATCCTTTGCGGAATTTGATTACAGGGGTGGTCTGCGGCGTCCGCGTGGAAGATATTGAGGATCCACGGATGAAGGAAATTCGCTACCTCGATAAGCTGATCGACGAGCTTGCGAAGGGGAAAGCGATGGAGAAGATACTCCGGAAATGAGGCGAGAGGCTCGAGCGCGCGATATCATCGACCGGGCGCACGGGCGCCAACGCTAATCACGCCTCCTCACACCGCGATCTGCAGGGTCCCGTGGCGCTTCACCTCAGCCTCTATCTCCCGCACCAGCGTCTCCAGCGCGGGATTGCGGACGTTGCGGGTGCGGCGAATGACGTAGGCGAGGTCCGGAGGCTTGGGGAACGACTTGTCGACGATCTCCATGCCGGGCCGCAGATGGCGCTGGCTGAGCAGCGCCACGCCGAGGCCGGAGGTCACGCCGGCGATGATGCCGGCCGCGCTCGAACATTCGAACACGATCTCGAACACCGTTCCCTCGTCCTGGCCGAGATCGAGGCCCCAACGGCGATAGAAGCAGTTCTCGTCGAAGGACAGGAACGGCACCGGGTCGCCTTTCCCAAGGGTCAGCTCGGGCGACTTCACCCAATGCAGGGTCTCGCGGAACAGCGGGACATCGGTGGGGCGGACGTCGTGCTGGAACACCTGGATGATGGCAGCGTCGAGCGCGCCCTCGCCCAACAGCTTCTGCAAGGCAAGGCTCATACGCACCTGCGTGCGCACGCTCACCTCGGGGTACAGCCGGCGAAACCGGCCAAGGATGCGCGAAAGGTCCGTGCAGGTCGTATCCTCGGTCATCCCCAAAGCGATCTTGCCTTGCAGCGTGCTCTTCGACAGGCTCAGGATCGCCTCGTCATGGATGCCCAGGATGCGCCTGGCATAGCCCAGCAGATCCTGCCCTGAACTGGTGAACATCGGCGCATTCGCCTTGCGGCTGAGGATTTCGCAGTCGAGACTCGCTTCCAGCCGCCTGATCTTGTGGCTGACGGCCGATTGCGACAGGCCGAGCATCTCGGCTGCCCGGGTAACGCCGCCATGTTTCTCGATCGCCACCATCGCCCGCAAGGCATCGACATCCAGGCGGCGGCTCATCACTCCAGTCATGACAATCCTCGTTTGAAACGAAAGCAGCGCTTCAAGGTTTCGGCAGAGAACGGGCTTTGAGGTCAATCATATATGCCACATCTCGCGCCTATTTCATGGATATATCGAAATTTGTCATGTGCAAAGGCGCTTGCGCGCCGCCATAAATCCCGCATCCGAGATCGGCCGTGATCCGCTGGCGAACTCGCTTCGACGAAGAGACCGCATGACGCTCCCGAAACCTCCGTCCCGTCGCCTGGCCTGGCCGCTTCTGGCGGCAGCCCTGGTCGTAAGCTGGAGCTCGGGCTTTGTCGGCATCCGTTACGCCAGCGAGAGCGCCGACGTCATGCTCGTGCTGTTCTGGCGAACCTTGATGTCAGGGCTGGTCCTTCTGCCCTTCGCGCTCATGGTCGGGCCGCGCATCGGCGTCCGGGCGCTGCTCCAGCAGATGGCGTTCGGCGTGGCGATGATGTTCCTCTATCTCGGCGGCTTCGCGCTTGCCATCGGCCAGCGCGTGCCGACCGGCCTGGTCGCGCTGATCTCGGACCTCGTCCCCCTCGCCATCGCGGCACTGTCGCAGCCCGTTCTCGGCCACCGGCTGACATCGAGGCAGTGGACCGGAACGGCTCTCGGCGTGCTCGGCGTGCTGGTCGTCTCGCTGAACAGCCTCAGTCTCGGCACCGCGCCGGCCTGGGCGTACGTGGTCACGATCGCTTCCATGATGGTCTTCGCTCTGGCGACCGTGCTGCAGAAGCGGATGGGGACGATCAACATGCCCATCCACCAGAGCCTGTGCATCCAATGCCTGACGGCGGCGCTGTTTTTTGCCGCTTGCGCCGAATGGAAAGGCGGGCTGATGCCGCCCCTTGATGGCCGGTTCGAGTTCGGCATCGCCTGGCTGGTGCTGTTTTCGACCTTCTTCTGCTACGGCGTCTATTATGCGAGCCTGCGCCTCCACAGCGCCGCGCAGGTCAGCAGCATGATCTATCTCAGCCCGCCGGTGACGATGCTCTGGGCCTGGCTGCTCTTCGGCGAGCCCCTTTCTGCGGCGATGGTCCTTGGCCTCGCGGTGACGCTGGTCGGCATCTGGCTGACATCGTCGCGCGGCACCGCACCGAAGGGCGAGGCAGGTTTGCGCCCAGCCGGGCAGCCAGCCGATTGATCACGATCCACGCAAACGCCAGCCAATTATCCAACTCAAGGGAGTGAACCATGAAGCTGACTGATTTCAAGGCCTTGACCTTCGACTGCTACGGTACGCTGATCGATTGGGAATCCGGCATGATCGACGCCCTGAAGCCGCTGACCGGGCGGGTTGGCCGCGGCCTCGGCCGCGACGAGATCCTGCAGGCGCATGCCAGGCACGAATCCAGCCAGCAGGACTGGACGCCGCAAAAGCGCTACTGCGACCTTCTGGCTGTCGTCTACAAGCGGCTCGCCGAGGAATGGGGCGTCGTGACCACGCCGGAGGAATGCATCGCCTATGGCCAAAGCGTGAAGGACTGGCCGGCCTTTGCCGATACCGCCGCCGCCCTGCAATACCTCAAGCAGCACTACAAGCTCGTCATCCTCTCCAACGTCGACAATACGAGCTTCTCCTTCAGCAACAGGAAGCTCGGCGTCGATTTCGATGCGATCTACACGGCGGAGGACATCGGCTCCTACAAGCCGTCGCCCCGGAATTTCGACTATATGCTGGAAAAACTGGCGACGCTCGGGATCGGCGACAAGCAAGTCCTGCACACGGCCGAAAGCCTGTTTCATGACCATGCCGTGACCAACCGCCTGGGCCTTAAATCGTGCTGGATCCACCGCCGGCATGCCGATCAGGGTTTCGGCGCCACGATGCATCCCGGCGAGATGCCGAAGGTGGACTTCCGCTTCGACAGCATGGCCGACCTCGCCAAGGCGCATCAGGAAGAATTGGGCGGCTGATAGAAGGCCATCCCTTGAGCTGAAACCAGAACTCGCCTGAGCGTCATCAACTCTTTTTACGGGCGGCGCCGCGCTTTTCGGCGGAAGTGCCGGAACCCCACAGGGCGCGGCCGAGCAAGCCCCTGCGTTTGCGCGGGGCGAGGTCGATATCGCTGACCAGCTTGGCGCCACCCTTGCGCCGCTCGAGCGTGATCTTGCGGCTGTGGAAGGCCTCCAGCTCGGCGCGGTGCGCCACGCTCAAGATGGTCACATTAGGCAATTCGTGGATGATGGTCTCCATCATCCTGTCCTGGCTCTTCTCGTCGAGTGCCGCCGTCGCCTCGTCCAGCACGATGATATCGGGCGCGTGCAGGAGCAGCCGCGCGAAGGCCAGGCGCTGCTTCTCGCCGCCCGACAGGGTCTGGTCCCACGGCGCGTCTTCCTCGATCCGGTCGCCGAGATGACCGAGCCCCACCTTGTCGAGGGCAGCCCTGATCTGCGGGATCGTCCAATCCTCGGCGGCGCCTGGATAGGCAGCGGCCCGGCGCAGCGTGCCCGAGGGGATGTAGGGGCGCTGCGGCAGCATGAACATGCGCTTGCCCGGGTGGAAATCGACGCTGCCGCCGCCCCACGGCCACAAGCCCGCTATCGCCCGCACGAGCGTGCTCTTGCCCGAACCGGATTCGCCGGCCACCAGCAGCCGCTCGCCCGGCTGGATCACCACCTCGGTTTCCTTGACCACGGCGGTGCCGTCATCGAGCGACACGGACAGATTGTTGAGGTTGAGCATCGTGTCGTCCTTGGTCTCGCCGCGATTGATGCGTCCGAGCGCGTCGCTCTCTTCCGCGCGCTCGAGCCCATCCAGCGACATCATCAGCGAGGCGATGCGCCGTGCCGAGGCGTTCCAGTCGGCCAGGCGCGGGTAATTGTCGACCAGCCATCCGAACGCGCCCTGCACGATGGCAAAGGCGGATGCCGCCTGCATGACCTGCCCAAGCGACATCGAGCCGTCGAGGAATTTTGGCGCGCACAAAAGCACCGGCACCACCGGCGCGAACAGGCTCGATCCCTGCGAGACCAGCGCCGTGCGCATGTGCTGGCCAGCAAGCATCGCCCACTTCCCCAGCACGCCGGCGAAGGTCCTGTCGATGCCGCTGCGCTCCTCCTCCTCGCCGCCGAGCAGGGCGATGCTCTCGCCGTTTTCGCGCACGCGCATCAGCGTGTAGCGAAATTCCGCTTCCGCCTGGTTCTTCTGCTCGGAGAGTTCGACGAAATGCCGGCCGATGACCACCATCGAGGTGGAGGTGATGCCGGCATAGATGACCGCGGTGATGACGAGAAAGCCCGGAATGGTGACGGTCGAGGAGCCGATCGGCAGCGTCAGCGCGCCGCCGATGGTCCACAAGACGACGATGAAGGTCGAGGCCGCCAGGAACGCGTTGAGCACGCCGGAGACGAAATCAACAGGCGATTCGGTGGCGATCCGCAAATCGTCGGCGATGCGGGCTTCCGGGTTCTGGTGATCGCCGCTGACGAGATTGAGCTGGTAGTAGCGGCCGTTGGTGAGCCAGCGGCCGATGATGGATGTAGTGAGCCAGGAGCGCCAGCGGCGCTGGATCGTCATGCGCAGATAGACCTGCGCAACGACAAGGCTGACGCTTCCAAGCACCAGCGGCACGAACACGGCGCTCAGGAAATAGACGGTCGGCGCATTGCGCTGCTCGATGGCGTCGAAGATCGAGCGGTTCCAGACATTGATCCCGTACTGGAAGCCGACATTGACGCAGATCAGGATCAGGAGCGCGATCGTGCATGGCCAGGCGAGCTTGTCGCCCCGCCGGCTCCAATAGCCGCGCGCGCTGATCCAGAAGCGCTTCAGCAGGTATTTCTTGCGCGCCTGTTCGGCCTGTTCGGGGCTCAGCTGCGGATCAGGTTCCACCGCCGCTGGCGGCGGCGCCGCCTCGCCGACGACCTCGGATGCGGCCTCGACATCGGGTACCTTCTCCCGGCGGGGCTTCCTGGCACCGTTTGGCTTGGCGCCGCCGGCCGGCCTCTGTTTGGGTTTGATGTCTGCCACAACGGCCATAACGGCCTGGGTATCGGAAGGTTTCATCATGAGGGCTTGCGACCTTGCCAGGGCTGTCCTGGTGCCCCGATATCCGCCACGTCTCGCCATGAGTTCACCGCCGCACAATCGCCACCAAGCCACGCGAAGAGCTTGTAAAACGGAGGTTTTCACGATGCGTCTGGTCTGGACTTTGGTGTTCGCGCTGGCGAGCGGTGCGGCGTATGCGGCTTCGCCGGAGGACGACTACATCGCCGCGCGCGACAAGGCGATCGCGGCCATCGCCGCGATGGAAAGCGCGAACGCTCCCGTGGAAACGCTCGATGCGGCCAATGAGAAGGCCCGCGCCGATCTCGAACAGCGCCTTTCGACGCTTCTTGGACCTTTCACGGTCAAGGGTTTTCCGGCGGCCGGCAGGATCAATATCGAAAGCCTCAGTTCCTCCGATGTCGGCTTCGGCATGCTGGACGGGCTGCGTCACGGCACCGAGGACGGCCCCAGCATCGTGGCGTCGACACGCGGGCTGGTCGAGCGCTGGCTGCAATCGCGTGCGGCCGAGACGGACGCCGACCTCAAACTGCCCACCAGCTTCGACGCGGCGCTGAAGCTCGATGCGTTCTACACCCAGGCGATCGGCAGCGACGCCGCTTTCACCGGCACGCTCGACTTCAACCTGAAGACGCCCGACGGCGCCGACATGGCGATCGCCCGCCTCGGCGGCTGGGCACAGGACGTCGGACCTAACTACGACCAGGAAATCGTCGTCACGCTGGTCAAGGGCAACAGTGTCATGATCGCCGAGGCGCCCGCGACACCGCCCGTCCCAAGGATCGCGGCCTGCGACGCGGTGTGGACCGCGGCTGACGCCGCCGCCCAGAAACTGGTCAAGCAGGCCACCGACGACAGCGACGAAAATACATCCGATGCCGCCGACGCCGCCTGGGCAAAAGGCGACAGCGACTTCCGCGCCTGCATGGGCAAGAACCTGCGCGACAACCCGGCCTTCCCCACGCTGCTTGCCCAGGCGCAGGCGCTTGCCGACCAGATGGCGGGGAAGTAGGGCGCGCAGGACCGGCGCGGCGCCGACGCTGCCAATCTCCCCCTTCGCGGGGGAGATTGGCTGTTTCGTCGTCAGCACCGTTTCCACCCCCTTGCGGCCCCAGCATCCCATCACGATATTGTCGGCGCGTTGGCCTTGCTGACGGCAGTTGCCAGCACCGTTGAAAATTGGTGAAAGGAAGTCCTGATCGCGCATGGCGCGGCGGGCGGAGGAAAGCGTGGGAAACCCGGAATGACGACAGACACGAAAGCGACGGAAACCAAGGCATTCGAGGCGGATGTTTCGCGGCTGCTGCACATGATGGTGCATTCGGTCTATTCCGATAAGGACGTCTTCCTGCGCGAACTGATCTCCAACGCCGCCGACGCCTGCGAGAAGCTGCGCTTCGAGGCCGTCAGTCGCCCCGAATTGCTGGCCGACGATCCGAAGCCCCGCATCTCGATTTCAGCCGATCCCGACGGCAAGCTGATCACCGTCGAGGACAACGGCATCGGCATGAGCCGCGACGACATGACGGAGGCGCTGGGCACGATCGCGCGCTCGGGCACGCGCGCTTTCATCGAGCGCGTCGGCGCCGGCAATTCGAGCGAGGACACGCAGCTCATCGGCCAGTTCGGCGTCGGCTTCTACTCCGCCTTCATGGTCGCGACCCGTGTCGACGTCATCAGCCGCCTGGCGGGAAGCGAAGAAGCCTGGCGCTGGTCGTCCGACGGCAAGGGTTCCTACGAGATCGCGCCCGCCCCGCTCGAAGCCGCCCCCAAGCGCGGCACCCGCGTCGTGCTGCATCTGATGGACGACGCCGTGTCCTACACCGGATCCTATCGGCTCGAGCAACTGGCCAAGTCGCAGTCGGGCCATGTGCCGGTGCCGATCACGCTCATCGAGAGGCCCGGTGCCGAGGCGCGCGACATTGCCGATGGCACGGCCCTTTGGGTCAGGCCGAAGAGCGAGATCAAGCCCGAGGAATACACCGACTTTTACCGCGGCGTCTCCGGCCAGTATGACGAGCCGGCCGCCACCATCCATTTCCGCGCCGAGGGCCGGCAGGAATATAGCGTGCTGGCCTTCGTGCCCGGCTCGCGTCCCTTCGATCTCTTCGACCAGGACCGGAAGGGCCGCATGAAGCTCTATGTGCGCCGCGTCTTCATCACCGACGATGCCGATCTGTTGCCGCGCTACCTGCGCTTCATGCGCGGGCTGGTCGATTCCGCCGACCTGCCGCTCAACGTCTCGCGCGAGATGATCCAGGAAAGCCCGCTGCTTGCCGCGATCCGCAAGGGCCTGACCAACCGCGTGCTTGGCGATCTCGCCAAGCTGGCGGAGAACGAGACCGAGGCCTATGCGAAGATCTGGGAAAACTTCGGCGTCGTCCTCAAGGAAGGGCTCTACGAGGACCATGAGCGGCGCGAGCAGCTCTTGAAGCTCGCCCGCTTCCGCTCAACCGCCTCCGGCGAAGGCTGGCGCGGCCTTGCCGAATACGTCTCGGCGATGAAGGAAGGGCAGAAGGCGATCTTCTTCATGGCCGGCGACGACCGTGCACGGCTCGAAGCCTCGCCGCAGCTCGAAGGTTTCAAGGCACGCGGCATCGAGGTGCTGCTGCTCACCGACCCGGTCGACAGTTTCTGGACGTCGATGGCGCCCGAATTCGACGGCAAACCGTTCAGGTCGGTGACGCAGGGCGTGGCCGAACTTTCCGAGATCCCGCTGCTCGACGAGGCGAACAAGCCGGATGCGGCGGCGGCGCCCGAGGTCGATGGCTTCCTGGCCTTCCTCAAGGCGGCGCTTGGCGATGCAGTGTCGGACGTGAAGGCCTCCGACCGCCTGACCGAAAGCGCGGTCTGCCTGGTGGCGCCCGAACACGGTCCCGACCGGCAGTTCGAGCGGCTGCTCAACGCCGCCGGCCGCCTCGACAAGACGGCCAAACCGATCCTCGAGATCAACCCCCGCCACCAGCGCGTCCTGGCGCTCGCCAGCCTCGGCGAAGACGAACAGGCCTTCAAGGAGGATGCCGCCCACCTTCTCTACGACGAGGCGCGCGTCCTCGACGGCGACAAGCCGGCCGACGCAAGGGCGTTTTCGGAGCGCCTCGCCCGGCTGATCGCGCGCGGTATTTCGAAGGGCTGAGGAGACGCCGGCCAGCCGTTCCCGACGTGTGGTCGAACGGGGTTGCGTGGCGACCCCGTCTCCCGACAAATTTCGGCATCTCTCGCACCCGGCGACACTGAAGTCCGCTGGCTCAATCGCCGACTGTGGACATCGCGCCTGCAATCCCTCAATCTTGGCCCGGGAACAAAACAGGCCTTCAAAGAAGGCGCGGACTTCCGGGTGCTCATGGAACGACGATGGACATTGTATGATCCACGGCTGGCCTGGATGCTGGTCGCGCCGGTGCTCTTGCTGCTGATTTTTTTCCTGGTGCTGCCGATCGCCGTGATGGCCGGCTATACCTTCTTCACCTTTGTCACCGCCGGCGTGGAAACGAGCGCGCTGACGACCGCGAACTGGCACGAATTCCTCACCGACAGCTACTATCACGGCTTCCTCCTGAAGACGCTGAGGGTCGGAGCCATGACGGCGCTGCTGTGCGGCGTGCTCGGCTACTTCCCCGCCTATTTCATCTGGGCCACGACCTTCAAGCACAAATGGCTGCTGCTGCTTTTGCTGATCGTGCCGTTCTGGATCAGCTTCACCATCCGCACCTTTTCCTGGATCAACATCCTGGGGGAACAGGGCGTCATCAACGTCGCGCTGCTCAAAATGGGCATCATCCATGAGCCGCTGCAGATGCTCTACAACGAAGGCGCGGTCATCCTGGGCATGCTGCACTTCCTGCTGCCCTACATGATCCTCAACGTCTATGTCAGCCTGGAGAGCATTGATCGCACGTTGATTTCGGCGGCCCGCTCGATGGGCTGCACGAGTGCGCAGGCGTTCCGGGAGGTCACGCTGCCGCTGTCGCTGCCCGGCCTGGCGGCGGGCCTGCTGCTTTGCTTCGTGCTGGCCGCCGGCAGCTATGTGACGCCGCAGCTTCTCGGCTCGGGCCGCGACGCTCTGTTCGGCAACCTGATCTACGACACCATCATGGGCGAATTGAACTGGCCGATGGGAGCCACGCTTTCGATCGTGCTGTTCATCGTGCTCGGCTTCTTCGCCGCCGTCTACACGCGCTACATGGGCATGTCGCAGATCGTCAAAGGGCTTGGCGGATGACGGGGCTTGCAGGATGAGGGGAACACGGCGCAGGCAGGAAGGGAGATGGGCCTGGCGGCTGACCGGCTTTGTCACGGTCTGCGTCTACGTCTTCATGTTCGCGCCGATCGTGGCGACGGTGGTCCTGTCGTTCAACGCCTCGATGTTCGGCGGCTTCCCGATGACCGGCTTCAGCCTGCAATGGTACGGCAAGCTGATGGCCAACGAGGCGGTGCTGGCTGCCTTTCGAACATCCTTGTGGATCGCATTGGTCACCGCCATCGTCACCACCGCCATCGGCGTCACCACGGCGTTTGCCTTGGTCCGCTTCGAATTTCGCGGCAAGCAGGCGCTGAGCACGCTGGTGATCCTGCCGGCATTGGTGCCGGAAACCATCCTCGGCGTCGGCCTGCTGGTGCTGATCAAGGCCATCGACCAGCCGAGGACCATGCTGCTCCTGGTGCTTGGCCATATCCTGCTCGCCGTGCCCTATGTGGTGCTGATCGCCCAGGCGCGCATGATCGGCATCCGGCGCGTCTACGAGGAGGCCGCACTGTCGCTTGGCGCCTCTCGCTTCTCGTCCTTCCGCGAGATCACGCTGCCGCTGCTCATCCCGGCCGTTGTCGGCGGCGCCCTGCTCGCCTTCACCATTTCGTTCGACAACACCTCGGCCAGCCTGTTCTGGCGGCCGGCCGGCGTCGAGACCATGCCGACCCAGATCCTTTCCATGCTCAAGATTTCGATCAGCCCGGAGATCAACGCGCTCGGCACCGTGATGATCCTGGTGACCGTCGGCATCCCGCTGATCGGTGGCCTGATCCTGCAAAGCCTGACAAAACTGAGAAGACGTGGCGAACCAAAGGAGGAAATACAATGAAACTCACCACCACCAAGCGGCTGGAACGGCTGCACGATCGATACGCCAATGGCGACCTGAGCCGCCGCACGTTCCTGACGCTGACCGCAGCCGCGGCAGCATCGGCGGGCCTTTCCATGCCCTGGATGGGCCGGGCGCTCGCCGCGGTCCAGGAGGTTCGCTTCGACGGTTGGGGCGGCACGGTGCAGGATGCGATCGACAAGTTCGCCTTCCAGCCCTACACGACCAAGACCAAGATCAAGGTGGTCCAGGGCACGTTCGGCGACGAGGACGAGATCATCACCAAGATCAAGACCGCCAAGCCCGGCGACTACCAGGTCATCCATTCCTCCGGCGTCAACTACTACATCAAATACGTGAACGCCGGCCTGACCTCGGAAATCAACGAGGCCAACATTCCCAACATGGCGAACGTGCTGCAGCCGATGATCGAGCCGTTCCGCAAGCTGACGCCGAAGCTCTCCGCCGTGCCCTACGACTACGGCACGACGGGCATCGCCTACAACACCAACGTGATCTCGCCGGAGGAAGCCAAGGAAAAGGGCGCCGGGCTCCTGCTCGACAAGAAATACGCTGGCAAGGTCGGCGGCTATTCCGACATGACGACGCGCGTCTGGTATGCGGCGCTCGCCACCGGGCAGGACCCCAACAACCTCAAGGACATGGACGCCATCTGGGCCAAGGTGCGCGAGACGCGCGACCTCGCCAAGAAGTTCTGGAGTTCCGGCGCGGAGCTGATGGACCTGCTTTCCAAGGGTGAGATCGTGGTGACCGATGCCTGGTCGGGCCGCGTCGCCGCGCTGCAGGACCAGGGCCATCCTATCGGCTATCTCGATCCGGCCGGCTCCTACGCCTGGATGGAGGACATGCTGATTCTGAAGGGTTCGCCCATGGCCGAATGCGAGGAACTCATCAACTTCATGCTCGACCCGGCGACCTCGATCGCGGTGGCCGAAGGCCAGAGCTATCCGCCGTCGCTCGATCCTAACAAGGTCAAGCTGACCGAGAAGATCGAGAAGCTGCCGGCATTCGACAAGACGGGCACGATGAAGTCGCTGACCTTTGCCGATCCGACCTACTGGGCGACCAACGAGGACGCCTGGACCAAGCAGTGGAACAGGATCTCGAAGGGTGCCTGACAGCCAGGAAACGACACTCCATCCCCGGCCTGTTCAGGCCGGGGCAGCCGGCGCGAGCGCGGCCGCCGAGGCGAACAGCCCGGCGGTCGAGTTCCGCGACATCGACATCGCCTACGGCAAGTTCGTCGCGGTGCGCGATTTCTCGCTCTCGATCCGCAAGGGCAGCTTCGTCACCTTGCTCGGGCCTTCGGGTTGCGGCAAGACCACGATCCTGCGCTCCATCGCCGGCCTGGTCGATATTTCGGGCGGCCAAATCATGATCGACGGGCGGCGCGTCGACGACGTCCCGATCTACAAGCGCAACATCGGGCTGGTCTTCCAGAGCTACGCGCTCTTCCCGCACAAGAACGTATTCGACAACGTCGCCTTCGGCCTGAAGTACCGCAACGTGCCGAAGCCCGAGATCGTGCGCAAGGTCGGCAAGGCGCTCGAAATGGTGCGGCTGCCGGGCAGCGAGAAGAAGCTGCCGTCGCAACTGTCAGGCGGGCAGCAGCAGCGCATCGCGCTCGCCCGCGCCATCGTCTTCGAGCCGCAGGTGCTGCTGCTGGATGAGCCGTTGTCGGCGCTGGACGCCAACATGCGCGAGGAGATGCGCGTCGAGATCAAGAAGATCCAGAAGGAAACCGGCATCACCGCCATCTTCGTCACGCACGACCAGGAAGAAGCCCTTTCCATGTCGGATCGTATCGTGGTGATGAACGCGGGCGCGGTGGAGCAGATCGGCACTCCGGAGGAGGTCTACGAGGCGCCGGCGACAGCCTTCGTCGCCGACTTCCTCGGCAAGGCCAACATGCTTGCAGGGACCGTGAGCCGGTCCGGCCAAGGAACGGCAACGGTGGTGCTTGGCACCAGCCAGACGGTCAGCGTGGCTTGTCCAAGGCCGCTTGCCGACGGCAGCAAGGTCACCGTCGTGGTGCGGCCGCAGAAATTTTCGGTCGGTGCTGGAACGAGCGCCAATCGGCTGTCCGGCCGCGTGATCTCGGCCTCCTATCTGGGCGGCAGCGCGATCTACGAGATCGACATCGGCGGCAAGACCAGCCTCCGCGCCAATACACCGATCACTGGCCGCGTGCTTCGCGAAGGCGAGACGATCGAGTTGGGTTTTGCCCCGGACGGCTGCGTGCTGCTGGACGGGGCCGGGAAGCGGATTTCCTGAAGGTCGCGGGCGCTTGGTGCGGTTCAGCCACCATTTGATGCGCCCGTGCCGTCTCGCGCAACAGCCCAGATCCCAGCCGCCTGAAGGCGTGGGGTCTGCAGATCCCCATCGGGGCTCTAAACGCTTGTTTCCGCAATTCCGGCAGCGCCGGTCTGGTTTCAACTCGCACCGGTCAGTGATCGACTTTGCGGATGTTGCGCTCGGCCGTGGGTGCAAGGCTCCCGGCTCCGGGCACTGAAGCCGGCGCGCCTTGAAGAACCCAATCCGCCGCGATCTGCCCGATCACCGGCGCCAGCTGGATGCCATAGCCTCCGGCGCCGGCGGCGGTGACCAATGCCGGTTCCGAGGCATCGATCGGTCCGACGAGCGGCCGATGATCGGCCGTGACAGGATAAAGGCCGGCCCAGCCACGGCCAAGCCGCGCGCCCGGCAGATCGGGCAGCCGTTCCAGCAGCAGTTCGGCCAGGTGGACCTTCGATTGCTCCTCGCACTGGTCGTTGTAATTGTCCGGATCCTCGGGAGCGATGGACGTCACCTTGTGGATCTCGGCAATCAGCGCGCCTGGCTTGTCGTGGCGGAAATTAAGGCCGCTGCCCTCGCCGTCCACGAGGTCCATGACCATCGGCATCGTATAGTCGAGCGGCCTGTCCAGATGGATGACGACCGCCTCATGGCGCTCGGGCCATATGTGCAGGCGCTGGCCGAAGAGCTCGGCGACCCGCGGCGCCCAGGCGCCGCCTGCGTTGACCACGGCATCGCATTCGACCGGATCGCCATTGGTCTCCAGCCTGTAGCCGCCTGGCCGCCTTCCCACCCCGAGGACCTTGCGGTACTGGTGGATGTCGCCGGCCTTTTCGCGGACGATCCGCGCCAAGAAATTGCACATGTCATAGGGATCGAGAAAGCCGTTGTCGGGTCCGAACAAACCGCCTTCGAGCCCGTCGGGGCTGAGGTGGGGAACAAGGTCCCTGAGTTCGTTCGCACGGATCAGGCGCGACTTCAGGCCGGCCCCGCCCTGAATCTCGACTGATTTCGCGAACAGCTCCATCTGCGCGGGCGTGCGCGCGAGCCGAAGATAACCGATGTGGTTGAATTGAAGCCCCTGCCCCTCCCACTGGCGAAACCGGCGGAACGATTGAACGCGAAGCATGATCTCGAACGGATCGGTAAATTGCGACCCGACAACGCCGACCGACCTGCCGCTCGAGCCCGAAGCGATCGACTGCGCTTCCAGCACCGTCACGCGCGCGCCCTGTTCGAGGAGGTTGAGCGCCGTGCATAGGCCCAGCGTGCCCGCACCGATCACCGCGACATGGAGGGAAGCTGTCATATTGTCACCTGCGTTCAGGCATGGTCCCCGATGTTCCAGAGCTCATGCTTCGACAAAGAGATAGGGAGGCGAATCGACCAAACGTCATCCTGATCCACGCTGCGCGGCGATCTCGCCCAGAATGTCGTCGATCGCATGCAGAATGCTGCGCGCGTCCGCCTGTGTCATTGGCGTCGAGAGCGCGAACAGGCCGTAGCTGGCAGACAGGACGCCGCGGCCGAGCAAGCCCTTGTGGAACGTATCGAACCTCCGGTGCTCGGCCTGGCCCGGATAGACGGATCTATAGTCCGTAACCGGATGCGAGGTAAAATGAACCTTGAACAGCGAACCGAGGCCCACGCATTGGCCGGCAAGGCCATGCCTGTCGAACGAGGCGGACACCCCTTCGCGCAGGAATGCGCCCAGCGTATCGAGATGGGCAAAGCTCTCCTTCGTCAGCGCCCGCATCGAGGCGAGCCCGGCCCGCATGGTCACCGGATTGGCGGTGAACGTGCCGCCATGGGGAAGAGCGGGCTTGCCCCTGGTCGGATCGAACACCGCCATGACATCGGCGCGCCCGCCAACGGCGCCCACGGGGAAGCCGCCGCCGATGATCTTTCCGAGCGCGGTCAGGTCGGGCTCGATGCCCCACAACCCCTGCGCGCCCGACCAGCCAAGGCGAAAAGAGATGACTTCGTCGAAGATGACCAGGGTCCCGGCCGCGCGGGCAATCTCGACCATCGCGCGCAGGTAGTCCCGGCGTGCCGGGATGAGGCCGGCACGATTGGGCATCGGGTCGATCAGCACGCCTGCTATGCTGTCGCCCTGAGCGGCGAAGACGGCGCGAAGCGCCTCGACATCGTTGAAGGGCACGGCAATCACATCGTCCAGCACCCCGCGCGGCGTTCCCATTGCGTAAGGCGTCGATCTTGGCATGTCGCCCCAATTGGACGGGGAACTGTCCAGGCTCACCTCGGCGAAATCATACGACCCATGGTAGGCGCCTTCGATCTTGACGATCTTCGGCCGCCCTGTGAAGGCGCGCGCGGCCTTGATGGCCATCATCACCCCCTCCGTGCCGGAGTTGGTGAAGCGGATCCGGTCGACGGAGGGCAGCCGGTCGACGAGAAGCTCGGCAAGCTCGATCTCGCTGAGCGTCGGGGCGCCGAAGGCCGTGCCGAACGGCAGTTGCTCGACCACGGCGGCAGCGACATCGGGATGCGTGTAGCCATGGATCATCGAGGTGAAATTGTTGATGCAGTCATAGTAGACGTTGCCGTCGACATCCCAGACCCTGCACCCCTCGCCTCGCGCGGCATAGATCGGAAACGGATCGACAAAGACGGTGGTGCGCGTATTGCCGCCCGGCATCACCTTCTTGGCGCGCTCAAAGAGGCTCTTTGATCCAGGCATGGCGTCGGGATAATGCGGCATGGCTCTCGCTGGCGAATTTGACCGTCAAGGCAGCGGCGGCACCGCCGCTCGTCGCAATGCTATGGCCAGCTTCTGCACCGACGCAATCGGCCAGGCGGAGTATGCGACACGACCAGGCCGTCACTGACCATTATCCTCCCGCCGCCACTGCCCGGTTCGGATGCCTGAGGTGGGTTGGCGTGATGCCGGTCTGCTGGCGGAACACACGGCTGAAATGGCCGGCATTGGTGAAGCCGCAGCGGTAGGCGATGTCGCCGATCTGCAAGTCGCTGCCTTCCAGCAGCGACTTCGCATGATGCACCCTGAGCGCCAGATATGCCGCCATCGGGCCGATGCCCAGTTCCAACCCGAAGAGCCGTTCGAGCTGGCGCCGCGAGCAGTTCAGGCGGCTTGCGATCTCCGCCACCGACAGCGTCTCCTGCAGGTTGCTCTCCATCAACAGCAAGGCCCGCTTCACCGCCCGGCTCGACGCCGCCGGAAACAGGTCGCCGACGGGCTGCACGTCGCGGCTGCTCCTGATCCGGTCGAGCACCAGGATCTTGGCGGCCTTCTCGGCCGCCTTCTGGCCGATGAACTGGGACACGAAATGGCCCGCGAGGTCGGCGGCACCCGTGCCGCCCGCGCATGTCGCGCGGCCCCGGTCGACGGTAAAAAGGCTGTCGGCATGGGCGTTGACCTCCGGGAACCGGCTGCGGAAATCCTTGATGTGGAACCAGCTGACGGCAGCGCTGTAGCCGTCGAGCAACCCGTAGCGCGCCAGCACGAAGCTTCCCGTGCAGAGCGCCGTCAGCGGCACTCCCTTGCCGGCGGCACGCAAAAGAAACGCCTCCTTCTCGGAACTCAGGCTGCGGTTTGTGTCGAGCAGGCCGCCGACCACGACCACGTTATCGAAATCCTCGGGGTTGCCGATCCCCCCAGTCGGCAGCAATTCGACGCCGCAACTTGCCCGGATCGGCAGGCCGCGTTCGCCGACGATCTCCCAGTCGAACTCTATCCTGCGGCTGCGGTCGCCCTCATCGCCCGCCAGCCGCAGCGTGTCGATGAACAACGATAGCGGCGACAGCGTGAAGTCGCGAACGAGGAGAAACGCAAAACGCCTGGCCATTGTTGTTCGGAACCGTCCTCGTGCCCTCTGATTGCACCCTGCTGCGCATCAATCGGCACCCCCTTATATAGCCCGTGTCGGAAAAGGCAGAGTTGGTTTGGCAAGCCCAACTCCTTTCGCCAGCGAATTCCTTTCGCCGGGAAAGTTCTGGTCTTCGGCTTCGTGCACGAGATCCCCGCAACGAACATCGGACGCTGCTCAAGCGCCCGTCGCGTCCGACATGAAGGCGAGCGCAACCCTTCTCGCCGCGCGATCAGCGCCGAGATCAGGCGCGGCCTCGGAGTCGAGGACTTCGAGCAGTCGGATGAGCACGACCGTCCGCGCCGGCGGCGAGACACTTCGCGCGCGCTGGCTTATTGGCTGCGGTGGCGGCCCCAGGGCCACCGACGCTGATCCGGACCTCGAGGGAATTGCCAAGGCCGCGGCGCGGTAATTTGGCGAACCCGAATGAAGCGTGTCCATCGGGCGGCGAATCCAACTGCCCCGCCGATGAAGCCGAACACCCGCCGGGTCCCATGCTAGGGGAACTGATCGAGCCTGATTTCGGTTGTCTGTTGTGCGAACGATCGTTGCACGGCAGGCACCTGACGAGCGAAGATAAAATATGAAACCTGCAGCCAAGCGGCGCGGTTCCCTGCGGAAGGTCCTAGGTGGCATCGCAGCGGCGATTGCGACCACCCCTGACCGGAGGGCCGAGCAAGGCGCGAGCACCGCGTCAATGGTTGCCGAATGGCCGCTGCCGCCGTCGACGACGCTTGGCTCCTCCTTGCGCCTGAAAGGGATCGAACGCGAAGTACGAGCCAGGCTGCCCTGGACAGTGAGGAAATTTGCCAAGGCCGAGACCGGCCGCATCGTCTTGCGCATGCTGCAAGCCGACGCGGATGCGTTCCGGGCCGCCTCGGCAACCATCTCCAGGATGCTGGAGGGGATCGAAGCGCTGGCCGTGCTTCCGCGAGAAGCGGAGGACATTCTCACCATCTCGTCGCGCGAGCGGCACAAGTGGCTCAGGGATGGTCGCCTGAAAAGCATCGGCACGCGCACCGTGAAGATGCGCGGGCGATCCAAGGCCGTGACCTTCCATGTCTTCGATCCACGCCACATCGAGGACGTTCTTGATCGTGACCTGGCGACCGCCTGGCGGGAGGAGGACGCGCGGGAAACATCCGAAAACAGGAGGCGCGGAGCTGGCAAGGCCGCGCTGACGCGAGCAGGCAAGCGGACGGGCAACCCCCGCAAGACCAGGAATTCGGGAAAAGACGATGCGCCAAAGCTCGAGGGCTGGGACACGTTCGAGGCGGAAGGATTGCTCCGGTAGAGCAACCCCAGGAAAACGATTTTCCGGCGAGGATCGCGCTCGCGCCCCATTCTCGTCTACGGATATTGCGCCTTAGCGGGGCCGGAAGCGCCGAGATCGCCCTGCAATTCCTTGGGCAGGGGAAGGCTCGAACATTGCAGATGGACGTCGCGGGCGAGCAGCTTTCGCTGCTTCTGCTCGTGCTCCTTGGTGGCCGCTATGATCCCCAATCCATACGGGCCAAGTGCGACGAATCCCCAACCCGGATGCGTCTTTTCGCGGACCGCGTAGTCCGAAGCCGCCGCTCGAGCTTGCTGGCATTGCGGCGTCGCCCATTTCTGGTCCTGCTGCGAAAGCGAGGCTCCGTAATCGACTGGAGAAGTCGCGCATCCGGCCATCGTCGCGGCCAATGCGGACGTTGCAAGCCCCACCGCAATTTTCATGCAGAATCCCTTTGCCAACCACCGTGGAGAGTACATGGACGCCTTCATCTCACAAGGGGAGCGTTGCGACCAGAGAGCCCGGCCTCGTTTCCTGGGGGCCGCCCTCCGCCAGATTTGGACCGCGGCTTGGAACCAATAATGGGCGAGACTGTTCAGTTGTAAGTTGTAACTTGATACGACGCTGACATTCTTGCCGGCGGGCAAGGCGGCCATCTTCAGGAGTTCCCATCATGACTATTTCGTCCGGATTTCGTTCAATCGCCGTTGCCGCGATCGCCACTGCGGGCGTCAGCCTGGCCAGCGCCGCGCATGCCGACAGCGGTAAAATCCGCTTCTCCGTCTACAAGGCGGCCTTCTTTGTCGGAGGTTCCGGTGGCGAGGGCACGCTGACTTTCCATGGCCGCAAATACCCGATCTCGATCGGCGGCGTCTCGGGCGGCCTCGCCTTCGGCGTCTCCAAGACTTATTTCCAGGGCACCGTGCGCCACATCAAGCGCGTCCGGGACGTGACTGGCGTGTACGGCGCCGCCGGCGGCGGCGGCACGCTCGGCAAAGGCGCCCAGGTGATCGTGATGACCAACGACAAGGGCGCCCAGCTTGAACTCACGGGCCGACAGGTTGGCCTGCAGGTCAACGCCGATCTGAGCGGGCTCGCCATCTCGATGAGATAAGCCTCGTGGCGTGAAGCGCGTCGCCATGACCGTGCGACGCGCTCCGGCGCACATTTTGAAACTGGAAATCAGCTCCTCAACCCCGGCGCTTCCTGTCCAGTGCGCTCGACATATTCCGTATAGCCGCCACCATAGGTGTGGATGCCTTCCGGCGTCAGTTCGAGCACGCGGTTCGACAGCGCGGCCAGGAAATGCCGGTCGTGCGAGACGAACAGCATCGTGCCTTCATACTGCGACAGCGCCTCGATCAGCATCTGCTTGGTGGTGATGTCCAGATGGTTGGTCGGTTCGTCCAGCACCAGGAGGTTGGGCGGGTCGAACAGCATCAGCGCCATCACCAGCCGCGCCTTCTCGCCGCCTGACAGCACCCGGCATTTCTTCTCGATCTCGTCGCCGGAAAAGCCGAAACAGCCGGCAAGTGCCCGAAGCGGCGCCTGGCCGGCCTGCGGAAAATTATCCTCCAGCGTCTGGAACACGGTGCGCTCGCCTTCGAGCAACTCCATGGCGTGCTGGGCGAAATAGCCCATTTTCACACTCGGTCCCCGCGCCACCGTACCGGTATCGGGATCGGAAGCACCGGCCACCAGCTTCAGCAGCGTCGATTTTCCCGCGCCATTGACGCCCATGATGCACCAACGCTCGCGGCGGCGGACCTGGAAGTCGAGCCCTTCATAGATGGTGCGGCTGCCATAGGCCTTGTGCACGTTCTTCAAGGTGACGACGTCCTCGCCGCAGCGCGGCGCCGGCTGGAACTCGAAATTCACCACCTGGCGGCGCTTTGGCGGCTCGACGCGGTCGATTTTGTCTAGCTTCTTCACCCGGCTCTGCACCTGCGCGGCATGCGAGGCACGCGCCTTGAAGCGCTCGATGAAGGCGATCTCCTTGGCCAGCATCGCCTGCTGACGTTCGAACTGAGCCTGCTGCTGCTTGTCGGCGATCGCCCGCTGCTGCTGGTAGAATTCGTAATTGCCGGAATAGGCGGTGAGCGATCCCGCATCGATCTCGACGATCTTGTTGACGATGCGGTTCATGAACTCGCGGTCGTGCGAGGTCATCAGCAGCGCGCCGTCATAGCCTTTCAGGAACTGCTCAAGCCAGATCAGGCTTTCCAGGTCGAGATGGTTCGACGGTTCGTCGAGCAGCATGGCGTCGGGCCGCATCAGCAGGATGCGGGCCAGCGCCACGCGCATCTTCCAGCCGCCCGAGAGCTTGCCGACGTCGCCGTCCATCATCTCCTGGCTGAAGCCCAGACCGTCCAGCACCTCGCGGGCACGCCCGTCCAGCGCATAACCGTCGAGTTCCTCGAAGCGATGCTGCGCCTCGCCATACTTTTCGATGATCTCATCCATCCGGTAGGCCTGGTCGGGGTTGGCCATCGCAGCCTCGAGTTCCGCCATTTCGGCCGCCACGTCGCTCACCGGCCCAGCGCCGTTCATCACTTCCGCGACCGCGCTGTGGCCCGCCATGTCGCCGACATCCTGGCTGAAATAGCCGATGGTGACGCCACGATCGACCTGCACCTGGCCCTCGTCAGGCTGCTCCTGGCCCGTGATCATGCGAAACAAGGTCGTCTTGCCGGCGCCGTTCGGCCCGACGAGGCCGATCTTCTCGCCCTTCTGCAGCGTGGCCGACGCCTCGATGAAGACAAGCTGACGGCCGTTCTGCTTGCCGATGTTTTCAAGTCTGATCATAGTGGTCCGGGGAGGCTCAAAGGAGATTGGAGGATTTGCCCGCGCCCTTACGCGAATGAAGATGCCAGGGGAAGAGGCAGAAGCGCCGCAGATGCCTGGCGGAGCACGAGGCGCCGATCTCCTCAGCGGGGGGAAATCGGCGGGTTTGCATGGCTGCTCCTGCTTGTCGGCGCCCATGAAAATCGGCGGGCGGTCGAAATCCGCCCTTGTCGAACGACTTTGGCGCTGTGGCCTGCACGGCCAGACCAGCAACGCCAACAGGACAGGACCATGGCAATGGCCAAGATGCTCGTGATCTACAAAACCCCGGCCGATCCGGCCGCCTTCGACCGCCACTATTTCGACGTTCACATACCGCTTGCCAAGAAGCTTCCCGGGCTGCGGCGCTATGATGTCAGCAGGCGGCCCATCGTCAAGCTCTCGGCGGGCGAGATGCCTTATCTGGTGGGAACATTGTATTTCGACAGCCTCGACGACATCCGCGCCGCCTTCGCCTCCGAAGTCGGTGTCGCCTGCGCCGCCGACCGGCGGATACTGGCCCCGGGCGACGACGATCTGACGATGCTGTTGTTCGACGCCGACGAGGTGTGATCCCGACCGCCAGAAACACTCCAGAAACAAGATTCAACATCCGGGAAAAACTGAGGAAAACATCGTCGGGCATAACATGTTCGTGGCAACCGGACAGCGGTCGCCACCAATGCAAAGGGATGCTGCCCGCGATGCAACGACATTCGACCGGATGGATGAGTGCCCTAGCAGGCATTTCGCTGGCCATGCTCGCGGGCGCACAGTCGGGTGCGGAGGCGGCGGTCACCCGTAGCGAATATTGCAGCCGGCTCGGTCTTCAACTCGACGGCGCCATCCAGACCAAGGCCAGGCCCGGTGCCAGTGCGAGCCAGATCGCGCAGGCAACGGCACTGCAGGACAAGGCGAACCGGTTCTGTGCCGAAAGCAAGCAGGCGCAAGGCATCCGGACCTACGCCAACGCCCTGAAGCTCCTCGGTGTGACACCGGTCGACCTCAACCAGTGACGAGCAGTCATCATCCTTGAAACCCGTCACGAAAAGGGCGGCTTTTTCCCACGGGCAATGCCGCGAGCGGTCCGCCCTCGCACAGCGTGTCTTGCCTTTGCTGGATGGCGGCAAAGTCCTGATGACGGATCTAGATGGAATCCGGGTAGAACGCGGTCGAGGAATTCTGCACGCCATCACCACGGCAGTCCCGACGTCACCACGGCAATCTCTCGCCATCGCGAAAAAAGCCGCCGGTCGGGCCGTCGTCCGGCAAGGTCGCGGCCCAGACGATGCCGGCCGCCCCTTGCCTCGCCGTCAGCGACTTCACCGTCGCCGACATCGCCGTCTATGCCTACAGCCATCGCGCCGGGGATTGCGGCTTTTCGCTCGCGGACTATCCGGCGTTCGCCGCATGGACGGAGCGCGTGCGCGATGCCATCGGACCCGGCTACCCCGTCCATCCCTACGGTATCGATCCGCATTCCGGAGCCTGAGCGCATGCGCTGACGGATTTGGCTCCCGCCAGAATCCGTCTCTGTTTACACCGCGGTGGAATAGGGATACTTTTTATCCTTAATAGGTCGGTCGGTACCGGCCCGGGAACCCGTGGATGATCCTGAAAAGCCAAGTCGAATGGGCACTGCACTGCTGCGCCATTCTCGCCGGTCTGCCCGAGGGGCGGTATCTCTCCACAAAAGCGCTTGCCGAGTTCCACGGCCTTCCCAAGGAATATCTCTCCAAGGCACTGCAAAGCCTGTCGCAGGCGGGACTGGTGCACACGACGCTGGGGCCGTCGGGTGGATACCGGTTGGCGCGGACGCCGGCAGAGCTGACCTTCCTCGACATCGTGGAGGCGGTTGAGGGCAAGGCGCGGACGTTTGTCTGCAACAATATCCGCGAGAACAATCCGTGTCGTCCCCAGGGCTATTGCGAAAGCAATCCTTGCCCGGTGGCGCGCATCATGTGGGAGGCCGATGAGGCCTGGCGCGCAAAATTGCGCGCCGTCAGGCTTTCCGACCTCACCGAAGCGTTGGCGCTCGACATCCCCGCGGAGCTTTGGAAAAACAGCTTCGAATGGGTGCTAGAGCGCGCCGGATGAACGTGGCCGCATGACCGTCGCGGGCGGCCGGTCTCCCGTCGCCGGCATGCAGGCGGCTAGCCATGCCCGCATCGTTCCGGGCGCCCGTTATCGACAGCGCCACGCCGAGATAGATGGCGGCGACCACCAGGTCCTGGAGCAGGCGCGCTTCTCGCGGCCTCAGGCGTGCCATGGGACGCCCACGGCCCTGGAAATACCAGACGACGATGCCGGCAAGCCCGAGAAGGTTGATCAAGACCAGAGCCAAGAAATGATAATCGCCGAACATGGGCTCACCGACAGTATTTTGGCTGGCGGCAGGGCCGGGCGCGAGGAAGGGCGACCGGCCTTTCGCCCCTATTTCTTGGCCGGATAGGTCAATTCCTTCTGGGCGCTATCGACCACGAACACCGCCAGCAGCTTCGCGGGCTTCGTCTCGCTGCCGTTTTCGCTCACGCTGTGGCGATCACCCGGCATCTCCGAAAAGCTCTCGCCGGCCTTGTAGACCTTGACCGGGTCGTCGTTGACCTGGCTGCGGATGGAGCCTTCCAGAACGGTGGCATAGATGAAGGCGGAGCTTGGATGCGTATGCGCCTCCGAATAGCCGCCCGGGCCATATTCGACGAGGATGCCCTTGATGCTCTTGCCGGGGGCATTCGGCAGTTTATGCTCATAGACGAGGGTGACCTTGGCGGCCTTCTCGCCGGCGCGATGGGCCTCCTTGGCTCCAACCGGGCCGGCCAGTGCCGCCGTCAGGGCGAGCGCGATGGCGATTGACTTGATCATTCGAAAACTCCTTTGTGTGTTGAGCTACGGCGCATCCTGGCGGTCATTTCCGCGCCGCGGTGGCGAACCATTGTTCGAAGGTGATGCGGCCAAGGCGCGGATTGTTGTCGGAGACGAGCGAAGTGTCGTTCAGCCTCGCGCCGAAGTAGAGCGCCTCCGGATCAGCCACGACCTCGCGGGGATCGCCGACAGCCTTGAGGTAGCGGGCGACGAGTTCGCTCATGCGCGCACGCTCCGGACCGGAAATCTCGATCATGCCGTTGATCGGCGCGCCGAGCGCGATCCCGGCCATCGCATCGGCGACGTCGTCCGATGCGATAGGCTGCACATAGGCCGGCGACAGGTGCACGGCCTCGCCGACCGTGCCGGACTTGGCGATGCTGGCCAGGAATTCCATGAACTGCGTCGAATGAACGATGGTGTAGAGGATGCCGGAGGCCTTGATCAGCTCTTCCTGGACGAGCTTGGCGCGAAAATAGCCGCAGTCCTGCAGGCGTTCGGTCCCGACAACCGAGAGCGCGATGTGGTGCCTGACCCCGGCAACTTTGCCCGCGGCGAGCAGGTTGCGGCCCGAAGTGGTGAAGAAATCCATGGCGGGCTGGTCCTCGAACGAAGGTGAATTGGCGAGGTCGATGACGACCTCGGCGCCAGCCAGCGCCGCCTCCAGGCCTTCGCCCGTGATGGTGTTGACGCCGGTATTCGGGGCGGCGGCAACCACCTCGCAGCCCTGCTTGCGCAGCCGTTCGACCGTCTTGGAGCCGATAAGCCCGGTGCCCCCGATGATGACGATTTTCATGATAGTCTCCGTTCGCGGTCGCGCCGCGTCGTTGCTGGTTTCGTTGAGGGAGAGGTCAGTTCAGGCCGGCCTTGTCGAGGCCATAGAGCTTGTCCGCGGAGCCGGGCACGGTCTTGAAGGCGACGCTGACACGGTTCCAGGCGTTGATGGCCATGATCGAGAAGGTGAGGTCGGAGATTTCCTTCTCCGAAAGCTGCCCGCGCACGCGTTCATAGAGCTCGTCCGGGATACCGCCTTCGGGGAGTTTGGTGACGGCTTCGGTCCAGGCAAGGGCGGCACGTTCTCGGGGAATGAATAGGATCGATTCGCGCCAGACGGCGAGATGGTACAGCCGCAGCTCGCTCTCGCCGTGGATCTTTGCTTCCTTGACGTGCATGTCGAGGCAGAAGGCGCAGCCATTGATCTGGGATGCCCTGACGTGGACCAGATCGCGGAGCTTCTCTTCGATCGCGCCATGTGTCTCGGCCATGCTGAAATCGAGGAGCTTCTTGAAGAGTTCAGGCGATTGCTGGGCGGCGTTCAGGCGCTGCGTCATGGCTTTTCCTTTTTTGGATATCTTGTGTCCTTAAGGACAATTAATATCCATAATGACTGGACAGTAAAGCGCCACCCGCCTACGATGCGAACATAAGGCTTATGTCGAAAAGTATGAGGGCGAGGATGGACGTCGTATCGGCGTTGCGAACGTTCCTGCGGGTGGCGCAGACAAAATCCTTCTCAGCGGCCGCCATCGACCTCAATCTGACGCAGCCGGCTGTATCCCGGCAGGTCTCCGCGCTGGAATCGCATCTCAAGACGCGCCTCCTGCATCGCACGACGAGCGCGCTCGCCTTGACGGCGGAGGGTGAACGGATGCTGCCGATGGCGCTGCGCGTCATCGAAGCGGTCGAAGCGCTCGGCGAAGCCAGCGGCGCCGAAGCGGCAGCCATATCCGGAAAGGTTAGGCTCAGCCTGCCGACGCCCCTCGGCTTCTTCCTCAGCGACCGTCTGGCAGGGCTGTTGGAGCGCCATCCGGCACTTCAGGTCGAACTGCTCCTTCGGGATGAACCGTCGGACGTGGTCGCGAATGCGATCGATCTAGAGGTACGCCTCGGGCCGGTCTGTGACAGCAGCCTGATTTGCCGCCGGATCGGCTGGACAACAGCCTTTCTCGTGGCCTCGCCAGCCTACATCGAGGGACGCGACACACCGCGAACGCCGCAAGACATCAAGGATCACTCCTGCATTTGCTACAGCCGTGGCGGGGACGGCCGGTCGTGGTCGTTCTCCAGCGGAGCGGAGGAAGTGGTTCTGCGGATTGAGCCCCGCCTCGTCGCCAACAATTCGATGGCCGTCCATCGCGCGACCCTGGCGGGAGCCGGGCTTGCAGTGCTTTCCCACATCCTCGCCGGATCGGACATCGAAGCGGGCAGGCTGGTCAAGCTGATGCCGAATTTTCCGCCGACGCGCCTGCCGATCAATGTCGTCTACCCGTCCCGCCGGAATATCCCGCTGCGTGTGACAACGGTGCTCGACTTTCTTGTCCAGGCCGTCCGCGGCGATGTCTTGATGGCGTCGTCGGCGCCCGTGCGGACAATTCCCGGACCCTTGACCCACACTACCGCGTCTGAAGGCTGCTATTTCTTTCCCTGCGGATAGATCGTCTCGCCGCGCTTCAGCATCGCCACGAAGGCTTCGATCTTCTTCTTGCGCCCGGCTTCGGTCTTCATGTTGTGGGTGCGGAAGGCGAGCGAGAAGCGGTTCTGCGCGCTGAGCTTTTCCAACATCGCCTTGGCCGCCGGCTCGGCATCGATCGCCGCTTGCAGATCATCGGGGATTTTCATCTCCTTGCCGCTGCCATAGGGACGTGCCCAGCGCCCGTCGGCCTTGGCCGCCTCGACCTGTTTCAGCCCGTGCTCGGTCATGCGGCCCTCCTCGATGAGCCGCGCGACATTGTCGATGTTGATCTTGCTCCAGATGCTTTTTTTGCCGCGCGGCGTGTAGCGCTGCAGGAAACTGTTCTCGTCCAGCCCCTTGCGCACGGCGTCGATCCAGCCGAAGCACAGCGCGACGTCGATGGCTTCCTTCGGTGTGATCGACTTCAGTCCCGAGCCTACCTTGTGAACCTTGATCCACACTTCGGTTTCCGTGGCGTGGTGCTGGCCGAGCCAGGTATGGAAACTGGCCGCGTCGGGAAATTCCCTGACCTTTTCGGGATCGACCTTGACCGGAGCCATCAGCGGGCCTGCCGGTTCAGAATTGTTGTCGCTGGGGCCCCTGTCATCTTGCCTCCGTCATCCTGCGGCCCGGCATCATGGCATCACACCCAATTCCCGTCAGCAATGGAGACGCTGTCATGAAGTTGGAAACACACCATGGATTGCCGCGTTGCGGCTGAAGCGCGCCCGACCAGATGGAGGAGCACGACGCTTCCCCACCGTGCTATAGGACCACAAATGCCACGCGGGGGGATATGCCGCAATGAAATCTCTGCTCTTCGGCCTTGCCTTGTTGCTGCCGGGCGTGGCGCTGGCCGAACCGATCGAAACCCGCAAGATCATCACCGCGCTGACCGGCGACTTCAACGGCGACGGCGCTCCCGACCTTGCCATGGTGGTCGAGACCGGCCCGACCGACCCGATGGACATCCATTTCTTCCTCGGGGACAAGGAGCACAATTACCTCAAGCCTGTCGAGATCGTGCGCGAACAGATCGGTGGCGAGTGGAACGGCTACGACCGGGCCGGCTACGAAAACTCCGACGCCGAGCCGGAGCTGACAATGCTGCCCAACGGGTCGATCAAATTCCATCTGCCGGCGCCGGAGATCGGCAGCGAGCGCACCAACCAGACGCTGACCGTGGCCTACCGCAACGGCGCCTTCATCGTTGCCGGCTTCGCCTACGATTCCGATGATTACCTGCAGGAGAATGCCGCCAGCGCCTGTGACTACAATGTGCTGACCGGCAAGGGCACCAGCTCGAAGCAGCAGCCGGACGGCAGCACGAAGCACAAGACCGTGTCGGCGGAAGGCAAGACCATCGCATTCCGGGACTGGAACTCGGGCGACGCCTTCGCTGCTTGCCAGGAATAATGGCTCGCTGGGCTTCGGCCGGCATCAGGCCGGTGGCGGCATTGCCGGCGTCAGGCCATGGCGGCGCATGATCTCCATCATGGCAGCTTTGTCGGGCGGCCCGCCGGCAGCGGCGTTAAGCAGACCGAATGTCTCGCGGAAATAGTCCGGACCAATTGCCGCCGGCGTGATGACGCACAGCGTCTTGGCATCCCGGGTGCCGTTATTGTCGAAGCGGTGGACGGCGCCGCGTGGAATGCACAGCGCCTCCCCCGGCCCAACCTCGATCGGCTTGCCGTTCACGGTCCAGGTCAAAACCCCGTCAATGCCGTAGATCGTTTCCTCGTAATGGTCGTGGCTGTGCGCCGGCGCGGGCAAGCGCTGCGCGCTTGGCACCATCAGTTCGAAAGCGGCGACGCTGCCGTTCGAATTTTCGCCCGACACCAGGAAACGGACCGACAGCCCCTTGGTGCCGATGGTCTCATCGGCTGGGTTGACCCCAGGATTCATGGATGACATTGCGCAAACCCCTCCGGTAAATTACATTTACTAGCTATCAGTAAATTCAATTTACCGGATCGTCAATGGCCACCTCCACCGAAGTTCTGCAGACCAAGACCGAGGACCTTTTGATCGGCGCCCTGCTGCGCGTGCCAGCCCAGGCGATCCAGCGCCGGCTGATCAGGGAGCTCAATGCCGCCGGCTTCGACGAACTGCGTCTGCCGCATATGGCCGTGCTGCAGTTTCCCGGCCCGGACGGCGCGCGGCCCGGCACGATCGCCGAGCGTGCCGGCATGAGCAAGCAGGCCATCAACCAGCTGCTCACCAGTCTGGAAGGCTACGGTTATCTCGTCCGCTCCGACGGCGAAGGCAGCGCGCGCGTGGTGCGGTCCACCGAGCGCGGCCACGCTGCTTTCTGGAAAATGGTCGACATATTGCGCGACATCGAGGAGGACTGGCGCACCGAACTTGGGCCGAAGCGCTTCGCCGAACTTAAGGCGCTCTTGTTCGCAGTCTGGGATAGCCCGCTGGCCCGTTGACCAAGCTCCGGCCATCGAGGCAATCGGGTTTCCAAACCGCACGACGTCGGACCAATCGGCATCTCCGATAGCACCATCGGTTTCTTCCGTTTCCCCTCACCGCATCGAGCTGCCAATTCCCTGCCCTTGTCCAACCAAACGAAGGCAGAGCGGAAATGAGCATTTCAAACCAGAAAATCCTGATCGTCGGCGGCGGATCCGGCATGGGTCTCGCGCTTGCAAGGCGCTGCCTCGAAGCCGGGGCCGAAGTCATCATCGCCGGGCGCGGCGAGGACAGGCTGCGGCAGGCGCGTGAGGCGCTGGGCAATCCCGCGGGCCTGGACATGGCCACTGTCGACATTACGCGGGAAGACCAGGTCGGGGCGTTGTTCGCCGGGATCGGCGGCCTCGACCATATCGTCAGCACCGCCGCCGACATCGAAGGCGCCTACCGGCTGCTGCCGGAGCTCGGTCTCGAGGCGGCGCAACGCGTGGTCGACAGCAAGCTCTTCGGCCCGCTGCTGCTTGCCAAGCATGGTGCGCCACGGCTGGCAGCGGCTGGATCGATGACCTTCGTCTCCGGCATCGCCGCCTACCGGCCGGCCGCGCGCGGCTCGGTCGTCGCCGCTGTCAATGCCGCGCTCGAAGGGCTGGTGCGGGCGTTGGCCATAGAACTCGCGCCGCTCCGCGTCAACGCGGTGTCACCCGGCTGGGTCGATACCGAAATTTGGGCGCAAGTGGCGGGCGACAGGAAGGCAGACACGCTTGCGGCGATGGCCGAGCGGCTGCCGGTCGGCAGGATCGGCCAGCCCGAGGACATCGCCGACGCGATCGCCTTCCTCATCGGCAATGGCTTTGCCACCGGCACGACGCTCCACGTCGAGGGCGGACATCGTCTCGTCTAAAACGGACGGCTCTGCGAAATGCTGTTAAAGCAGGACCTTGGAGCGGCTTGAGGATTCAGCGTCTGAACTGGCTTTCGAGGATGCCGGCGCCTGCATGTCGCTCGCGGCGGTAAGCAGGCGGCGCAATGCCGGCGGCTGGACGCGCCGGCGCCGCCAGATCATCGTCAGCGGCGCCGCCGGTTCCGGGCCAGGCCAAGGCAGTTCGATCAGCTCACGACGCTTGAGCGCGTCGCTGACCGCCAGACGTGGAATGAGGCCCAGCCCCGCGCCGGCCGCCACCAGCCGGGCAATGGCACCGATGCTGCCGACTTCGGCGGCAAGTTCAGGCGTACCAGTGCCCGCCTCGGCAAAGGCGGTGTCGAACATGTGCCGGTAGATGCATCCAGGCTCCGTTGCCACGAAGCGCAGCGCGGCAAGGGCGGCCAGGTCGCACGGAACCGGCTTCTGCCCCGGCGCGGTGACCAGCGCCAGCGGTTCGGCCAAAATCGTGCGCCTGGCGAAGCGCTGATTGGCGCCGCCGTTGAACATATCGCGGCGCTCGAAACAGAAGGCGACATCGATGTCGCCCTCCTCCAGCAGGCGCAGCAGCGCGCCGCTATCAGTCACTTTCATGCGCACGGCGATATCAGGATAACTGGCCTGGAACCCCGGCAGCCAGGGCGCCAGCCGGGCCGAGGCGATCGTCTCCAGCGCGCCGATGGTCAGCGCTCCGCTGGTCTGTCCCGCCGCCGCGAGCACCGCCGCCCGCGCTTCGGCATCGAGCCGCAGCAGTTCCTCGGCGATGGGCTTCAACGCCAGTCCCGCCGAGGTCAGTTCCAGGCCCGACTTCAAGCGCGTGAACAAGACAGCGCCCAGCTCGGCCTCCAGCGACTGGATCTGGTCGCTCACACTCGACTGGGCGAGATGAACCGTCTCGGCGGCGCGCGTGACGGTACGGCAGCGCGCCACCACGAGGAAGGTCTTGAGCAGTCTTGGATGCATCGGCTGGCCGAAATCGCCCGGCCTACTGCAGCTGCGGCTTTTTCAGGAAACTGCCGCGGTCGGCGGATTTCACACGCAGCCACGTTTCGCGGCCATCGCGCACCACCCGCATCGGGATCTCGGCACCGGCCGAACCGCTTTCCCACAGCTTGCGATAGAAATCGGCGAGCCCGTCGACCGCGCCGTCACGGACCTCGGAGATGACGTCCCCTTCGCGCAGGCCGGCCTTGGCGGCCGGGCCGCCCTCGGTCACGCTCATCACCACCACCTTGCCGTCGCTTTCGGCCGACAGCGCCCCGAGCCACGGGCGCGGCGGCTTAGCCACCTGGCCACGCGTCAGCAGGTCGTCGAGGATCGGCGGCAACAGGTCGATCGGCACCACCATGTTGATATCGGCCACCTCGCCGGCGCGGCTCATCTGCAGGCGCAGCGAACCGATGCCGAGCAGTGCGCCCTCGGCGCTGAACAAGGGCGCGCCGCCCCAGGACGGATGCGCCGGCGCGATGAAGATCGCCTCGTCCAGCAGATACTCCCAATAGCCGGCGAATTCCTGCTTGGTGACGATCTTGGCCTCGACTGCCCGGCCGATGCCGTCGGCAAGCACCACCGCGTCGCCGATCCTGGCCTTGCCGGCATCGCCCAGCGCCACGGCCGGCAGGCCGGTCGGCGCCAGCGCCTGGACGAGGCCAAAGCCTGATTCCTGGTCGTAGGCCAGCGCATGCGCGGGAATGACACGGCCGTCATGCGAGGTCAGCCAGACCTCTTCCGCCTCGGTGATGAGATAGCCGATGGTCAGCACCAGCCCGTCATCGCGGATGACGACGCCGCTGCCTTCCCTGAGCGTACCGAGGGCCCCGGCCGTGAAGGCATCCTCCGGAACGGTCGCCCGCACGGCAACCACGGAGCGCGAATTGGGATTGATGGTCATGATTTTGTCCTGCGATGCGAATGCCTGGCGGCTTGCTGTATAGGTATGCCACGCGGGAGAAGGCGCAAGGGGTGAGAACGGTGGCCATGGACCACGAAGCCAATCACTTGGCCTTTCGAGGTTCGAACGCCCGGCAGGACAATGCGGCGGCCCAAGATTAACATAGTTCAACACAAGTTGAACTTCCCCCTCCACAGCCCTACCTATAAACGCCTATCCATCCTTCCCACGACACGAGGCCGTGCAATGACTGAATACACCCCGCCGAAAGTATGGACCTGGAACAAGGCCAATGGCGGCACCTTTGCCAGCATCAACCGGCCGATCGCCGGTCCGACGCATGACAAGGACCTGCCCGTCGGCAAGCACCCGCTGCAGCTTTATTCGCTGGCGACGCCGAACGGCGTCAAGGTAACGGTGATGCTGGAGGAGCTTCTAGCGCTTGGCCACAAGGGCGCCGAATACGACGCCTGGCTGATCCGGATCAACGATGGCGACCAGTTCGGCAGCGGCTTTGTCGAGGTCAATCCCAATTCCAAGATCCCCGCCCTGATGGATCGCAGCGGCAAGACCCCGCTGCGCGTCTTCGAATCCGGCTCGATCCTGGTCTATCTCGCCGAAAAATTCGGTGAATTCCTGCCCACTGAACAGCCGGCCCGGGCGGAAGTGCTGTCCTGGCTGTTTTGGCAGATGGGTTCTGCGCCTTATCTCGGCGGCGGTTTTGGCCATTTCTACGCCTATGCGCCGGAGAAGTTCGAATACGCCATCGACCGCTTCTCGATGGAGGTGAAGCGGCAGATGGACGTACTCGACCGCCGGTTGGCCGAGGTCGAGTATCTCGGTGGCAAGGACTATTCGGTTGCCGATATGGCGGTCTGGCCCTGGTATGGCGGGTTGGCGCTCGGCCGGATGTACAATGATTCCGCCGAATTCCTGTCGGTTCAGGATTACAAGCACGTTCAGCGCTGGGCAAAGGCGATCGACGAACGGCCCGCTGTCCAGCGTGGCCGCATGGTCAACCGCGCCTTTGGCGAACCGTCCATGCAACTGCACGAACGCCATGACGCCAGCGACTTCGACACCAGGACGCAGGACAAGCTGGCCGCCGAGTAATTCTGGAGAACTGGCGGGCGACAAGCAAAAGCCCATCACCGGATTAAATCGGTGATGGGCTTTTTGCTTGATGCAGAGACGGATCAGTGAAGAACTTCCACGATCTGACGGGTGTCCGGGTCGACCAGCACGGTCTGATCGTTGATCACCGCAACGCGATACTTGACGTTGGGGACCTCGCGCAGTTCGACCTTGTCCGGCACGGACGAGCCGAGCTTGAGCTCGACGCCCAGAAGGTTCACCGACGCTAGCGGCTCCTTCTTGATGTATTCGCGAACCACCGTCTCCTGTTCCGGCTGGACCACGATCGTGTCCGCCAGGGCCGCTCCGACGCCGCCCAGCAGGACGATGGCAGCCGCGGCGCTCGTAAGATAATGCTTCATAACAACCTCCATGATTGGGTATTTCGCTCCGCCTCAGGGAAAACTCTCACGCAACTGGGAGGTTCCATCCTTGTTTGTGAAATAAATGTGGCGCGCAACCAGAAACATGCCACATTTTATTATGCACACATGTGAAGATAAGCAATGGTATGCTTTGCTTTTCTGAAGAAACTTCTTCTAATTTGCGGAAATAGCAAAAGCATCGCGCGTTGCAGCGCAAGCAATGTCGCCTCTTTCTCGGATTACCCGCTCCTTAGGAACAACTAACGTATAGCGAAGAGTGTCGTTCCAAATGCTCTACCGGGCCTCCAAAAAAGGCCCGCCCTGCCGGGAGCAGAACGGGCCTTCAACGGACCGGTGGAGGTGGCGCCTCACCGATCGAGGCAGGAAAAACGCACGCATCACAGCTTCGTTCCACCGGCCGCCGCGATTTGGCGGAAGGTGCGCAACGCTCGATACCGGAGCGGGAGCTCTTCGTTAGAATCGGACGCCGTCCCGATGGAGCGGCGGCACCGGGTTGACTGCATCCGGGCTCATCGCGACGTTTTGCGCGCGCCTGTAGATCAGCCCCACGACGAGCACGAAATAGCCGACCTGCAGGACGACCAGGACCACCACTGTCCAGCCAAGCGCCACCCAGAACGAACCGGTAGCAATATAGGTCCACACTGCGACAACGATCGTGGTCGCCGACATCCCGACGAGAAAAGACCCAAAATACATCGACCATCAAGATCGCCGAACCGATTCCGGTCCGGCGACTCCCTGCCCATCTCCACACCCGCGCACAGGCTTTCATTATTTTAGCAACTACGCAAGTATGGCGTCCGCCTAGGCATCCATGTAGAAGTTTGTTGCGGGGCGGCCCCGGCAGGAGCAGTTTGATGCTCACGGACCGCGATATCAGGGAAAAGAAGTCCGGTGGGGATTGGAAATGACGCTCAAGCTTATCGGCGCCGGTTTCGGCCGCACCGGCACATGGTCGACCTTTGCAGCGCTTAACAGGCTCGGCCTGCCCTGCTATCACATGCAGGAAGTGATCATGAACAAGGCCAATAAGGGCCATCTTGATTTCTGGCGCTCGGTGGCCAACAGCCCGCCCGGCACCCAGCACGACTGGAACCGCGTGTTCGCAAGCTATACGGCCACCGTCGACAATCCAGGCTGCTGCGTCTGGAAGGAATTGATGGCTGCCTACCCCGACGCCAAGGTGCTGCTGACATTACACCCACGCGGCGCCGAGGCCTGGTATGAAAGCACCATCGACACGATCTACTTCACCGAGAACCTGTGGCAGTTCAAGGTCCTGGAATGGCTCACACCGTTCGGCCGCAAGTTCGGCGACATGTCGCGCAAGCTCATCTGGGGCCGCACATTGGCCGGCGTCATGGGTGACCGCGACAAGGCGGTTGCCCGCTACGCCAGCTATGTCGACGAAGTGAGAGCAGCCGTGCCGCCGGAAAAGCTGCTGGTGTTCAACGTCAGCGAAGGCTGGGGGCCGCTCTGCCATTTCCTCGACGTCGCCCAGCCAAACGAAACTTTCCCCAACCTGAACGACCGCGAAACGATCAAGAAGATCATCCGCGACATCATCAAAGGCTCCTACATCATGCTGGGGCTGACGATGGCCGCCATCGCGGCGGTGATCGCGGCATTGTGGTGGTGGCTGGGGTAACGGCAAGCCCAGGCAGTTCGATCCCTTGCCTGCATGGAGCGGTCAAGTTTTTCGCTCCGAAACAAACGACCTCAAGAGCTACCCGCTTTCGCGCGGGCAGGCTGGCTGGCAGCGGCTCTCGCCGGAATTTTGCGCTTGTCTTTGCCTGCCGGGCAGCCACCAGCCCATGCCTGTCCGAGCAGGCTACCGTTCTTGAACCTGGCGGCGAGGCCGGGTGATCATATCTCGATTGGATAAAATAGCGGAACGTCCAATGGACATTGCCGGAACCGAACGGGGCCTCTCGGACTTTCGGGCGCACGAAACAAGACCTTGGTCCTACAAGGAAAACCGATCAGTTCGATCCGCAGGCGCGCAGCCTATCGAGTCAGATAGCGACGCAACGTCCCCGGTCAATCCATGGACCAGCACTTTGCCATACTGCGTTGCCGCCTCGCCAAGCCGTCTGGCGGTTGGCCGATCATGCCGGCTTAGAATGCCGGGCCTTGCAGCCGCTGCCTATTCCGCTTTCGCGGAAGTTTCCGAGGTTTGGGCGATGTGCGATGGTGTTGTTGCGGCGGTACGAGCCGCCCTGGTTGGCGCGGGCGCCGAGCACACCCCAACAATGCGCCCCCCCGTCCGCGTCGACCATGGCAAGCGCCCGGTTACTTGACCAGCGTCCATACCCCGGCCCAGCGTCTCCAGGCATTCACCCCGGCGCCCCTGCAAACAGCACGACGCCGTCACCACCGGCCGCTGGCCATTCCCTGATGGTGCGGTCGGAGCCGCCGGTCAGCACCGTGCCATCGGCGGCGAAGGCGACTGCGTAGATCGGTCCGGTCTGGCTGTCGAACATGGCGATCTGATTCCCACTCGCCATGTCCCACAGCCTTGCGGTGCCGTCGAGTGATCCCGACAGCAGGCGTTTGCCGTCGGCCGATAGCACCAGTGCGTAAACCGTGCCCTCGTGGCCCTCGAAGCGCTTCACCTCGCGGCCGCTGTCGACATCCCAGACCTTGATCGTCAGGTCGCCGCTGCCGGTGATCAGATGATGCCCGTCGGCGGTGAACACGGCGCCATAGGTGCCTTGCTCATGGCCGTGCCAGCTGCGCAACTGCTTGCCGCTGTCGATGTCCCAGAGTTTCAGCGTCCCGTCGATGCTGCCCGAGAGGGCCTGCTTGCCATCGGGCGAGACGGCGACCGCGCTGATCGACCAGTCGTGGCCGGTCAGCACATGCAGCACGGACCCGTTGACGAGGTCCCAGATAATGACGTTGCCGGTGTCGTGCCCGCTGACGGCGCGCCTGCCGTCCGGGCTGATCGCCAGCTTGTTGACGCCACCATTCTGGCCGGATTGGAAGACGTGCAGCACCGCGCCGTCGGCGAGTTTTCGCTGCACGATCTCACCGTCGTCGCCGGCCGTCAGCGCACTGACGCCGTCGGGCATGTAGAGCGCGGTGCGCGCCATGTCCTTGTGAACGCCGAGATTGCGCATCAGGTGCTTGCCGCCCACGTCCCAGAGCTTAATCGTGTGGTCGGTGCTGGCGCTCATGATCGAACGCCCATCCGGCGCCACCGCCAGCCAGACGACCGCATCGCGATGGCCGTCGGGCTGCGTTGGTGCCGCCGGCGGCGACGGCGGCAACGGCGCCACCGTCGGCGGCGGAATGACCGCGACCTCCGGCGGCGTCGCGGCCGCAGACGCCGGCGGAACAGCAGGCGCGGCCACCGGCGGAGCTGGTTGCACCGGCAAAGCCGGCGGGTTTGCAGCGGCTGGCGGCGTGGCCGTCTGCTCGGGCGGCGGGGCCTGCGGCAAAGGCGGTGTCGGAGCAACCGGCGACGGCTCCGGCGGTTCCGGCTTTGGCGCGGATTCCATGGGCAGCGCGCTGGCGACATGCTCGCCACCCTCATGCGGCCGCCACGAGCCGAACCCGTCGCCAAGCAGCGCCAGCAAGACAACCACTGGCAGCACCAGGAAAGTCCGGCGCAGGCGTGGGCGGCCCGCCGGCTCCAATTCGGCGTCCCTGCCGAACAGCGGCACCCCGGCCGCGTGCACGGGCCGGCCGGGCAATTGACCCGCCAGGAACAGCAACGCACCGATGAAACAGGCAAGTGCCGCCGCCGAATATGCCGCCGGCCGCAGCATGGCAACGTCGAGCCCGGCAAGGCCACGCCCGGCGAGGATGTCGATCAGCGGATAGACATGGGCCAGACAGGCGGCCGCGACCACAGCCAGGACAAGCGCCAGCGACCTGTCAGCCAACCTGTTCATCGCGCATCCTCCTCGCCTGGCCTTCAGGTCAGACTATCAGCGTCATGGGCGTATCGCAAAATGCCGCCGGGCATCGCGTGAGACGGACGCAGACAGCCGCGGTATAAGAAGATCTGCGGCGGCCCTGCTCAAGAAAACCCAGCTTGAGGTTGATTGCGCCGCCTCCGTCGTGGCCACGGATCTCCGGTTCGACCAGACGACGCCGACAAAGGTTAGTGTTCAATTTACCACGGTCGCTGCCGATAGGAACTCAGCCATCCCCGGCGAAATATTGACAGCGGACGGAGTTATGACACACTCCGCCCGGGATATAGTGGAGAGCTTGCATCATGAAGAAGATTTATGAACGGCCCGTTTTGATCAGGAAGGGCAATCTGAAATTGATCACAGCCGCGACCAACGGGCCGATTGTGATCTCGATCACGAAGTAATCAGCTGGTCAGAACCAGGTCGTCTACAACCATTTGCCAGTGGTGTTTCGTCGAAAGGCGGACACGGGTGATCTCCCTGAGCATCGGGGCGTAGCGCAGCGGCGTGAGCGCCGACAGCACCATTTCATCGCTGGCGACCAACCGGTCGCCCGACCAGCTTTCGATCAGCGCCGTTTCCCCCTCCGCCTTCAGCCAGGCAGCGCTGAGCAGCACCGAGTGGAAGACAAATGGCGTCTCGCGGCTGAACTCGGCCGGATAGCCGCTGCTGGTGTATGCCACGTGGTCGCCTGAAACATTGCCGTTGACATAGCCCTCGCTGTCCTTGGTGTGGTCATTCGCCATGGCGTTCAGGTTGCGCCAGTCGAGCCCGGCGTGGCCGCATGGGATCTTGCGGAAGCCGCGCCCGGTGACGTCGTCGAAGCCGATTGTGCGCGCCGCCGCCTCATCCACCGGCGCCCGGGGCGAAAGCAACCCGAGATCGGTGGGGTAAGGCGACAGCACCAGCCGGCGGTCGAGCCCGCCGCCGGTGATCACCACAGTGTCGGCGTCGTCGGCAAGCTCGAACCGGAAGGCCGAAGCCGGCGCCAGCGTCCGGCTCTCCGTCACCTGCCCCCGCGCCATCACCGACAGGGTCGCGCTACCGCCTGCCGCCATCCTGCCGGCCAGGCTGCGCACCGGTGCCAGCCCGACCGGCCGCGGCAGGTCCTGCGATATCAGCCCGGCGGGCGAGCCGGGTGCCAGCCGGAACTCTATCGACTGCGTGTCGTTGGCGCTTGGCGAGCGCCAGCCCGGCGGCACTGAAACGGAGAACCGGTAGGCGGCCGGCACGCGGATCGCAGCCGTCAGCGCAGATGTCGACATGGCGAAATTGGCATAACCGCCATTGTTCGTCCTCGAGGACGCGACAAAGCCACCCTGCCCGTCGAACAGCCGCACCATGATGCCGGCCATGGGCCGGTCGGCCACGCCGTAGCTGCCGTCGCGGTCGACGTCGAAATAGACGAAGGACGAGTAGTTGACGGTGCCGGTGCTGCGGCTCCAGTCGGTGCGCACGGCGTAGTCGTTGGCAGGATTGGCCCGGCGCAGCGCCCGACGGCGCAGGCGCGCCTTGCGCAACAGCTGAATGGCGGCAACCGCGGCGGCAATGATCGCGAGCGCCGCCACAAGCAGGCCGACAAGAGCGAGGTCACTCATGGCAAACCGGCTTCGGTAGCCGCTCGCCATTGTCACAAATGCAATGCATCAACTATCCCCGCCGATCCTGTCCAGCTTAGCGCGAGAGACAACCCGCGGAAAAGGGTGCGTGCGCCGCTGACGGACGTGAAATCCCTCACCCCAATTCCACCCAGACCGGCGCGTGGTCGCTGGCGCCATCTTGCCCGCGCACGTCACGATCGATGCCGGCGGCCCTGAGCTTGCGCACCAGCGTCTTCGACAACAGGATGTGGTCGAGCCGCAGGCCCGCGTTGCGTGGCCAGCGGTTCCGGCGGTAATCCCAGAAGGTGTAGAGCGTTTCCTTCGGGTATTTCTTGCGCAACGCATCGGTCCAGCCTTGTTCGAGCAGCGCGGCGAAGGCGGCGCGGCTTTCCGGCTGCACCAGCGCGTTGTCGTCATAGGAGCGTGTGGCGTAGATGTCGCGCGGCTCGGGCACGATGTTGTAGTCGCCGGCCAGCACCACGGGCAGGCCGGTGTCGATGAGTTGTTCGGCATGCGCTTCCAGCCTTGCGTGCCAGGCGAGCTTGTAGGTGAATTTCGGTCCCGGCCGCGGGTTGCCGTTCGGTGCATAAAGGCAGGCGATGACGATGCCGTTCACCGCCGCCTCGATGTAGCGGCTCTGCCGGTCGGCATCGTCGCCGGGCAACACATCGCGGGTCAGCACCGGCTCGGCACCGCGCGCGAGTATGGCGACGCCGTTCCAGGTCGGCTCGCCTTTCCACACCGCGCCATAGCCGGCATCGGCAAGCGCGGTACGCGGAAACTGCGTGTCGCGCGCCTTCAGTTCCTGCAGGCAGACCACATCGGGTTTTGCGGAGCCGAGCCACGACAGCAGGTTGTCCAGCCTGCTGTTGATGTTGTTGATGTTGAAGCTGGCGATCTTCATTGGGATCAGGGCGCGATCCTGCCCATCCAAGCCTTCACCGTCTCCGCCAGCGTCGTCAGATGATCCGCGGTAGAGAAACCCGAAATACTCTTGCGCGGCTTCAAATCATGGTCGCCGTCCTCCAGCCAGATCACTTCGATGGCATCGGAAAGGTTGTAGGTCGCGACCTCGTCCTTGGTGCCGAACTCGTCGCGTGTGCCTTGGAAGATCAGCGTCGGCGTCTTCAGCCCGGCGAGATGTTTTGTCCGCAATTGCTCGGGCTTGCCAGGCGGATGGAAGGGATAGCCGAGGCAGACCAGTCCCGATATTTCGCCCTTGGAAAACATCTCGTCGGCGATCATCGACGCGACCCGCCCGCCCATCGACTTGCCGCCGATGATGAGCTTGCCCGTCACGCCCTTCGCCCTGAGGTCGGCGATCGCCTTGATGTATTCCGGGTTCACCGTCTCGGCACGCGGCGGCGGCTTGCGCTGGCCGTAGCGGCGCGCGGCCATATAGTGGAACTCGAAGCGCACGACCTGGAAGCCAGCGGCGGCCAGCGCCTTTGCGGTGGCTGTCATGGAGGGAGAGTCCATTGAAGCGCTGGCGCCATGGGCAAGCAGGATGGTGACGGGAGCGGTCTCGTGGCCGTCGAAGAGGAAGCTGGTCATGATGTGACACCCCGCGCGACGGCGAAGCTGCCGATCTCCCCCCACGAAGCGAGAGATCGGCTGTCATCGCGGCCTTCGCCCACCATCGTCACCCCGCCGACTTCGCCAGCTGCATGTCCACGAACTGCACACCCCTGGCAGCCACCCCTGCCCATTCCGAGACCGCGTCGAGCTCCAGGTACCGCATCCACAACCGCCGCGCCTCGAGCAGATTGCCGGCGTCAAACTCCAGCCGCGCCAGATTGAACACCGGGTCGGCATAAGTCTTGTCGAGTGCGATCGCCTTCTGCAAATGCCTTCGCGCCGAAGCGTCGCGCCCTTGCTCGCTCATCAGCCCGGCCAGGTTGAACCAGGCTTCGACGAAGGCCGGATCGAGCTTGATCGCCCTGGCATAATCATGCGCGGCTTCCGCCACGCGCCCGGACCCGCGCAAACAGTTGGCGCGGTTGAAGGCGGCGATGGCGTCAGTGGGATCGATGGCGAGGCAGCGCTGATAGAGTGCGGCGGCCCCGTCATGGTCCCCGCCCTCCTCGGCGGCTTCCGCCTCGGCGAACAAATCTTCCAGCGTGTCGTCGCCTTCTGCCGCGGCGCCGAGATCGAACAGCAGCTGCCCGTCGAGCTCGCTCTGGCCGCCTTCGAGGTAGATCGCGTCGGGCCGCCCGTGCCGCGAGCCGACATTGAGCGACTTGGCGGTGAGCGAGGCCACCGGGCCGGAGCGGTGGACGGAGCGCGCGATCGCACCCCATGTCGCACCCCCGGCGATCAGCCCGGCATATTTGCGCGCCAGGATCAGGTCGCGGAAGGAATAGGGCTCGCCATCATGCTCGAAGGCGTCGAACAGGCTGAGCCTGTCGAGATCGGCGCCGGACAGCCTTGACTGGTCGATCAGCGATTGGCGCGACAGCGAAGACGCCTCGGGCGCCTTCATCAGCCCGAGCAGCCGCAGGAAACCGTTCTCGCTCATGAGAATGCGCCCGGCCGCGCGCTCGGCGCCAACGCGGCGTTCGATCTCGCTATCGCTATTTTTGGTGAGTCCGGCCTTGGTCAGCCCCGCCTTGACCAACAATGCGCGTCCGAACACGACATGCGTGGTGCGGCGGGTGACGCCGCGCCTGAGCTGGCCGTGCTGGCGCTCCACCTCGCGTGCGGCAAGCCTGAGCGGAAACGCCGCCAGTGCGCCGATCGTGCCGAAGACAGCGCCCGGAACGGCCGGAGCCGTCATTTCTTGCTCTTGCCGACCGCCTTGAGCAGGTTGGCCTTGAGCGGATTTTCAGGCGCACCACCCGCAGCCGCCTTCTTCGCGGCGGGCTTGGCGGGCTCGTCGGCCTTGCTCTTCGACTTGGCCGGCGGCTTCGACTGAGACAGGCTGGCCTTCAGCGCATCCATCAGGTTGATGACGTTGCCGCGCTCCGGTGCCGCCGCGATGATCGGCTTGTGGCCCTTCAGCTTCTCGCGGATCATCGTCATCAGCGCGACCTCGTAGCGGTCCTCGTAATTCTTCGGATCGAAGGTGGTTTCCTTCTGCTTGATCAGCGCTTCGGCAAGCTGCAGCATTTCCGGGTCAGGCTTGCCGGCTGGAATGTTGCCGAAATATTCAGCCGTGCCACGCACTTCGTTCGGGTTCCTCAACGTGCACACGAACATCCCGTTCTCGCGCGCGCCGATCGTCACCACGCGCTCGCGGCTGGACAGCACCAGCCTGGCGATGGCGAGCTTGCCGGATTTGCGCATCGCTTCGCGCAGCACGGCGAAAGTCTCTTCCGCCATCGCCCCGTCCGGCGCCATGTAATAGGGCGCGTCCTGGTAGATGACGTCGACCTCGTCCTCATCGACGAAAGCCTCGATGTTCATCGTGTGGTTGGATTCGATGCGCACCGCGTCGAGGTCGGCATCGTCGATGATGATGTACTGCTTGTCCTCGTACTCGTAGCCCTTGACCAGATCCGCCCGCTCAACGAGCCCCAGTTCAGGGTCGACCGGCTTCATGTTGATGCGGTTGTGGGTCTTCTTGTGCAGCTGGTTGAACGAGATGCGCTCGCTGGCGCTGGTGGCGGGATATAGCCGCACCGGACAGCTGACGAGACTGAGTTTGAGGTAACCCTTCCAACTTGCCCTGGGCGCCATGATGAACTCCTACGCGGCCATGCACTGACTGTTACTTCGCAGCGCTTCGTCCGAAGGACGAACAAGGCTGCGCAAATCCTACACCGACCCCGCACAATACCGACAAATCCCTGACGAAATCTTCCCGCCGGGGCTGCGAGAGGACCGGCGACAAGATAATTCAAATTGTCGAAAGCGTCGATGGCGTTTGAGCCGACACGCCGGCGACCACAGCGAACGCTCCACGCTTCGTCATCCTAGGGTCTTCGCGACGGAGCTTCGCTCCTGCTTCGCCCTAGGATGACGAAGTTCAGGAGCCCTGGTCGTCGAAGGGCGCCTCAAAGCCCGTTTACCTTTCCCGAGACCACCGGCAGATCCCTGGCGAAGTCGTCGATCTCAGCCCACGGATCGCCCGACGTCTCCAGCAACCCCGGCAGCGACGCATAATTTAAATCCTGCGGTGCATCGATCGCCTCCAGATCGGCCCAGCTCACAGGTGTCGAGGCCGGCAGGTTGGTTCGGGCGCGCAGCGAATAGGGCGCGGCCGAGGTGTGGCCGCGCGCGTTGCGGTGATAGTCGATGAAGATGCGCCGCTTGCGGTTTTCCTTGCCCATTGTGGTGGTGAAGGTGTCGGGCGCGGTGGCGGCTAGATGCGTTGATATGGCGCTGGTTGTCTGATGCAGCTTCTTCCAGTTCTGCTTTTGCGTCACCGGGACGGTGATGTGGATACCGCTGCCGCCGGAGGTCTTTGCGAACGGCACCAGACCAAGCCCCTCCAGCTCGCCCTTGATGTGCACGGCGGCCTCCACCACCTCGCGCCAGGAAATCCCCTCGCCCGGGTCGAGGTCGAGGACGATCTGGTCGGGCTTGTCGAGGCTCGAGCGATGCGTGCCCCAGGTGTGGAACTCGACCACGCCGAACTGCGCCAGCGCCAGATAGCCTTTCGCGCCCTCGACCGAGAGATAGGACTTGGTCTCGCCCTCGGAATTGGTGGCCTGGAACGTCACCACCGAGGGCGGCATGCCGGTGAACGCATGACGCTGGAAGAAGCAGTCCTTGGGCAGGCCGGTCGGGCAGCGCACCAGCGACACCGGGCGGCCAAGGATGTGCGGCAGCATGAAGTCGCCGACCAGCGCGTAATAGACGGCGATGTCGAGCTTGGTCGGGCCGGTCTTGCCGAACAGCCGCCGCGTCGGGTTTGTCACCCAGATGGTGGCGAGATCGGCTTCGGCGATCAGGCGCTTGCGCGTCGAGGAGACCGGCGTCGACAGGCCGACATCCCTGAGGCCCCGGAACACACCGTGGCGCAACGAATTGTCCGCGGTTCGATTGGCGTAGTGGATGCGCGCCGAAAACAGCGGCTTGACCCAATGCATCTCGCGCATGATTTCGCGGGGCACGCCTTCCGGCGGCGTGGCGCCGGATGTGAGCGGCCCAAGCCGGGCCAGCAGGTCGGCCGCGGTCCCGGCATCGAAGCCGGTGCCGACCTTGCCGCGATAGTGCAGTTCGCCGTCCACCCACTCGGCCATGCCGAGCGCGGCCAGCCCCTCGGCCGCGTCCGAAATGGTGTAGCCGGCGATGACGAAATCGTCCTTTTCGAGTGCCTTGGTCTTGGTCCAGCTCTTGGTGCGGCCGCTCTGATAGATCGCGGTGGCGCGCTTGGAGATCACGCCCTCCAGGCCGAGTTCCGTCACCTGGTCGTAAAGCGCTTGCCCGGAACCCTCGACATGGTCGGAGAACTGGATCGCGGAGTTGGCGCCAAGCCCGCCAAGCAGTTCGGCCAACAGCGCCTTGCGCCGGATGAGCGGCACCTTCATCAGATCCCAGCCCTCGAGATGCAACAGGTCGAAGGCGTAGAAATGCAGCTTGCTGCCGGCGCCCGCTGCCAGCGCGTCCTGCAACAGCGCAAAGCGGGAAATGCCCTTGGCATCGAGCACGACGATCTCACCGTCGATGATCGTCTCGCGGCACGGCAGCTTGGCGAACGCATGTGGCAAGTCGCCATAGCGTCTCGTCCAGTCGATGCCACCGCGCGTGATCAGCCGCACCTGCCCGTCGGAGATATGCGCCATGGTGCGGTAGCCGTCGAATTTGATCTCGTGCAGCCAGAGCTCGTTCGTATTCTCGGCAAGGCCTTCGCCGCCCGGCGGCTTCGGCACCTGGCTCGCCAGTTGCGGCTCGATGCGGCTCAGCGCTGGCGCCTTGGCCGCGCCCGGCAGGTCGCCCGGCTTCAGCGAACCGGGCTTTGGCGCGGACTTCGCGGCCGGCTTAGGTGGCGCTGCCAGCTCCTCGATGCGCAAGCCGGATTTCACGCTTTCCGGCCGCGCTTCGAGGATATTCAGCCCCGTGTCGGCGGCGAGGTCGCGCTCCTTGAACAGCAGCCAGTTCTTCTTGTTCTCGTCTTCGCCGGGCTTTGGCTTCAGCCGGGTCAACATCCAGCCGCCATTGAGCTTTTCGCCGGCCAGCCGGAACTTGAAGGCGCCGGTGCGCAGGCTTTTGTCGACATCGTCCATCGGCGCCCAGCTGCCTGTGTCCCAGACGATCATCGGCCCGCCGCCATATTCGCCTTCGGGAATGACGCCCTCGAAATCGATGTATTCGAGCGGATGGTCCTCGGTCTCCACCGCCAGCCTTTTGTCGGCTGGGTTGAGCGATGGCCCGCGCGGCACCGCCCAGCTTTTCAAGACATCGCCAACCTGCAGGCGCAGATCGTAGTGGTCCGCCGTGGCGTGATGCTTATGGATGACGAAGCGGTTGCCGCCCCCAGTCATCAGCCCGCCGGCCGGCTCCGGCGTCTTCGAGAATTCGCGCTTGGCGCGATAGGATCCGAGCTTGGCGGGCGGCATGTCAAAAGCCGAGCCTGGCGGAAACCAACAGCCGCCTCGTTCCTTCGCGCCGTGGGGCGCTACCTTGGCACCGCTCGCGATTTATCACGTGGTCTCAGTCGTCCGTCGCCGGCGTCAGCTCCAGCTCGGCCGGCGACAAACCCTGCTGCAACTGGCTCAGCCGGAACTCATCCACCCAGTAGGCCTCGCCGTCGACCAGCACGCGCGCACTGTAGGTGCCGCCTGAGAAACGCTGCGCGGTGACGTAGACCTTGTGGCGGTCAAGTGCCTTGCGCACCGCGGCGCGCTTGGAGTTCTGGCCGTTCACGGCAGTGGACATGCGCTTCGCCCTCGGTCGCCTGACACGGAACTCGGCCGCTTTTGGCGGCCCGGCGACTGGCCCCAAGGATGGCGGAGACACGCGCGCCTGTCAATTTCGCGGGCGGCGTCCTTCAGGTCTTCAACCGCCGGAAACGGCGCATCACGCCCTGCACGGCCTTGTAAAGCCGCGGCTTGGAGCGCACAAACAGCTCGGCCTTGCAGCGCAGCCTGATATAGGTGGTCGAGCCCCTGCCCTTCAGCGTCATCGCCTCGCACAGTTCGGCCAGCACCGAGTTCGAGGCGCCGATATGCTGCTTGTATCCCTGTCCGCCGACCGAGAGGTCGAAATAGCCGAGCCCTTGCGCCCGTGCCCACACCATCAGCTTGCCGATCATCGTCAGGCCCGGCGCGACGTTGGCCACCGCGTCCTGGTCGATCCCGAGCAGCAGGGCGTGCAAGGTGCCCTTCATGACCAGCACGTACATGACGGCGAGATAGGCCTGGCCGACGCGCAGCCCGAACAGCCGCACCGAGCCGTCGGAAAGCCCCTGCAGCGCGGCGTTGCGGTAGAACTCCACGATCGGCGCCTGCGTCAAAAGGTCGAAGCGCCCGAGTTCGCGAAAGCGGTTGAGCCTGAGGTCGAGCAGCCTGCCGAACTGCTCCTCGATCATCTCAGGCGTCTCGGCTTCGACCAGTGCGAGGCCTCCGAGTTGTTCGAAGCGGCGGCAGTGCTTGTTGAAATTCTTGGTGAAGGAGGATTTGCAGATACGCTTGACCAGCGTCTCCGGCTCGCCATCCATGACGAGACCCGAGGCGATCTGAATGGAGTCGCGCGCCGCCGAAAGCAGCGCCAGCGGATTGGCCACGCCGTGGATTTCCCGCGGAATCCCCGCAATATGGATGCGGTCGGCGGGCGGCAGCACGGCGCGGACCGCGGCCCAGGCGGCGTCGGCGTTTTGCCTGGTCCAAGGCCTGGCATCGGCCAGCAGCGGCGCCGAATAATCGCACACGCCGCAGCTCAGCCATTCGATCACGGAGTGGCCGAGCGCCCGGCGCCGCATCAGCGGCAGCAGCATGACATGCAGGCCCGTGGCGGCATCATTGACCTCGACGACGAGCAGATCGGCGCTTTTGGGCATCAGCCGCCCGGCGATCCCTTCCACCCAGGCAAGGCCCTGGTGACCGGTGCACAAACCGGTCTCCTCAAGACGCTGCCAGAGCTGCCTTACGGTGTCGAAGCTCGTGTGCAGCCGCGCCGTATAGCGCGCGGTGGCGCCCATGCCTGCTCTAACCGGCGAAATCGGCTGAACCGGTGCATCCGCTGTCGCGACCAACCGCACTGCCTGGCTTGCCACATGCCTCTCCCATTCGTTCTGGGGCGCATGGGCATTATCCACGCAAGCGCCGAAAACCCCGCATTGTTCCCTGGACTGCGTTGAGCAGCCTTGGGCTGGAGCGTACGAAAGCCTCGGCCCGCCTGCGGAACTCGATGGCGGTGGTCGCCACACTGCCCCGCATCGTGAACCCATGGCAGAGTTCGACCAATACCGAACCCTTGGCGCCCATATGTTCCTTGTAGCTCTGGTTGCCGACCGACAGGTCGAAATATCCAAAGCCTCGTTCGCGCGCCCAGCCGATCAACCTGCCCATGATTGCAAGCCCCGGCGAGACATTGGGCACGACGCCCTGGTCCATTGCTATCAGCAGAGCATGAACAGTCCCTTGATGCACGAGCAGATATTGAACCGCGATCAGAGCCTCGCCGACGAGCAGCCCGAAAAGCCGCACCGAACCGTCCAACAGGCCATGAACAGCCGCGTTCCGGTAGAAATCGACGATGTTCTCCTGGGTCAGCAGATCGAAGCGACCAAGCTCGCGAAAGCGGTCGAGCCGCATCCGCACCAGTTCGCCGAAGATACGGTCAACCTCGGCCGGTGCCCCGGCCTCGACCAGTTCCACGCCGCCAAGCCGTTCGAGGCGGCGCCAGTCCTTGCCGAATTCCTTGACGAAGGATGGCCTGCAGAGACGCTTGAGCACTGTTTCGGGATCGCCGTCGATGGCGAGGCCGAAAGTGGTCTGGATGGAATCGCGCGTGGCCGACAGCAAGGCCAGCGGATTGGCGACGCCCTGGATCTGTCGGGGAATCCCCACGATGTGGACGCGGTCCGCCGGCGGCAGCGCCGAGCGCACCGCCGCCCACGCAGCCTGCGCGGATTGTCGCGTCCACGGGCTGGCATCGGCCAGCAGCGGTGCCGAATAGTCGCAGACGCCGCAGCTCAACCATTCGACCACCCAATGATGGAAAGCCCTGCGCCGCATCAGCGGCACCAGCATCCTGGGTTCGCCGGTCGTGGCGTCGCCCACCTCGACGATGAGGAGTTCGGCGCCTTCCGGCAGCAGCCGCGTGGCGATCCCTTCCGCCCAGGCGTAATTCTGGTGGCCGGTGCACACACCGCTTTCCTGGAGGCGCAGCCAGAGTGGCCTGACCGCCTCGAGGCTGGTGTGCAGTTTTGCCGTATAGGCGTCGTTCGCCGCGACGGAGGTGGGATGCGAGACCTGCCCGCCAGGCAAGTCGGTCATCGCGGCAATTTGCACTGCGTGGCCTGTCACATCCTTCTCCTATCGCTTGACCGCGGCGAACGAAACCGCCCGTCGCCAGGAGCCCAGGCGGCTGTCGCGCTGCTGGTCCGGGTGTTCGATGTTCCACATGCGGTGATGCACGAAATACCATGATGCCACGAGCACGAAGATCTCGGAGACCGCCGAACCCAGCAGCGCCCATGGCGGGGAGGCGATCGACAGCAGGATGGCGATCAACGCCAGCCCGACGATGGCGCCGCCCAGGGTTATGAACGCGACGATGCGGAAGTCACCCATTATCTCGAGCACGATGCGGGGCATGATGTAGAGCATGATCGGGACGAAATTCGCGATCACGAAAAACCCGATAAATCCCACCGACGCGTCCTGGAGAGCCTGGGACTTTATCATCGGCAGGACGAACAGGATGGCGCATCCATAGACAACCGCGCCAAGGCCCATGACAACGGCCCACAGCTTTGCCTGCGCCCAGACACGGCGCGTTTCGTTGTTGCGCATCAGCTTGGCGAGTTCGGGCTGCGTCATGTTCACGAAGGCAAGACTGCTGATGCGCAGCGGCGCGAACAGCACCAGCACCGCCGCCAGCGGCGCATAGGCGGCCGGCCCGGCAATCCCCGCGACCAGCAGCGCCAGGCATTGCCCCTGGATGTTGGTGGTGGTGGCGCTGAATGCCGACCAGCAGAGCTGGGACCACAGCCTCGCATAGCGCCGCCGTGTCGGCATGCGAAAGCTGATGCGCATCGTGCGGCGCGCCAGCCTGACCAGGACGAAGATGCCAAACACATTGGCCGCCGCGAGCGCATAGAACACGGTCTGCAGCGCGTCCTTGGCCAGCCAGATCGCCAGGCCGGCCATGACCGTGCCGGCGATCGTGAAGGCGGCATCGCTGACGGAAACGATCACCTGCTGGCGGCGCGCGAAGAAGGCCGTGCGCATGTGGCTGCGCAGCGACCATGCGCCGACGAAACAGCCCGCGGCAATTCCGCTGGGGTCGCCCAAGAGACGCATCACGATCGCCGTGCCGACGGCCATCAGCAAGGCAACAACCAGCGCCGCCGTCCCGAAGGCAACGTCATAGGCATCGACGCCGGCGCTGTTGGTGCTCTTGCCCATCCATATCGAGGCTGGAACGGCGGTGAGCGACCTGATGTAGGACAGGCCGACGCCGCCCATCACCATGCCTATGGCAAAGAGGCCGTAGCCTTGCGCCGAAAGCATATGCAGCAGCGCGATGTTGAGGGCGAAGTGGAAGCCGCTCTGCATCGCCTCGCCGCCGATCATCAGCACGAGACGCCGCACCAGATGGCCAGGAAGTTTCACGGCCGTGTCTCCGCCTGGCGGGTGGTTGCCGTCCGCCCCGGCCTGGCGATGGCTGTCTTCAGCTTGTCGGCGGCTATCGCCGCGATCGCCGCCGCCGCGACCGGTTCGCTGAAGACCGCCTCGTAGCGCGCCCGCCCGGCAGCGACAAAGGAGCGCCAGGCCTCGGGCCGCAGGATGATCTCCTCGAGTTTGGCTGCAAGGGCGGCGGCATCGCCGGGCGGAACATGCCAGCCGGTCTCACCGTCGCTCACCACCTCGACCAGCCCGCCGATCGCCGACACCAGCGGCGGCCGGCCGTAGGCCATCGCCTCGATGGCGACGCGGCCGAGCGATTCGGGACGCCGCGAGGGCACGGTGACGATATCGGCCCAGCGATAATGCTCGGAGGGATCGGGGATGAAGGGCAGCACGCTGACGCGTCCGCCGAGCCCCATGCTGCCGACCAGTTCGGCGAGCGCGCGTTCGCGCTCGGTACTTTCGAAGGCGCCGCCGACCAGCCGCACCTCGATCCTCGACTTGAGTTCCGCCGGCAACGAGGCGATCGCCTCCAAAAGCACTTCCTGGCCCTTGATCCTGTTGATGCGGCCAAGCAGCAGCACCTTGAGCGGCCGCTTGCCGTCATAGGTCGTCGCTTCGGCCGCGGCCGGGCCGGCAACGCCGTTATAGACCACATGGGAGCGCGCGTATCTGGGCTCGCCGAACGCGGCGCGTGTGGCGCGCGAGTTGAAGATGAGATCGGCATGGCTCCAGTGCATCAGGCCGACTAGGATCCTGCGCATGGCGCCTTCGGGAATTTCGTGGATGTGCAGCACGGCCTTGTGCGGCAGCAGGCGCGCGGCAAGCGCATAGTCGGCCACGATCGAGGTGTTGACATAGGTGAGATCGCAATCCCGGAGCCGCCGCCAGGCCCTCAGCACCGCGACCGGCAGCCGCGCCATCTCGATGGTGGCAAGGCGCGCAATCGCCTGGCGCCTCAGCACCCAGAGCGGCTCGAAGACGATCCGGGTCGCATGCGGTTCGAGGATCCGCACGATCGGTCCGCTGCGCGGCAGGACGACCTCGATATCGGCTGAAGGAAACGCGGCGCGCAACGCGGCGACGCTCTCCGCGAAGCTGCGATCGGAACCATAGAGTTCATAGCCCTGATGGACGCATGCAATCCGCATATTCCCATGCATCTTTCTGCCAGGGGTAGTTTGACGATCCCGCCGCCTGACAGAACAGGCGACTGGAGACTTCAAGCCCAACACCCCTTTGGACTTCACTTGTTGCCGGCATGGTGACGAGCGGATGTAGAACCCGGATCACCATACCAAATGCTGCACGTCCTCCGCCGGTGTGGCGCACAGAAGTCCATGAGCAAGGATCATGCCGGCCCTGATTTCTCCGTCTGCAGGTCGCCCGGTCGCGGCATTGCCTTGTTTCGATACACATACGCTGGGATAGTTGACCGATAGTGAAACAACTCCGGCCGCTGGAAGAAATATTTTACACCCCGGTGCGATGATGGCTGGAACTGAGTCTGGCACGGATATCGCTGGGCTGTGGTTTCCAGAGGGGACGGCCGCGCATTGCGGAATCGAGCGGATTTGAAAGCGCCAGCAGCCATGAAACCTGAAATGCCCACCATCCTGATCCTCGGGACGCGCGGCATTCCAGCGGCCCATGGTGGCTTTGAAACCTTCGCCGAGAAGCTGGCGCTGTTTCTTGCCGGGCGCGGCTGGAAGGTCGGCGTCTATTGCCAGGAGGAGGTCGAGCGGGTCGACCAAAGGGTGCGTGTCGACACCTGGAACGGTATCGATCTCATCCACGTCCAGGTCGCCTCGAAAGGTCCCCGCGCGACGCTGGAATTCGACTGGCAATGCGCGCTCGACGCCGCCCGGCGGCCCGGCATCTGCCTGGTGCTCGGCTATAATGGCGCGGTCTTCCTGACCTGGCTGAGGCTGATGCGGCGCAAGATCATCACCAACATGGACGGCATCGAGTGGCGCCGGCCAAAATGGGGTATGGCTGCGCGCACATGGTTCTGGCTAAACGAATGGATCGGCGCCTGGGCCTCGCACCGCCTGGTCGCCGACCATCCGGTGATCGCGGATCACCTGGCGACGCGCCGGCCGCGCAGCGCCATCGCCACCATCACCTATGGCGCCGACCCGGTGACATCGGCACCGGAGGCGCCGGTGCGCGCGCTCGGCCTTGAGCCTGGCAACTACCTGATCTCGATCGCGCGTATCGAGCCCGACAACAACATTCTGCCCATGGTCGAAGCCTTCTGCAGCCAGAAGCGCGACATGAAGCTGGTGGTCCTGGGCACGCTTTCCCCCGATATCCCTTACCATGTCGCCGTCCGCAAGGCGGCGAACGCCTCGGTGGTGCTGCCCGGCGCCATCTACGACCAGGCGGCGGTGAAGGCGCTGCGTTTTCACGCGCGCGCCTATCTGCATGGCCACACCGTCGGCGGCACCAACCCGTCGCTGGTCGAGGCGTTGGCCGCCGGCAACATGGTGATCGCCCACGACAACCCCTATAACAGATGGACCGCCGGCGCGGCCGCCATCTATTTCACCGACCGGCAGAGTTGCGCCGAGCGGATGCGGCAGGCGATAGAGGATGACGCGCTGGTCAGGACCTGCGGCGCGGCCGCGAGAGCCCGCGCCAACGAAGCTTTCCGCTGGGACGATGTCCTGCTTGCCTATGAAACCGAAGCCTACCGGCTTCTGGGCGTGAGCGCCGCCGCAGCCCAGCCGGTCGACCGTCCCTCGCCCGGCGCCGTATGACGGGCTGGTCGCGACGGCGGCTGCTGAGGACCGCGCTGTCGACGGCGCTGGTGCCCGCAACGGCAGCACTCTCGTCCGCATCGCCCGCGCTGGCCGCCACCGGCGAATGGCGTTTTCGCCGCGGCGTCAACGCCTGGCCCTGGTTCGCGCTGACGCGTGAGTTTCCCGCGCCGCGCACCGACTATGACTGGCCGCCCTTCCAGTCGCAGCGGCCGGTGCCGACACCGGACGACCTTCGCCGGCTGCGCCGGACCGGGCTCGACTTCGTCCGCCTGCCGGTCGATCCCGGCCCGTTCCTGGCCGCCGATGCCGCCACGCGCGCAAAATTGCTGGCGATGCTGGACGATGCCGTCGCGGCAGTCATCGATGCGGATCTCGGCATCATCGTCAACGTGCAGGCCAACGGCGCCACTCATTACTGGAATCCCGACCGCATGGTCTCCAGCACAGCCGCGCCCGAATTCGAAGCCTATCGCGCGCTGGTCGGCACGCTTGCCAACAGGCTGCAGCGGTTCCCGTCGGGCATGGTAGCACTGGAGCCGGTCAACGAACCGCCGCAATCCTGCTCCTCCAACGTCTGGTCGAACGTCCAGGCGGCCCTCCTGGCGGCGGCCAGGGCGTCATCCCAGACGTTGCCGTTGGTCGTCACCGGCGGCTGCGGCTCGATGGTGAGCGGGCTTGCCGCGCTCGATCCGGAACCGCTGGCGGCCTTCGAGCCGATCCTGTTCACCTTCCATTTCTACGAACCCTATCTGTTCAGCCATCAGGGCGCACCCTGGATGCGCGAGCCGGTCTACCGCGCGCTCAACAACGTGCCATGGCCAGCCTCCGCCGGTTTGCTCGAACGCACGCTGGCCTCGGTCAGGGCCCGCATGGCCGGGGACACCGAAACCTCGGAAGCGGACAAGCAGGCCGCCTATGCCGAAACCGAACGCGTGCTGAAGGTCTATTTCGACGCCAGGCCAGATCGCTGGTTCGTCGACAAATATATCGGCCAGGCGCGCGATTGGGCCGACAGCCACGGCATCGCCCCGACGCGCGTCATTATGGGCGAATTCGGCGCGCTGCGCACCGACGCCCGCTACGTCGCCGCCCCCAATCCCGACCGCGCCCGCTACATCGCCGATGTCAGGCAGAGCGCCGAGGCATCCGGCTTCCCCTGGGCCTTCTGGGACCTGTTCGACGGCATGGGCATGATGGACGACAAAACCCGCTCGCTCGACCCGGCGATGGTGGATGCACTCGGGTTAAGGATGCCGGAATAACCGCCTTCCAAATGCGGCCGAGTTCCTTGTCGCCGTAGAGCAGCGCTACCTCGGCACCCCTTGTGCGCCCGGACGCCCCGCCACCTTCACCGGCCTGTAAAGCGCCAGCGCGATCACCACGAACTTGGTCATCAGCGTCGTCTTGGACGCCAGGCTTTCGGAGGTGTTGAGCAGGATCAGCCAGCCCAGCATCGGCAGCCAGATGCCGGGATGGCAGCGGCGTGCCACTTCGTGCATGAACAGCGCGAAGCCGAAAAACAACAGCAGGGTGAAGAAGGCGCCCTGATAGAGGAGCAGGCGGATGATCGGGTTCTCGATACCCTGTTCGAGGCCGTTGATGCGGCGCAGGCTTTCGATGAGATCGATGTCGGGCCCCACAATCAAGTCGCGCAGTTCGAAATGCTTGAACAACTCGAACATTTCGACGCGGGCATTGGCGCTGCCGCTGTCGGACACGAAGCGCTCCAGCAGCGCGTCGAAGAAGCCGTAGGAGAACAGCATGACCACCACGACCGGCAGCAGCGAGGCGAGCATGACGGCAAGGGCGGCACCCGGCAGGCTGATGCGTCCTCGCCGCAGATAAGCCACGCCACTGAAAAGCAGATAGATGCCGCCGAGCGCGATCGTCGTCACCATCGCCGAGCGCCCGCCAAATACCACCAGCGCCGCGCATTGCAGGCCGATCAGCCCGAGCCGCAGCGGCATGGACAGGGATTTCGAACCGGAGAGCAGCGCCAGCACATAGATCGAGGTGATCGTGGCGTTAGACAGAGGATGGCCCTGGAGCGCCGTCGAGCGCAGGTCGTTCATGAACACCTCGCCGTCGAGCCGGTAGGGAAAGACCAGCGTCTTGGTGGCGAACTCGAACAGCGCCAGCAGCGCGTTGACCGTCATCACCGCGTGCACCACGGTTTGCATGCGGGCGAACGTCTTTTCGTCGGCCTCGGCCAGCATCATCACCAGCAGCGCCGCCGCCACGAACGTGTCGATCATGCCGGCCATGCCGGGGCGCTGCCTGACGATGACGACGACCAGCAGCATGATCGACATGACGGCCAGCAGCGCGCTGGCAGGCCGCCTGTCGGCGATGGCCAGCGTATAGCCTACCGGGTTGCCGAACGTGCAGGCGCGCCAGGCAAACATCAGCACGAGCAGATAGGTGGAAGGATGGATCTTGGTCGCCGGATTGCCGGTCAGGCCGTCGTAATTGTAGCCCACCAGCCACAGCATGCCACCCGAAATGCTGAACAGCAGCGCCACCACCGCCACAAGGCCGTAGCCGGTCACCCAGTCCACGGAATTGCCGGTGCGGGGCGCGGTCGGGGCTTGACCCTGGCCGGCCCAGCCGGCCGCCGGGGTGGCGGACCGGGCGGCGCCCCGGATGGCAGCCATGTCAGGCCGCCTCGTCGACCAGCAAGGCGCCGGTCGGCAACCGCCCCATGACCGAAATGGCTTGCGAGGCCGCCGTGACGTCGCGCATCGGCGTCGCGTTCAGCGTGGCGACGAGCACTATCTCGTCGACCATGGCGACCAGCGGTGAGGCGTTGAGATTGTCGGCCAGCGCGCCGCCATCGACGACGACGAGTTCGAAATTGCGGCTCGCCTGGGCCAGCATATGCTGTGTGAAATAGACGCCCTGCGCCTCGGAAAAAGCAGCCTTCGGCCGACCCTTGCCGAGAAGCGCGACGTTGCTGCCGGGCGCGTATTGGCTGAGCGCTTCGAAGGCGTATTCGCCGCGCAGCACGTCGAGGAGACCTGGCTGCGGCTCCTTCTGGCTGCCGCCGGCATTGTTGGTGTCGATGAACAGGACACGTCTGCCCCTGGCAGCCGCCGCGTTGGCCAGCAGGCGCGCCACCCGGCCCCGCTGCGCGGCGTCCTCTGGCGCCGACGTCACCAGGATCGACGGTACCAGTGGCCAGTTCGGCGGACGCCGGCTGGAGGAGAACAGGCGTCTCAACGCCAGGCCGGCGACGGCGTCCATCTTCTGTCCGGCCGGCGCGGCGGCGCCGCCGAAAGGCCACCAGCGGCGGCGCGCTGATTTTGCCGGCAGCACGCCCACCACGGGCGCGTCGATGGCCGATTGCATCTGCGCGCTGGAAAGCACCGTCGGCGATGAATATTCCGCGATCAGCGCCATGCCGGTGCCGAGCCCCAGCCCGCCGAAGAACGCGCCGAACACCAGCAGCAACAGCGGCGGCCAGCTCTTCTTCAGGGCCGGCATGGCGTCGGAGATGATGCGCGCATTGGTGCTGTCGACATTGACCTGCTCGCGCGTTTCCTGCGCCCGTTGCAGATAAGTGGCATAGACGGAGCGCACCGCCTCGAGATCGCGTTGCAGTTCGCGCAGCTTGACCGAGGCCTGGTCGGTGTCGAGCGACTTGCTCTTCATGCCCGCGACCTTCGCTTCCAGCGCCTGCTGGTTGGCCAGCGCGCGCTCGTAGTCGGTTTCGGCGGCGGCGGCGATACGACCGAGTTCGCGCGCGATGAGCGCGCGCGTGTCGCGCAATTGCTGCTGGGCCGCCATCATCGAAGGATGGCGCGGCCCGAGCTCCGTGCCGAGCTGCGAAACCTGGTCGACAAGTGTCGCCTCCTGCGCCCGCAGGCTCGAAATCACCGCCGAGCGCATCGCTTCCGAGGTCGCGTCCGGCGCGCCGCCGGACCGGCGCAACTGGTCGACCTGCGCCTTCAGCGTCGCGGTGCGGCTCTGCGCGGCGGCGAGCTGCGTGTTGATCTCGGTCAGTTCCTGGTCGCTGACCAGATTGCCGGCGGCCATGACCATGTTGTTGGCCGACCTGTAGGCCTCGACCGCATTCTCGGCCCGCTGGACGCGCTTGCGCTGCTCGTCCAGCCGCGCCGTGATCGAGTCGGAAGCATCCGTGGCCATCTTCGCGCGCGCGCTCGCCTGATCCGCCAGGTAAGCCTGCGCGATGGCATTGGCGAGCTTCGCCGCCTTGTCGGCGCTCTTGGCGGTAACGATCACGTCGAGGACCAGCACCTTGTCGGCCCGCTTGACCGCAAGCCGCCGGCGCAGCGCATCGAGCGTCTTGCCCGCCTTGTCGGTTTCGGCCGAGCCCGAGCCCAGCACGCCGCCGAGCAGGCGGCTCAACAACCCGCCCTGCCCGTTGAATTCCGGGTCCTCGGTCAGGTTGGTCGCCGCGATTGCCCTGAGCAGCACGCCGCTCGACTGGACGACGGCAACCTGGCTTTCCACCATGGTGATGCCGCCATCAGGCGGAACGCGGCTCGGATTGACGTCGTTGGTGACCACCTGCAGGTCCTGCGGATCGACGATGATCTCCGCCACCGAGCTGTAAAGCGCCGGCGTGAACAGTCCATAGAGCAGCGCCCCGAGGGTCAGCAGCGCGGCGGTGGCGAGGATCAGGAAACGGCGGCGCACCAGAATGCGCTTCAGGTCACCCAGCTCGACGGTCGAGGACGGATAGGACGCGGCCGGCGGTGGCTCCGGCGCATATTGCATCACCTCTGGAGCGTGTTGTTGCGGCAACGAGAGCAGGGATGATTGCAAAGGTCGCTCCGACAACACTCCATGTGCCCCAAAAGCTTAAATTGCGGCTTAAGCTTAGCTATTACTCCAACTGTTAAAACACTGTTAATTATGTTGGGAGCTCTTCTGATTTTTGGCACGGAGTTTGCGTAGCAGAGGCATGGGCCGTGTTGACAGGGCGCGAGCGAGCGGGAAACGAATGGAATGGAGCAACATCTTCCTCCAGTCCGACCGTCGCCCACCGATCGTGCCTAAAAATCGAACACCGGCCAATACCGAATATCAGAATTCTAGGGGTGCGACATGCAGGTGAGCCTGCGCCTGGACAGCGACTGCCTCCGTGCCTTTCACCTGCTGCTGCTGCAGCGCCTGGCCGCGCTCGCCGAGGTCGCGGTCAGCGTCGACGCACGCCCAGCCGGGAGCGGCATTCCAGGCAGCGTCGCGGCACTGTTCCGGCTTGAAACGGTCATCCATGGCTTGCCCGCGGACGGACTGGCCAAGCGCCTGCCGTTGTCGGCGCTGGCACCCTACCGCACGCAGCCCGCCGCCGCGCCCGACCTCGTGCTCGACCTCTGCGGCGATGTGCGAATGGAAGGAACACGCGTCTGGCATGTGACCTATGACGGCGCCGGCGGCGAAGCGGCCCTGCTGGCGTCGATCCTCGATGGCCGGACCCCGCGGGCCTGCATCGAGGAGAACGGCGCCGTCGTCGCCGAAGGACGCCTGGGCACCGAATATGGCGGCATCGCGCTCGCCTCGTTCCAAGACATGCTGGCGCGCACGGCAAGCCTGATCCTGGCGGCGGTGACGGGCGCGGCGCGGGGCGCCCTGCCCGCCCTGCCCGAGCCGGAGGACGGCAGGGGGCCGCCATCGCTGCCCTCGGCCGGCAAGCTCGGCGTCAGGGCGGGCAAGGCATTGGCGCGCCGCGTCGTCCAGAAGATCTACCATCTCTGCTACAACGCCCCGCACTGGAAGGTCGGCTGGCGCCAGACCGGCGGGCGGGATCTGTTCGACCTGCGCGCGCATCCGGCCTCTGGCTGGCGAGAATTGCCCGACGACGGCAGCCGCTTCTACGCCGATCCGTTCCCGATCCTTCATCAGGGACAGGTAACCCTGTTCGTCGAGGACTATATCCACCGCCTGGGCCGAGCCATCATTTCCGCCGTGCCCTTTGGTCCGTCGGGGCCAATCGGCAGTCCGGAGCCGGTGCTCGATCTGCCCTACCATCTCTCCTACCCCTTCGTCTTCGAGCGTGACGGCGAGGTTTGGATGGTTCCCGAAAGCTGCGCCAACCGGACGGTGGATCTCTACCGCGCCACGGCCTTCCCGGGCGGATGGGTCAAGGAAGCGACGCTGCTGTCCGACATCGTCGCCAGCGACGCCACCTTGGTCGAGCATGGCGGCTCGTGGTGGCTGTTCGCCACCGTCCGGGACGGTGAAGGCAGCGCCCGGGGCGGCGGCGGCGCCTTCTCGGACGCGCTGCATCTGTGGTCGGCGCCGGACTTTCGCGGCCCCTGGACGCCGCATCCCAGGAATCCGGTGCTGATCGACATCGCCTCGGCGCGGCCGGCCGGACGCATGGTCGAACGTGACGGCCAGTTGCTGCGTCCGGTACAGGACTGCCGCAGGAGCTACGGCGGCGCCCTTGGCATCGCACGCGTCACTCACCTTGATTTGAACGGCATGGAGCAGCGTGTCGAGACGATCTTAACCCCCGGCGCGCTATGGAGTGGGCGTAAGCTGCACACGCTCAACGAGGCGGGCGGCCTGGAGTTCATCGACGGCTCGGCGATCGCGCCGCGATGGAAAAGAGGTGGCCGTGGTTAACCTAAACGTTTGTTACTACCGGCCACCCGCGTTGGTTGCTTGAGGTTGATTATGGTCCGGAAGATATTTTCCACCACGGATTGTGGAGACAGAAGATGACCAGCATGAAGGGCAGCGATATCACCCCCGCCGACGCTGACCCCATCGAGGTCGACGTGGCGATCGTTGGCGCCGGAATGGCCGGCACCACGCTGGCAACCGTGTTGGCAAAAGCCGGCCGCAAGGTGGCACTGATCGATCCGCACCGCGTTCATCACGACGAGTTCCGGGCCGAAAAAATCGGTACCGATCAGATACGGCTGTTCGAGAAGCTCGGCCTCGACAAAACGATCATGCGGCTCGTCACGCCGTTTGACGACATTCATGTCTTCCGCCTTGGCCAGTTGTTCGCGCGTGAGCGCAGGCCCGAATACGCATTTTCCTATGGAGCGTTGATCAACGGGCTGCGCGATGCCCTTCCCCCGCAAGTGCCGATAACGGTCGGCAAGGTCGCCGAGGTCTCGACCGGACCGGACCGGCAGCGCCTTGTGCTGAACGACGGCAGGGTCATCACGGCTCGCCTGCTGGTGGTCGCCACCGGTCACAGCGAAGCGGTGCGGCGCGCCATCGGCGTCGAGCGGGTCGAGCAATCGAAAGCTCATTCGCTGTCGATGGGTTTCGACCTCGCCATTCCGCCGCGCGAGTGCGGCTACCAGGCCGTCACCTGCTACGGCAGGCGGGCCAGCGACCGCGTCGCCTACATCACCGTCTTTCCTCTCGGCGACAAGATGCGGGCCAACATGTTCGTCTATCGCACCGTGGCCGAACAATGGACGAGGGACTTTCGGGCCAATCCGCAGAAAATGCTTTGCGAATTGATGCCTGAAATATCGGCGCAATGCGGCAACTTCGCTGTCTCAAGTCCCGTCGAGGTCCGGCAGATCAACCTGACCACGACGCAAGGCCATCGCCGCGACGGGGTCGTCTTCATCGGTGACGCGTTCTGGACGACATGCCCGACGCCGGGCGTCGGCATAGGGCGGGTCATGATCGACGTCGATCAGCTCCATTCCGTTCACATTCCACGCTGGCTGGAAACGCCAGGCATGGCGGCGGACAAGATTGCCGCTTTCTATGACGATCCGGTCAAGCTGGCCTCCGATGAGGCCGGCATGCGTGTGAGTGTCTACGCTAGGCGGATCACCACCGAAACCGGGCTGGAATGGCGCGCGCGGCGCCTGCGCAACAATACGGCACGCAGGCTGATGATCATCGGCCGCAAGGTGCGCCATTTGGGAATGCGGCGGGAGCCGGGCATGGCGTGAGGGGGCTTTCCACCCTTTATCGTCATCGTGGTTCTGTCCTGAGGGCCTTACCTCTAACCTGGCTCCACCCCTCCCGGAGAAGGAAACCGCTGGAGCGCTTCACCGGGACAGCGACATCGCGCTCAAAAAGCAGATCCAGTGCCGTTCGGTGGGAACAAGCGGCTTGCCGACAGGTTATTCCCGCAGGAGATCCTGTCATGGTCAAGAATATCGACCGCGCGTTGCAGGATGCTATTCTGGCAATGCGCATTCTTCGCAAATCCATCATTGATCATGGGCATATGGAAGCCATGGCCGAATTTGACGGCTTGATGAGCGTGACCATATCGGAGGCCGAGCGCCAACTCACCAGTTGGCAGGCCGGTCATCGCGCCGAGCGATCGGACCACGCAGAATCCTGACGCGATCTCAAAGCCCACACCCAAGGGAACCTTGCCGAACGGCGTTGGTTTCATGGAATGCGACACGCTGCCGGAGGACAAAGTGGCCCGATTGGTCGACAAGCATAAGCTTGAGAGAGCCGATCGCGAGTCGCGGCTCATCCTCGACGCCGAACGGCAGGCCCGCGACGCAAAGACCGAGCGCCTTCGCAAACAGCGACTGTCCGCCGAGCCAAGCGGCGAGCGACAGAAGCCCGCACCGCCGAAGCGGCGTGGGTGACGGCCTTCTCGTTCGCAAAGGCAAAAGGCGCGATCGGTCGATCGCGCCTTTGTTTCAGCAGGCGAATGCGTTCAGGACGGTAACCCTGAAGGTCCAGCGAGAGCAGTGACGGCCGAAAGCCGTTCGCGCTTCTGCCAGGTTGGCTTCTCGTATTTCTTCACCAGCCATCTCCCCTTGTTTGAAACCGTAGAGAACACCGGCTTCGCCGCCAATGTCAATCGTACCAGGACGGCCGTGGTGATTGTTCGAACGCCTGCGCCGGGTGAATTGGTCTACCGTGCTTTCAAATCCGCCGGCACGGGATAGATTTAGGATCGAGAAAGCGCCACAAGGCGCGTGGGAGGACCTTGCCAATGTCAGACACCGCCTTGCCGCTGGTGATCAGCGCGCCCGAGCCGCGCACGCTCGAACTGATCTTCACGCCGCCGCAGCTGGCGCGCCTCAAGGCGCATTATCGCATCGTCGAGACGACGCCCGACGGCGTGGCGCGGCTGCCGGCCGAGGTGCTGGCCGAGGCCCGCTACATCGTCGGCCAGCCGCCGATCTCGCCGCGGACGCTTGAGGCGATGAAGGCGCTGCGCTGCGTCTTCAATGTCGAGAGCAACCTCCTCGACAACATGCCCTACGAAACACTGTTCGCACGGGGTATCCATGTCGTCACGACGGGCCTGGTCTTCGCCGAGCCGGTAGCCGAGCTCGGCCTGGCCATGGCGCTCAACCTTGCCCGCGGCATCGTCGATGCCGATCTTGCTTTCCGCAAAGGCGAGGAACTGTGGGGCGGCGACGGCAACCAGACGGCGCGGCTGCTTTCAGGAGCCGATGTCGGCATCATCGGCTTCGGCGATCTCGGCCGCGCCCTCAACCGCCTGCTGTCGGGCTTCCGCACCCACACGAAGGTGTTCGACCCCTGGCTGCCGCCGTCGATCCTGAGGGAAAACGGCGTCGAGCCGGCCTCGCTGGACGAGGTGCTGTCATCAAGCGACTTCGTCTTCGTCGTCGCCTCGGTAACCTCCGAGAACCAGGGGTTTCTGGGCGCCGATGCTTTTGGCAGGATGCGCAAGGGAGCCGCCTTCATCCTGCTCAGCCGTGCCGGCGTGGTCGATTTCCCCGCCTTGATGGCGGCTGTGAAGAGCGGCCACATCCTTGCCGCCAGCGATGTCTTTCCCGAGGAGCCGCTGGCAGTCGACCATCCCGTGCGCGCGCTGCCCGGCTTCCTGCGCTCCGCCCATCGCGCCGGCGCCCTCGACATCGCCTTCAAACGCATGGGCGACATGGTGCTGGAGGACATGGACCTGATCGACCGTGGCCTGCCGCCGCTGCGCTCCAAACGCGCCGAGCGCGAGACGGTGTCGAGGATGCGTTCGAAGCCGTCCGACAGGAATTGAGCAACCGCGCGGGTGTGCTCAACCGCATAGGCGGGTTTTGTACCAAACCGTACGCTGAATCCCCTTTGAGATGCACCTTCGGAGGCGTAAAAAACAACCTCAGGGAGGTAGCGATGGTTGGAAGCCATATAGACGTGGCGCGGGCAGCTATCGAAGCCAGCTTCCTGCTACGACATCGTTCCATTGCTGGAAACATCGCCTTTCGCCGTGAAATGGACCATTCCAGGCGCGCGATCGCGCAATCGCGCGAGCTTCTGAAACAGCTTCGCCAACGCCAACGCGATGACAACGGTCAAGCCTGGGAAGCTACAGACCCGGTTCCCGTCTCAGCGTTCGATGCCGACATTCTGCGCGCTGTATTTCGAGATCTGGTTTCGCAAGCGAACGTGCCCGAGTGTCAATGGCGCGATCTGGCCAAAAGCCTGGTTCACGAGTTTACCGGCTGCGAGCTGGCCGAGACCGGCTTGATAGAATGGCTCATCCACAAATAGTGACCCGCAAAGGTCCGTGAGCCCGTCTCCCAGAGGTGCCCGCGCTTCCTGATGGAACGATCGCGCCGCCGGCTGGTTTTGCAAATGGCCGGGCGGTGGGAAGCCCGGCGTACTCGGAAGGCCCGTCACGAGTCGCGTCGGTGGCGGGCCTTTCCATATCCAGCAGCGATATTGGCCGAAGGTCCCATTCGTGGCCGTGCAGTGGGCGCCCTTCTCCGAACCGGTCCTGGTCGGCCAGGCCTTCGTGCTGACCGGAGCGGGGCCGGCCTGCCTGCCGGTCATCATGCGCCAGCAAGTCGGCAGGATCAGCCTGCGCCACGCGATGCGGATGTGCGGCGACGTCAGCCTCGACCAGCTTGTGGCCAGCCTCGCGCGCGAACGCTAGAGTGGTCTGGGCCAATGACGATTTGGCCGGGCCAGCAAGAGGATCGCGATGCTCAACACGGTCGACTATGGCGGCAAGGAAGCCGATATCGTCCATGCGCTGGAGGAAGACATCATCTTTGGCCGGCTGGCGCCCGGCACGCGGCTGGTCGAGGACGTGCTGCTGGCCCGCTTCCCGGTCTCGCGCCACACCATCCGCCAGGCCCTCTACCAGCTGGAAAGGCTTGGCGTCGCCACGCGCGAGCGCAACAAGGGCGCCACGGTGCGCCGGCTCGCCCCCGAGGAAGTCCGCCAGATATATGAGGTGCGCGAGATGCTGCAGCGCCAGGCCGCGCTGATGATCCGGCTGCCGGCGAGCGAGGCGCTGATCGCCGAGCTGATCGAGATCCACCGCGTCTACAGCACCCATGTCGACGCCGGCTACCTCAGAGGCATCCATGAGGCCAACGACCGCTTCCACCTCACCATGTTCTCGGCCTGCGGCAACGCCTATCTCGTGTCCTCGATCGAGCACTATATGCGCCTCAGCCTGCCGGTACGGGCGAATTCGCTGGCCGACCGGGACAAGCTCGAAATCTCGCGCCAGCATCATCTGATGATGATCGAGGCGCTGAAGCGCAGCGACAATTGGGTGCTGGCGCAGCTCTGTGTCGATCACCTGCAGCCGAGCAAGGCGTTTTATCTGAGGGAGGTCGAGATGGGACCGGTGGGCCGCGACGCCGGCTAAGGATGATGACGGACAGTGCCGGGGTACAGGTGACGCGCCGCTGCCGCGCCATTCTATCTGACCTTGATGACGACCTTGCCTTTTGCCCGTCCGGTCCCGACATAGGCCAATGCTTCGTTGGTCTGTTCGAATGGGAAGACCCGATCGACGACTGGGCGTACGGCGCCGGATTCGATGAGCGACGTGATCTTGCCCAGCTGGTCGCCCTGCGCCCACATGAACAGGAACGAATAGTCGACACCGGCGCGTTTTGCCTTGCGGCGTATGCCACGGCTGAGCAGGCCCACGATCAGCCTCAGGACGATGTTGAGGCCTTGTTTCCTGGCAAAGTCGGAATCCGGGGGACCGGAGATGGAGATCAGCTTGCCGCCCGGCTTCAGAACGCGCAGCGATTTTGCGAGCGTCTTGGCGTCCTGGCTGTTCAGGATAACGTCGTAGCCCTGCAGGACGTTTTCGAAATCGTCCTTCTTGTAATCGACGACGATATCGGCGCCGAGACTTTTGACCAGATCGGTGCTCGCCGCGCTCGCTGTTGTCGCGACCGTCGCGCCAAGATGCTTCGCCAGCTGGATGGCGAAGGTCCCCACACCGCCGGAACCGGCCTGGATGAAGACTTTCTGGCCCTTCCTCAGTTTGGCTTTCTCGACCAGCACCTGCCAGGCAGTCAGGCCGACGAGCGGGATCGAGGCGGCCTCTTCCATGCTGAGGTTTTTTGGCTTCAGGGCCACGTCGGCTTCGTTCATGGCTATGGATTGCGCGAATGTCCCGATCCGGCCATCGCGCGGCCGGGCATAGACTTCGTCGCCTGGCTTGAAGCCGCGGACTTTCGATCCGACCCGCACGACGATTCCTGCCACGTCGTGGCCCAGAATGAAGGGCGGGCGATAGGGCAGGATGGGTTTGAACTCTCCGTCCCGGACTTTGGCATCCAGGAGGTTCACGGCGGCGGCATAGATCTCGACCAGGACATCATCGTCCCGCGGATCCGGCTCTGGCATTTCGGCCAGCCGCAGGGCGCCCTTCTTCTGATATTTGTCGACGACAAAGGCTTTCATCATGGTCACTTTCTGAAAATCGTTTGCTCAGGCAGGCAAGCGGAACTGCTTGCGCAAGGTCTTGTCGAACATCCCGGCGGGCGCGAAGCGACGCAGCAGGCTGACCTGCCGGGCCGCCTTGCCCGCGGTGTAGCGCCGGCGCGGCTGGCTGGCGGTCGCCGCTTTGACGACCACATCCGCCACCACTTCCGGCCGATCGGCTTTGGGCATCACATCGGCAAGCAACGCCTTGAAGCCGGCTCGCGCCCGATCGTATTCCTTCAGCACGGAATCCGGTTCTATTCCATTCTGGTCGAAGACGGTGCGCACGAATGCCGGCTCGATGACCGAGACGCGAATATTGAAAGCACGAATCTCATGATCGAGCGATTCCGAATAACCTTCGAGCGCGTGCTTGACCGCGGAGTAATGCGCCGAATATGGCGCGGGTACCAATCCCAGGATCGAGCCGATATTTATGATGCGTCCTACGCCCTGCCGCCGCATCGACGGCAACACCGCATTGGTCACGCGCATGACGCCGAACAGATTGACGTCGAACAGCGCCTGCACCTGCGAGATCGAGGATTCTTCGGCTCCTCCAAACATGCCGACGCCGGCATTGTTGACCAGCAGATCGATGCGGCCGGTCTGCGCGTGTATGGTTGAAACGAGTGCATCGATGGCCTTGTCGTCGGTCACATCGCAAACCAGCATGGTTACTCCGTTCGGGCTGTCGCCGAGCTTGCGGCGGCTTGTGCCGAACACGGTAAATCCCGCTCGCGCCAGCGCTTCCGCGCTGGCGCGGCCGATGCCCGAGGAGGCTCCCGTGACGAGCGCGGTCTTTCCCGAATTCCTGTTCATTTGGTGCTCCAAAATCATTAGGGCTAGCTTTTTCGCCTCGTTAGAATTATGCTCGTAATATCACATTACAATCATAATGCAATAGAAGAAAGGAATCGCAGCCATGCGCTATGAAAAAGGCCGGAAGGACGCCTCGCGCAGCCGGATCATGGAGGTTGCCGCCAACCGTTTTCGCGGTGACGGTATCGCCGCGTCCGGGCTCGCAACCATCATGAAAGACGCCGGCCTGACCAACGGGGCCTTCTATCCGCACTTTCAATCCAAGGCGGCGCTTGTCCGTGAAACCGTGGCAGCGGCCTTGGAGGATCAGTCGGACCAGATCCGCGAAGCTTTGGCTGCCGGCGGCCTGGATATGGCCATCGACGCTTATCTGTCGACGGCACACCGGGACAATCCGAGACAGGGCTGCGCGTCCGCCGCATTGCTGCCGGAGATCGCACGCGAGCCTTCCGAAACACGTCAACTCTATACCGAGCGCTTGCTGACCCAGGTGCGCCAGGTGGCGGCGGAACTGCCGCCGCGGACCCGGAATCGGGAAAGCGTTGCGCTGGGCATCTTTGCGACCCTTATCGGCGCCCTTCAGATGGCCCGCGCCGTGGACGGAACGGAACTCTCGGAACGCATCCTCGCGGCAGGGGCAGACGCGGCGCGCACGCTGAACCAGCGGGATAGCGAGGCTTCCTCCTAGGTTCGAGCGAAGTTGTAGGCTCGTAGCAGAGGCGCTTGACGGTCGCTGGGCGCTGAAACTTTCCGCAAGCCGGCCTCGTTGCTGCGCAATCGCTTCCTGAGGCGATGACAAGTCCCTCCAATCAATGCCTCGCTGGCTGCGCCCGCGAGGCCTTTTTTGTGCGGCGACAAGGCCGTCCTGCCGGAACCCGGAACCATCCGCGAGCCGCGAAGTTGTCCAGACGACCTGAAGCCTGGTCGTCCAGCGTCAGCGGCGATGAGCAGCAGCGGGGAAGATTGCTCAACCAAGCAGTCGCCTGGAGCCGTGGCTCGCGTTCCAAATACCGCAAATATTTCAAAGGTCAGACAGAACACATTTTGGCTGAATTAGGGAATTTTGGTCTGATAAAACCGGAACTTTCGGGCAAACTGTTTCGTTATAACCTTGATCGTTGCTTCGACGATCACAAAGCAACAGGGAAGGATCCAGTCATGAACATCAAGATGATCTGTCTTGGCGCGATGGCGCTTTCGATGGCCACCGGTTCGGCTCTCGCGGGAGGCAGCACGGGAACATCCGCTCTCGACGATCCTGCCAAGATGAAGCCGTTCTACACGGACTCAGGCATGAAGAAGATGGTCGGCAATGATGACTTCGTCAAAGCCTGGAAGGCCCTCACGCCCGAGGACCAGACCGCCATGAAGACCGCCTGCGCCGACGAGGCCAAGAACGCCAACCCGACCAACACGCATCCGGAGTTCTGCAGCAGCGTGAAATTGAACGGCGGCAGTTGATAACGCGCCGCAGCCGTGAAAACAGCCCCGTTCGCGGGGCTGTTTTCGTGACCGCCGTGCTTTGCCCTGCCGCTACTCATTCGGCCCCCACTCCAAGTGCCTGACCCCACGAGTTTTTGCCTCGATCAACACATTTCCCGCTTTTTTCAAGAAGAGGAAAAAGCAGCGTCCTTGCTCTGGCCATGTTGCACTGCGAAATATATTCTGCATTGCAATATCGGCTACCCGGCCGGACAGGTGACGGGTGGGCGCAAACGAAGGAGCTGTCGTGGCGGCATCGTTTCGGCCTGACATACAGGGCTTGCGCGCGCTGGCGGTTGGCGGCGTCGTCGCCTACCATTTTGGCCTCACGGCGCTGCCTGGCGGCTTTGCCGGGGTCGACATCTTCTTTGTCATTTCCGGCTGGCTGATCACCACGCATCTGATGCAGGAGATCACCGAGACCGGCCGGCTCGACCTCTGGCGCTTCTATGCCAGGCGCGCACGGCGCCTTCTGCCGGCCGCCATCTTCGTCATCCTGATCACGCTCGCCATCGGCACCTTCATCATGGCGCCGCAGGAACAGGCGCTCTATTCGCGCGGCGCCATGTATGCCGCGGCCTATACCATCAATCTGTGGCTGCTGCGCTGGTCGTTCGACTATTTCGCCGCCGATGCCTTGAGCAACCCCTTCATCCACTTCTGGTCGCTGTCGGTGGAGGAGCAGTTCTATCTCGTCTGGCCGGCACTGCTTGTCTTCGCCGCCTGGTTGCATCGGGGCCGGCGCATGACGGTGGTCGTGATCGGTACCGTCGGCCTCGCCTCCTTCGCGGCTTGTCTCTGGCTCACCAGTCTCTCGCCGGCCTGGGCTTTCTATTTCTCGCCGCTGCGGGCCTGGGAATTCGCCGCCGGCGGCCTGGCGACCTTTGCCGCGCCAATCTTGTGGCGGCATCAATCCTGGCTGCGGGCGGCACAGGGATGGTTGGGCTTGGCGCTGATCGCCGTCGCCTATCTCTGTTTGAGCGAAGACCTGCCCTTCCCCGGCTGGTACGCGCTGCTGCCGGTTGCCGGCTCCGTGCTGGTGCTGTTGAACGGCGCCGGCGAGCAGGGCGATGCCCCGGCCAGGACTCGCTGGCGGGCCTTGGCGCCCGCCGCCATGCTCTCGCTGCCGCCCTTGCAGTGGGTCGGCACGCTCTCCTATTCGCTCTATCTCTGGCATTGGCCCGTCATCGTCTATGCCACCATGCTGCAGCCCGACCTCGGCGTGGCGCAGCGCATCGGCTGCGCCGTGCTGGCGCTGGCGCTGGCGTCGGCCACCTACCGGCTGATCGAAAACCCCGCGCGGCGCGGCGACTGGCTGGCGGCGACAGCCAGGGCCTTTCGCTTCGACGCCAGCCCGGCCGCAGGACCGCTTCGGCTTTTCCCCGGGCTTGCCCTCGCCCCGGCCCTCGTGCTGACCGCCGCCGGCGTGGCTGCGGCCTACGCCAACGCGCATCTGGCCACGCGCAACATCGACCCCACCCAGCGCGGCATCGAAGAGGCCGCCGAACAGCCGTCCATCGCGCGCGCCGTCGACAAGGACTGCCTGCTCGATTTTCACACGGTGGAGCCGAAACCTTGCACCTTCGGGCCGGCCGACGCCGCCCACACCATCGTGCTGTTCGGCGATTCGCATGCCGACCACTGGTCGACGCCGCTGGTCGAGGCAGCAAAACGCAACGACACCAAAGTGATCACCTACCTCAAATCCTCGTGCCGCGCTTCACGCCTGTCGACCTTCAACGCCGTGCTCAAGCGCGACTACACCGAATGCGACGCCTGGCGCGAACAGGCGATTTCAGACATTATCCGCAGCAAGCCGCGCCTGGTGGTGATCTCGGAATTCTCGATCGGCAATCTGACACGCGACATGTCCGCCGCCAGCCGCAAGGCCGAGATAGGTCGCTGGCAGGCTGGCCTGCGCTCCACCTTGGAGGCCTTCAGCCAGGCAGGCGTCGAGGCCGCCGTCATCCGCGACACGCCGATCGGCGACAGCTTCGCGAACGCCTGCGTCGCCCGCGCGCTGTGGTGGCGCGAGGCGCCGTCGCTGTGCGACACGCCGAGGGCCGAGGCCGCCAATGACGACGTGGCCGCCGCCGAGCGCGCGGTGGTGAAAAGCATCCCCGACACGCTCTATGTCGACCTCACCGACCGCTTCTGCGGCCCGACCGAATGCCACGTCTTCATCGACGGCAAGCTCGCCTTCCGCGACAGGCATCATCTGGCGACGGCCTTTGCCGAGACATTGGCAGGACCGCTGGAAAAGGCGCTGTTTTAGAGGGTTCCTTTCCCCTTGTGGGAAAAGGAAGCGCGCCCGCTTACTCGGCCCCCGTTGCATCCAGGGGAAATGGACGGCGGCGGCCAAGGTTCAAAACGCCCCCCAGCATGCTGACAGGTACGGCCAGGGCGGCATCGCCGGACAGGTCCTTTCGCGCCCCGGCAAACAGCTCGAACGATCGATCCACCGATTTATGGGAACAGGGCCGCGGCTGCAGCGTTTATTAGGCGCACCTTAAGAAGGAGGTTGTCATGAAAAAGCTCTTGCTTGCATCCGTGATCGCGGCCGCTTCGGCGATGGCGGTGATCGCTCCGGCAAATGCCGCCAGTATCACGCTCGGCATCGGGAACGGCTATGATGACGACTACTACGTTCCCAGACATCGCGACTATTACCGTCACTACTCCGACGATAGCGACTATTACGGTGGCTACTCCGACGATGGTGCCTATTACCGCCGTCACCACTATCGTTATGGCGTGTACGACGACGGCTACCGGCCGCGCTATTACGGCATGTACCATCGCCGCTGCCACACCGAGTTGGTGAAGCATTGGCGCCACCACCACCGTGTAATCGAGAGAGTGCGGGTCTGCGGCTACTGACCTTGGGATTTGGCCCGGCCGGCGTTAGCCGGCCGGATCAATATTACCGTCCGGCTTGCGTAAAACACCAGCATTTGCCGGCGCGCCCGCATCGTCGGGGTTGAACAATCCTAACGTCCCATCATCATCCCATAGTGCACGGCCAGCACGTCGAGCCCTACCTTCAGCAGCCTCGTCACCACGTCGCGGCCTTCGCCATCCTGTTCGGCCACGGTCTTCACCGGCTGTTCCAGGCACACGACCTTATGCACGATTGCCGCCACATCCCAATGCCCGAGGGCCCGTGTCGCGGCGGCGTGCGTGCGGCCGGCGTTGAGCACGCTGTCGGCGATGCCGCCGCCGATGCGGCCGCCGTCGACGCGCTCCGTCCAGCGGATCGGCTTGATATCGGCCTGCTGGCTGCACCGGAAGTGCTCGCGGTAGCGCATGCCGGCCTCGCGCTGTTGGCGGGTCAGCGAGGTGATGCCCAGCAGCGGGTCGACATTGCGCACCCGCACGATGCCGCCGGTGGAAGTGTGGCCGTCATTCGACACCTCGTAGACGCGCCGCGCCTCGGCCGTGCCCGGTGTCAGCCGCTTGCGGCCGAAGGCATCGTCCTTCAGCGCGAAATCATGGCCGACCTCGCGGCGGATGCGCACCTGCTCGGCCTCGCCTCTCGGCAGTTTCGGCGCTTGCGGCCTGGCGGCCTTGGTTTTTTTGGGCATGGGTGGCTCCTTGGTTGTGTTCGAGTGGTGGCCAATTCTCAGTCGGCTCTGGCGTGGCCGAGGGCGTCCCCCTCTCCGTCCCGGCTTCGCCGGGCCACCTGCCCGCCGCTTCGCACAGGCGAGGAAACCAGGCCGGCGCCCCTCCGCGCCAGCAACTCCCGCATCACCCGCCGCTCGCGCACTTCGATGCAGAGCTGCGCGCTCGAAGGACAGAACTGCGCGTTGCAACTCCTCACCTCGCCGCGCACGAAGCGCTGGATGGCGGCCTGCAGGTCGCCCAGTTCGGCATCCCTGATCGCGCCGAGGTAGCCGCGCAGTTGCATCTCGACGTCAGTCAGGGCGGATTGCGGGAAGCAGGAGAACATTGCCGCCAGCGCCTTCGTTGCCTGCTGCAGTTCGGCCGTGGTCATATCCGCGGATCTCCTCGATGATGGCGTTGGCGGCGTCCCCGTGGGTTTTCGGCCTGGTCCAGCCCGGCGGCTTTTTGAGCCGGCCCGGTCTTTCGCGCCCTTCGCGCGCTGAAAAAGCCGAAGCTTTTTCCATCTGGTTTCTGGACTCTGGAGAATGCCGCGTCAAAACATCGGCATTTGCTTGGGTATGCGCCTTTGTTTTCAAGGCGGTGGCGGCTCCGCCGCGCGCGCCGGCGGCCGCTCTCGCCTCGCTCTTGAGCCGCGCCTTGCGCAGCTCCTTCGTCAGTCTCTTGTGTCCGATCTCGTCGCCCTCGCGCTCGAAGAAGGCGAGCAGCTCGGCACTGATCGCGCGCCATCGCTTCAACGGCAGGCGCGCCACGCGCGCCAGCCTCGCGTCATCCTCGGGCAGGCTTCCCCCGGCGTTCCACATCGCCATCAGCAGCAGCATGTAGGCGCCGATCTGCTCGGTCGAGAGTTGCAGCGTGTCGCCGACGAAATCGGAGACGTAGAGCTGCATGAAGGGCCGTTCGCTCATGCCGCGCACCACCTCGTTCTTACAGCCGCGCTAATGGAACCCGCCGCCGGTCCGGACGTTGTGACGCGTCCATGCCCAAGGGGAGGATTGCCCATGACGGCTTTCATGCCGGTGACCCTGCGTTTCTGCGACAACAAGACCATGCTGGTCGGCTCGGTGGCCGATGCGGCGATGGCGCTTCGTCACCAATGGCCCGACAAAACCGCGCCGGGCTATCTCGAGGCGGCACGGCTCGTCCGGCTCGCGGTCGAGGGTACTTGCTGTCCGCGGCCCGCCTTCGAGGCCTTCCGCGAGGCGGCCAGGCAACAAGGCATATTGGTGGCCAAGCCAAGAAGCCGCGCACATGAGTGGCTCGACGCGGCAGCGAGCCCCTGAGACGGCCGCGATGCAACCGGCGGCAGGCCTTGTGCGTTTATGAGCGTCGGCTCGAAAGCCGCGCCCGCACCGAAGGTGAATGCCGTGGGTACGATGAAGACCGGAGTGCCGCTCAAAGTCTGCCTGGACGGCCATGTCGAGGAGATCGAGACTGTCAGCGAGGCCGCCGATTTCCTGCAGCGCTGGCCGATCGAGCGGCGGGGCCACGTCTATCGCAGCGCCCTCAACGCCTGCAGCGCCGCCATCGCGGCGCAGATCTCGCAATCCGATGCAATGAAAGTGTTCACCGGCTTTGCCCGGGTTGCCGGCATTCTGGTTGCCGGCGGCGGCCCGGCGACGATGCTGGAGCGACGGGCGGTGCAGCCGCCCAAACAAGGGCGCCAGATGCCGAAATAGCGGTGCGGCGCGATAGGCGTTCACGGTAATTCTCCCGGTATTGGCGGCGATCGAAACTGGTGACGGCGGCGTGAGAAGCGCCTTTTCCTCCATTCAACGGGGAGAAGGGACCGAGCTTCATCCGGCTTCGCAAACAGGGCGGTGAAAGCGCGCCTGATGATAGCCGCAGTAGCTTTTCAACGCCGTGGTGCGCATGCCGCAGCACAGCATGTCCTGGCCGGGCCGTCCGCCGGGCTGACCATTTTTAGCATCTTCCTCCGGCGCTGGGTCGAGCGGAGCACGGCAGCGGGTGAACAGGCAATCGATGAAGCGCATGGCCACGCCATGCGGCTGCCGGCCGATAGGACCGCGCGGCGACGCCGGCACCTTGAAGCGGTAGGTTTGCCCATCAGCGATCAGCACGCCCGCCTCGCGTTGGAAAAGCCGTGGCCGGACGGGCGAAGGGGCCTGCTTCGGCCGCACGGCCGGTGTGCTCCCCGGCTGCGGGATGGCGCCGGCACGGCTCGTTGGAGGTTCCGCCTTGGCGGCTCGGCTCGCCGCCGTGGCCATCGCCGTGCCGGCCGCCGACGGGCCCTTGCCATTGGCGAAGCCGATCGCGCCCAGCATGGCATTGCGATGGACGATGCCGATAATGGCGTTGCGCGATACTGGGCTGCCGCGCTGTGCGCTGAACGCCGCCGCGATCCTGGAGGCCGAAAGCCCATCCCCGAGCCAGGCGGCAATCGCCTGCAATTCGCTGTCACTGTAGCTTACCATGTCCGTCTCCATTGCGCGGCCAGCGGCCGCCGTGGACGGCGCCGTCAGGCAAGCGTGGGGTTTGCCCGCGGCCGTCATGGGCGCTGTCGGGCCTGGTCGGCCTGTCGGCCGCTGGGATTGCTGTGCACGAGCCGGCTCTCAGCCTCGCCGGGCGACCTGCGGCGAGGCGCGCAAGCCGCGCCCGCGCCAGGTCTCTATCGGGGGGCCGAACCAGCCCTGCCCGTCATCGGCTCGTACAGGATCTACGGTGCCGTTCTGCGTGCGACAGGCAACACCCGCGGCCGGGTCGAATGGGGGGCCGGAGCCGCGGGGAGCGGCGGCTCCGGCCGTTCCGGCCGCCGGGAACGGGCGGACCGGACGCAAGGCCGATGCACCAAGGCAATCGGCTTCGCGCTTCGCCCCGGCCGGGGAGGTGGCGGCCGGGGCGGAAGGGAAAGGGCAGGCCGGCAAGGCCGGTCTGGAGGTGCTGTCGACTCTGAGAGGGTTGAGCTTTTGCATAAGTTGATATAAGCATAACTCAAAAACTCATGCAAGCCATTCTTTCATGGACGAAAGCAGGACTTGCCGGTCACATGAGGCCATGGTGAAAACGCAACTGTCGATCAGGGTCGGGGCCGCGATCCGCCAGGCACGCAAGCAGCGTGGCCTGGTCATGCGCCACATCGCCGAGCACAACGACACCGATGTCGCCGCCGTCGGCAACTGGGAAACCGGGCGCAACCTGCCCAAGACCGAGAACTTGCTGAAGACCGCCGCCTTCCTGCGCGTCGACCCCGTGGCGCTGGGCCAAGGGCAGGTCGTCTTTCTCGACGATGCCGGCCCAGTGGCGGACGCCGAGATCGTCACCGACGCCGGCCCGCTGCCGGCCGGAGCGATGGACATTCCGGTGCTGGGCGCCGCCGTCGGCGGCGACGACGGCGACTTCACCTTCAACGGCGAGCCGGCAGGATACGTGCAGCGTCCGCCAGGGATCCGCAACCTGCCGAGAGTATTCGCGCTCCATGTCCTCTCGGATTCCATGGTGCCGCGCTACGAACCCGGCGACATGATCTATTGCGGCGGCCGCGACGCGGTGCCGGGCGACCATGTGGTGATCGAGACCTTTCCCGACGAGAACGAGAAGAACGGCAAGGCCTTCATCAAGAAACTGGTCCGGCGCACGGCGGGCGAGCTGGTGGTCGAGCAGTACAATCCGCCCAAGACGCTGACCTTCAATCGCTACGCCATCAAGCACGTCTGGCGGGTGATTCCGCTGAAGGAACTGCTGGGATACTAGACCGGGCCTGCGTGGCGTGGGCTATCGCCCGCGAGCCACGATAGCATTCAGCGTCAAGGACAACACCGTGACGGTCTTGCAAGCCTTTCACGGCGGTCGAGACGTTGCCCTCTTCGACGAAGACACGTTTGCTGACGCCTTAGGCAGCCGGCGCCCTCAAGCCCGCCTCGACCCCTCCAGCGGCACGTCGCGGCCGCTCAGCATGCGCGCTTCCGAGCGCACGCGCTGGCGCTCGTCGATGAAAGCGGCCTGGATCGAGATCGCCGTGCCAGGCAGCCCGTCGGCCCGGCAGGCCGAGCAGACGATGCGGCCCGACAGCGCGGCCAGCGGCGTGCTCCCATTCACACCGAAGCGCTTCAACTGATCGGGCCGCCACCACCTGTTGCGGCCGCAATCGGCGCACTCGACCGACAGCGAGGCGACCTGCGCGATCACTGCTTCCCTGCCTGGCAACGCCATCACTTCTCCGTCCTTTTGTTCGTGCTTTGTTCCTATCTTCCCGTGTTTCGAAGCAGGAGTCGAGTCGCAGTTTCCAAACTCCTCCAAAAGTCTCCCTTCTATGTACGTTTGAGTTATGCTTATATCACACTTGCAAATGTGAGTCGGCGCGGGATCACCTCGCGCCAGATCCGGGAGCAAGAATGGATGCCGCCGATTTCGCCCGCGCCTGCGGCTACACCGGCGACAGTCCCGCCTTGCTCGAAGCCTTCGAGGCGATCCGCCGCACCGGCATCGCGCAGGCCCGCCTGGATCATTTCAGGCGCAAGGCCGTCATCGACGAGTTGAAGCAGGCGGAGCCGCTGTTCCTGGCCGCGATCGACCCGGCGCTGTCGGCGCACGAAGCCGTCGAGGATGCAGCCCGTTTCATCGCCGGCTGGCGCAACATGCCGCGCTGGCGCCAGGAACGGCGCCTGGCCGACCTTGCCAGGGCGAAGCAGCAGCGGCTCGTGGCGCGCTTCTTCCGCCGTTTCGGCCATCGTCTTTGGGCACTTGAAGCAGCCTGAGGCCCGAGCACGGCTGGACCGAGCCATTTGCGGTTTCAATCCCTGATTTTTCTTTCTAGATTGCGCCTGGGGTGCCTGTTCGTTCGACGCACATAATTTGGAATGTTCAAGACTGCCCGCTCAAAAGTTCAGACCTGGATAACGGCCGGCGGGGGAACCATTGCCGCCTTGTTCGTCGCCGGCCTGATGGGGGCATTCGGCGCCCTGCCCGCCCATGATCCACCACAATTGCCGCCAGACGCCGTCATCGAGGCCGGCCGCTGGCGCCTGCAGCCGGTGCGCGCCTATGTCGGCCATGCCGGGGTCCACGGCGTGCCGCTGAAGCCGGGCCAGAAGGCACTGGTGCTGGAAGTCGACATGACCAACCGCACCGCGCAATCCGACAAGGGCTATTTCAACGTCTTCGCGCCGGACGGCGTGATCCTGTCCGATCCCGTGCCGATGATCGTGTTGACACGCGATTCCACGATGACGCCGGAACTGCATCCCGGCATGACCGAGCGCATGGCCTATGTCTGGCCGCTTGCCGGGGACGCCGCCGTGCCGGCAAGCCTCGCCTTCGGCGTCACCGCCGAGATCTTCAAGCCGCGCGACAATCTCTATGGCACACCAGGCTGGTACAACCCCTACCGGCTCGGCACCGTCACCTTGCCGGTCGCCGACCTGCCGGCGGCCGGGCAGTCGCAGAGTGGGCAGTCTCAGAGTGGGCAGCCGGAAAGCGGCCCATGAGGATACGCGTGCTTGGCAATCTCGCGATCCTTTGCGCCACCGTGGTGCTGAGCTACGGCATGCAGATGACGAAGCCGCACTATGCCGACCTCACCGCACCTATCCCCATCAATGGTTCGATGCATGACACGGTGCGCGCGCGCAGCTTCGCTGTCAGCTTGGACAAGGTGATCTTCGCGCGCCAGCTCAAGACCAATCAGTTCGGCCAGGAGAAGCTTTTGACGACCAGCGGCCTATGGGCGGTGGTAACAACAAACCTCACCGCGACCAGCACCTCCACCGCGGTCGCCGACGGCTTCTGGCAAGGCCCGACCGGGCTGCGTTATCACCAGACGGAGCGGCTGGGCTACCGCCCCGACATGCCGCCGCACGGCGTCGATCCGGGCCTGGACAAGCGTAGCCTGTTCGTTTTCGAGGTACCACCAGACCAGATCCGCGGCGCAGGCTGCTGATATCGGCGCGCCAGTTCGGCCCGCTCGACGCGCAGGCCCGCATCAGCCTCGACGCGCTGCCGACCCGCGCTGACGGCCAGCCGGCCGACATCCTGCCGGAATTCGACCTCGACGGGGCGCCGGGCCTGACACCGCAGGACAAGACACCGCAGGGCAAGACATGAGCGCCGTTTCGACAGACACCCCGACCGTGGACCGGCAATCCGAGCGACGATGGCGCCGGCGCGGCTTGATGGCGCTCGCCATCCTGCTGCCGCTGACACTGGCCGAGACCAGCCATGACAGCGTCCGCGAATGGCTGCATGGCGAGGACCTTATCGCCAGGGATGTCGAGTTCGGCCAATCCGTGCCGTTCGGCGGCAGCGGCTGGAAACTGGCCGATTTGCGCGGCGGCAAGGCCGGCCGCCTGCCCAACCACGCCTTCGCCGTCATCGCTACCTTCACCGTGACCATTGGCGACCCAGACCTGCAGAAACAATGGCTGGGCTGCAAGCTGATGCTGACCGACGCCGCCGGGCGCCGATGGCTGCCCGATTTCATCAGCGGCGTCAGCCTGCCCGACGGCGTGATGAATTGCGCTTCGGCCATCTTCTCCGGCGCCAAAAAAGGCGATGTCATCACCGTCGGCGACACCTTCATCGTGCCCGAGGACGCGGTGAAAACCATTCGCCCCGCCGTCGGGCTGGGCAGCGAACGGCCGTGGTATCTGCGTTTCCAGCGGCCGCCGAAGTGACAGCGCCCCAGGCTCGGCTCTGCAAGGCCGGCGCCAACAAATCCTCTACTTCCGCGCTTCGACAGTCCCGGTCACCCGCTTGGGCAGCGAGAACGCCGTCTCCAGCACGGCGGCGAGAAAACATATCCTGATCGGCTCGATCAAAATGCCGGTGGAGGAATCCTGGAACGGGCTGCCGAACAGCAGCGTCAGTCCATGGGAGAAAATCTGGCAGACATCGAGCTCGTGCGGGCCAATCAGCCGCGTCGCGCCAAGCCACAGCCAGGCCGCGCCCCAGTCGAGCAGGCGGTAGCCGACGATCAGCGTGCACAAAAGCACCAGGCTGGAACTCACCGTCAGCCGCACGCCATTGGCGATCGGCAGGTAGCGCGAACGGTAGCCGGCGATGAAATGCTCGACGAAATCGCGCAGGAATTTCGGCAGTCCGGCATAGCGCCGGCCGAACCGCTCGACGCGGCTGTCGACCCGCATCAACGCCGCGTCGTCGCGCACGTCATAGCCATAGATCAGCGCCGCCATCACCAGCCAGATCAGCGGCAAAAGCATGTAGAAAAACAGATTGACCGCTACCGTCGAGGGCGTGATCGAGGTGATCTCGACCGGCACCACAGATGCCGCGCTCGTCGCCGTTACAGATGCGGCGCTCGTCGCCGTCACCGGGCTCGCCAGCCCGTCGATGGACGCCTGCAGCACAGACCAGAGATTGCGGCTCATCAGCCAGTGCAGCGCGCTGTCTTTCCAGCGGCTGATGACGTAGAGACCGACGAAGATCCAGTTGGTCTCGCAGATCACCACCACGATCTGCCAGAACGACGTTGCTCTCGTCTTCGTCTGCATGAACTTGGCCAACCGGCGGATCAGCCATGACACGGCGACCGAAATCAGCAGCCAGCGCGAATCGAGCACGTCGAGCACATTGCCGCTCTGGCCGAAATCGGCCTGTTCGAGCGAGGCGCGCGAATATTGGCGCACGATATCGCCGAGGAACCCCCAGGCGGCGTAATAGGCAAAGAACGGCAGCAGCGCGATGGTGATCATGCGCACCAGCCGCGAGCCGCGCCGGTCAGTACCTCTCGCCTCCTTGCCAGCGACTTCGCTCTCGGAGGCCGCGGCCTTGTCCGCGCCGCGCTGCGCGGCCAGCACATTGGGCAGGCCCGGCCGCAGCACATGGAACATCGCAACCGTCACCACCAGCTGCGCCAGCGCCACCAGCGTCAGCATGGCAAGCCCGGCGAAATGGTTGGCGAGCGCCACCCTGGCAGCCAGCTGCAGCAGGAGATCGCCGGCCAGCACCCCGGCCAGCACCAGCGCCACGAGCTGCGGCCAGAAGCGCCGCAGCAGCGAAAAACTCAAGCTGATCGGCCCGATGATGTCGGCAACCATGAGATTCTTTCACGCTGCCCCGCGCGAAGCTTTCTAGCAAGGCGCGGATGTTTTGCAAGAAATGGGGCAGCTTCCTGGCAAATGGCTAGGGTGAGCGCACAACCTCTCGCTGCTATCGCCTCACCCGCGACTTCAGCCAGCGGTCGAACGCCACCGCCAGGATCAGGATCAGCCCGATGACGATGCTTTGCGTGTAGGACGAGACGTTGTTGAACTGCAGGCCGTTCTGCAGCACCCCGATCAGGGCAGCCCCCACCACCGTGCCGCCGACCGAGCCGATGCCGCCGAACAGCGAGGTGCCGCCGATGACGACAGCGGAGATCACCGTCAATTCGTAGCCGATGCCGGCGACCGCTTCGGAAGAATTCAGCCTGGCCGACAGCACGAAGGCGGCGAGCCCGGCGAAGAAGCCGACGATGACATAGACCGAGACCAGGATACGGTCGACCCGCAGGCCGGACAGCCGCGCGGCCTCGGCATTGCCGCCGACGGCATAGACGGCGCGGCCATAGCGGGTGTAGCGCAGCACGATATGGCACAGGATGGCGGCGATGGCGAAGATGATCGCCGGCACCGGCACCGGACCGATCAGTCCCGTGCCGAACCAGCGCATCGAGGCGTCGAAGCCGGAGATCGGGCCACCATTGGAAATGGTCAGCGTCAGCCCGCGGAATACCGTCAGCCCACCCAGCGTGACGACGAAGGGCGGCACTTTCAGTCTTGTGATGGCGAACCCCTGCACGCCGCCGGCGAGCGCACCGACCACCACAGCGGCCAGCAGGGCGGCGAACCAGCCAAAACCTTGCGTGCCTGACGTCGACAGAGACAGCGTGTTGGCGGTGCCGCCCTTGGCGACCACGGCCGCGACCATGCCACAGAAGGCGAGCAGCGAGCCGACCGAAAGATCGATGCCGGCGGTGAGGATGACGAAGGTCATGCCGAGCGCGATCAGCCCGGTAATCGAGATCTGCCTGGTGATGTTGAACAGGTTGATCGGATCGATGAAGCTCGGCTTCAGCACGGTGAAGACGATGACCAGCGCCGCCAGGAACAGCAGCGGCCCAAAGCTCATCAAAAGCCGCGCGATCGTCACGCCGCCGCGCTGGCTCTGTTCCTCGGCGATGCTCATCGTGCCTGCCCCTCCGCGTCCTGTGCCGCCGCATCCTGCCTGTCGAGCGCCATCAGTTCCATCAATCTTTCCTCGTTTGCCTCGACGCCCGGCATTTCGCCGGTGATGCGCCCCTTGCGCATGGTGACGATGCGGTCCGACACCGCCAGCACCTCGGGCAGCTCGGACGAGATCATCATCACCGCGATGCCGCGCGCCGCCAGCTGCACCAGGATCTGATGCACCTCGGCCTTGGCGCCGACATCGACGCCGCGCGTCGGCTCGTCGACGATCAGCACTTTCGGGTCCCGCGCCAGCCAGCGCGCCAGGATCACCTTCTGCTGGTTGCCGCCCGACAGGCCCTCGATCGCCTGCTCGGCCGAAGCCATGCGGATCGACAGCATCTTCCTGAACCCCGACAGCGCGTCGCGCTCGCGCCCCTCGGCCATGAAGCCGAAGCCGTTGCTGAAGCGCCCGAGGGAGGCGACGGAGAAATTCGGCAGGATACCAAGTGCCGCGAAGATCGCCTGGTGCTTGCGGTCTTCCGGCACGAGCCCAATGCCGAGCGCGATGGCGTCGGCCGGCGATGCGGGCGCGATCTGCTTGCCGTCGAGCGTGATCGTTCCCGCCGCGATGCGGTCGGCGCCGAAAATGGCGCGCGCCAGCTCCGTGCGGCCAGAGCCGACGAGGCCGGCAACGCCGAGGATCTCGCCCGCCTTGAGGTCGATATCGACACCGTCGAGCACGATGGCGTGCGGCGCTTCGGGATCGCGCACGGTGCGCAAGCCCCGAACCGACAGCACCACATCGCCGGCCGCCGCGCGTTGCGCCGGACGGGCGTAAAGTTCGGAAGCGGCGCGGCCGACCATCTTTTCGATGATGGCGGGCAATTTGACCGGCCCACCCTGACGCTTGAGATGTCCCGCCAGCCTGCCGTCGCGCAGCACCGTCATGCGGTCGCAGATGGCGGATGCCTCTTCCAGCCGGTGGGTGACGAACATGATCGCGACATGGTCCTTGCGCAGCCGGTCCATGATCGACAGCAGCCTCTGCACCTCCGTCTCGGTCAGCGCCGAGGTCGGCTCGTCCATGATGATCAGCCGGCTTTTCAAGGACAACGCACGGGCGATCTCGACCAGCTGCTGCTCGGCCACCGACAGTGCCGACACCGGCGTCATCGGATCGATGGTAAGGCCTACACGGGCAATGATGGCGCGGGAATCCTGTTCCATCTTGCGCCAGCTCACCAGCCCGAGCCGGCCGATCGGCGCGCGGCCGATGAAAATGTTCTCCGCCACGGTCAGCGTCGGGATCAGGCTGAGTTCCTGGTAGATTGTGACGATGCCCAGCCGCTTGGCCTCCTGCGGGCTCGCCGGCTGGTAGTCGGCGCCGTCGAAGGTGATGCGGCCGCCGGACGGTGGCATGACGCCCGACAGGATTTTCAGAAGCGTCGATTTTCCCGCGCCGTTTTCGCCAAGCAGGCCGAGGATTTCGCCGGCGCGGACATCGAGCGAGACATCGCTCAGCGCGGTCACCCCGGCAAAATGCTTGGTGACGCCCTCGACGGCAAGCAGGATCGGCGATGCGGCTTCAGACGGAGACAAGGGTGGCTCCTTGATGCGGTTCAGGCTGCGCTTGAACACCCCCCTCTGTCCGGCAGGACAGAGGGGGGTGCTGTCCTGCCCGCCTCGCCAATCGGCCGATGTCCACCCGCCCCTACTTCGTCTCGCTCAACCTCTCCGCCTTATCGAGATTGTCCTTGCCGATGACGATCGGCGTCAGCAGCACCAGCTTCTCCTTCGGCTCGGTCTTGTCCTTGGCGTAGGCGACCGCGATCTGCACGGCGGTGCGCGACTGCTTGCCTGGGAACTGTTCGACCGTGCCGGCGAGCTTGCCGTCGCGCACTGCCACCAGCGCTTCCGGCAGCGCGTCGAAGCCGTAGATCTTGACGTCGCTGAAATTGCGCGCGGCACACGCTTCGAGCGCGCCCAGCGCCATGTCGTCATTGGCGCAGATGATGGCGTCCGGCTTGCCGTTGGCGGCAAGGCCGGCTTCCGTCACCGTCAGCGCCTCGGCGCGGGCGAAGTTGGCGGTCTGCTCGTAGACGATCTGGTACTTGTCCTTCAGCGGATCGAGCACATTGTGCACGCCCTTGTTGCGGTCGATCGCGGGACCCGCGCCCGGCTGGCCTTGCAGGTGGAACAGCTTGGCGCCATTGGGGAACGCGGCCACCACGGCCTGGGCTTCCGCCTCGCCGCCCTTGACATTGTCGGCGCCGACATGGGCCAGAATGCCCTGGACACCGTCGACGCGGCGGTCGATCGTCACCACGGGAACGCCGGCCTTCACCGCTTCCTCGATGGCTGGCGCCAGCGCGTTGACGTCGAGCGGCGAGATGACGATGGCGTTGACCTTCTGCACCAGCGCCGCCTCGATGTCGGCGGTCTGCTTGGTGGCCGAGTTCTGGCCGTCGCTCTCGGTCAGGTTGACGCCTTGCGCCTGCGCTTCGGCCTTGATCTCGTTCAGCATGTGCACGAAGAACGGAAAGCCGAGACTGGGCACCGAGCCCAGTATGGTGAGTTTGTCCTCGGCGAAAGCCGAGCGTGCGGCGAGCATCATGGCGCCCGCGGCCACGGACGTCATCAGGAATTCGCGTCTGTTCATGGGTTCCTCCTCCACAGAAGCGCACGGCCCCTAAAAACCGGGACCGGTTTCAGGAAGGATCATGCGCCGGTTAAAGTGTTGGAGCATCCTCCTTGCGCCAAGAACGCATGCCGCTCCAGCTGACCGCCGCCTAAATTCCTCCGATCGGCGTCAACAAGAGGATGCTAACCCAGGGTCAACCATTTGTGCAACATCGATATAACAGCCAGGACAGCAACTTGTCGGAATTGTCTGAATTTTGGACTCTTCGGTCCGAAGGCCTTCTACGTCAGGAACGCCAAGGAGCGGCTCCAGAGCTGCGCGGCCGCCGTTGCATTGTAATCGGACAGTGCCGGGTCGGAAAAATAATGTCCCGCGTTTGGATAGCGGAAAACCTGCACATCCGCTCTCGCTGCCTCCGCGCTTTCCTGCCAGGCAGTGACGTCGGGCTCGGGGAACAGTGGATCGGTGTCCGCGACATGCAGTTGGATGGGCAAGCCGGGTCGTGTGTTGGCAGGCACGGTCGCCAAACCATGCAACAGCAGAACACCCGCTGCCAGCGGCCGCGACTCCCAGAATTCCGCCACCACGCCGGCTCCCATCGAGATACCCGCCAGCACCGCATCCCCCGGCGTCGAGGCCAGAGCCTCTCGCGCCTTCAGGCAGATGGCACCCCAGCCGATCCGCGCCTTGATCGCGAAACCTTCATCCAGATCATCCGTCGCCGCACCCTGATAAAGATCTGGCAGTGCGACCGCATGGCCGCAGACGCGAAGGCATTCCGCAAGATGACGCTCGATCGGGCGAAGGCCAAGAACCGAGTGAAACAGGATGATGTCCGTCATGCACCGGCCCCTAGGTCGCGCAGATCCAGTCATTTTTTACCTGCCGGGGCGTGCAGCCTCAAGGCACACCGCATCGGCTTCCATTTTCCCGGTGCGCCACTACCTTTGGGACGGCCAGGCCGACGAAATGGAGACACCATATGAAGCCGCGCATCATCTGCCACATGCTTGCCTCGCTCGACGGCAGCCTTCATCCAAGCCGCTATACTGAAAGCCCCGACGGCAGCCGGGCGGAGTGGTCGGGCCTCTATGAAAAGATCCACAACGACCTCGAAGGTGACGCCTGGATCGTCGGCCGCGTCACCATGGCCGAGATGAGCAAGGCCGCCGCGCATCCGCCCGAGCATGTGGGCAAGGTCGATCGGCCGCATCATTTCGCGCGGCGCGACGCGGGCAGCTTTGCCGTGGCGCTCGATGCCTCGGGCAAGCTGCACTTCGCCAAACCCGATATCGGCGGCGACCATGTCGTGGTGCTGCTCGGGTATGATGTGGCCGACAGCCATCTGGCCGAGCTCGCCACTGACGGCGTGTCTTATATCGTGTCGCAAACGCCCGGCATCGATCTCGCCGCCATGCTGGACGTGCTCGGGCGTGAGTTCGGCATCCGCCGCCTGCTGCTCGAAGGCGGCGCCGGCATCAACGGCTCCTTCCTGGCGGCGGGGCTGGTCGATGAACTCAGCGTTCTCATTGCTCCCGCGCTCGATGCGCGGGCGGCAAACCAGGGCTTTGTCGAGTTCGGTGAAAGCGGCCTTGCCGACAAGGTGCGGTTGTCGCTCAAGGATTGCAAAGCCCTCGCGCACGGGCTCGTCCATTTGCGCTACGCCGTCACCCCGGGCTAAGGCCGCCTCTTACGCGCCTCAGTATCGCATCGCGTCCAGATCGGCGATCAGCGTCGGGCCGGTCGGACGCCAGCCGAGCCGTGCCTGGGTCAGCGCGCTGGACGCCGGCAGGTCCATGGGGGCGAACATCGCCATCCAGCCGAAATGCTCCGCCGCCCTTTCCGGCGCGATCGAAACCACCGGCAGGTTCAGTCCCCGGCCAAGCGCCTCGGCGATCGCGCGCACCTCGACGCCTTCCTCGCCGACGGCGTGATAGCGCGCGCCGGGCTGTCGCTTTTCCACCGCGAGCCGGTAGAGACGCGCGGCGTCCGCGACATGGCCGGCCGAATAGCGGTTGCGGCCCTCGCCGACATAGGCCGAGATGCCCTTCTGGCGCGCGATCTCGATGAGCGGTGAAATGAGGCCTTGCTTGAGCGTGTTGTGGACCTGCGGCAGGCGCATCACCGACAGGTTGATGCCGGCCTCCAGCAACGCATTCCCGGCGAGTTCCGAGGCGATGCGCGGATTGGGGTGATCGGGGTTGAAGACATCCTCGACGGCCAGTTGGCCGTGGCCGGGACTGCCCATGCCGACGCCCGAGGTGATCACCAGCGGCCGGTCGGAGCCGGCGAGTGCCTGGCCGAGCGCGGCGATGACACGGCTGTCCTTTTCGCAATTCTCGGCGAACCGCGAAAAATCATGGTCGAACGCGGTGTGGATCACGGCTTCCGCCTCCGCCGCGCCGTCGCGCAGGCCTTGGGGATTCTCGAGGGTTCCCCGATACACCTCGGCGCCGGCGGCGGCCAACGCCTCGGCACCGGCATCGGAACGGGTGACGCCGACGACCTGATGGCCGGCCTGAAGAAGTTCGGGAACGATGGCCGAACCGATGAAACCGGTCGCGCCGGTTAAAAAGATACGCATGCAAAATCTCCTGCACAGTTGCCTGCGTACTATCGCTGCTCTATTATTCCATTAAAGTAGTGATCTTATCATGGTATAATGGCTAACAGGATGTCCAACACTTCCGCCGGTTCGCTCGCGGCATTCCTGAAAGACAGACGCACCCGGCTCGACCCCTCATCGTTCGGCTTTTCCGGGCGCAGGCGCACGCCGGGACTGCGCCGGGAAGAGGTCGCGCAACGCGCCAACATCAGCCCGACCTGGTACACATGGCTGGAACAGGGACGCGGCGGCGCACCTTCGGCCGACGTGCTGAACCGGATCGCCAAGGGCCTGCTGCTGACCGAGGCCGAGCGCGAACATCTTTTCATGCTGGGGCTCGGGCGCCCGCCCGAGGTCCGCTACATCGGCGCCGACGGCGTCAGCCCCAGGCTGCAGCGCCTTATCGACACGCTCGAGGCAAGCCCGGCCCTGATCAAGACGGCGACCTGGGATGTCGTCGCCTGGAACCGCGCCGCGCAAGTCGTGATGACCGATTACAGCACCTTGCCCGCTGGCCAGCGCAACATCCTGCGGTTTATGTTCCTGAGCCCCACCATCCGCGCCAAGCAGCACGATTGGGAGAACCTCGCCCGTTTCGTGGTCGGCGCGTTCCGGGCCGATGCGGCGCGCGCCGGCGCGGTGTCAGAGGTCGCCCAACTGGTGGAGGAGCTTTGCAGCGCCAGCCCGGAATTCGACGCGCTGTGGCGGGAAAACGACGTGCTCAGCCATGGCGACGGGACAAAGCGCCTGAAGCATCCCGAACTCGGCGACATTGAACTCGAATATTCGGCTTTCGCGGTGGATGGCCGGCCGGATCTGAGCCTGACCGTCTACAACCCGGTGGACAGCAAGGTCGCCGACCGGATCCGCGATCTCGCCCGGCGGCACAAGGAGCGAGAGCTGGACCTGTCGCGTTGACTCTGGATCCCATTCAAGGCGGCGTTCGCACACCCGTTCAGCTTGCGCAAGGTCGGCATCCACCCACGCAAATCTGATTGTCAGGCAACGCATTTGCACGGTGGCCCGCCGCCAGCCGGCAGCGGGCCAGGCGCCGCTACTGGATGATCTTGACGATCTTGCGGGTGCTTGGATCCACGATCACGGTCCGGTCGTCGACGACGGTGTAGCGATACTTGACGTTGGGGACTTCGTGAAGCTCGACGGTATCGGGCAAGGCCGTGCCGACGTTGAGTTCCACGCCGGGAACCTTGACCGAAGCCAGCGGCTGCTTATGCACATACTCCTTGATCACTGTTTCCTGCTCGGGCTGGATGACGACGTCCTCGGCAGCGGCTGCGCCGACACCTGCGAGCAAGAGAACGGCGGCTACGGCGGCAAGATCTTTTTTCATGAGTACCTCCATCTGAAACCTGCACAGCACAACATTGTCACCGCGCTGCCGGATCGAACTTCAGGCATGATTGAATGTTCCCGGCTTGGGCTTCGGTCCGGCCAGCACCGGACTTAGGTCCCATCGAAAAACGCAATAGTCCTGCCGGCGCCGCCGCCGGGAACGGCCGTCTTTCACGCTCGTTGTTCGCTGCAAGTTCATCGCAGTAATCCGACCGATGTCGGGCACTGCGGGTGTGTTTTTGCGAATTGGCGCAGCTACGTCCCTTCCTGCGCCAATAGGGTTCGCTCACTGCTTCAGGCGGTGAGCGAACCCTAAACCCTCGGCGTCAGCCGATAAGTGAGGAGGTTTGATGTTCAGCGACAAGGAAACCCGCCTTATGGAGGCGGCGCTGGTGATGGCGGTCCCGTTGTCGGCCTTGATCGCCGTCCTGCTCGTCAGCCTTACTTTGAACTGGTAGCAGCCCTTGCTGCCTTTATCGCCAATCGTGGGGTCGAGTTGAGGCCATGGGACAACAGATCCGCCCATACAATCCCAACCTGACCATGCTGGCCCGATCTGACCATGCTAGCCGCCAAAGGGAGGAGAATCGCGCCTTTGTCGCCGTGGAGCAAGGCGGACGGTACCGGCGCGCTTTCCGCCACCCCGCTGATCGGGCCTTGCCCTCGCTGCGCAACCAGCGCTCACCGCTGCCCGTGGAAATCGCGGTCCGTTTGTGACCCTTTCAGAAAGGAGCCCGGCCTGCTTTGGCGGAGGGCTCGGCACGTTGCGAGCAGGCCGGGCTATGCTCCGGCTGCCACACTTGGCGGAGGCTCGGGCCGGTGCAAAGGCAGGTTGTGCGTTTATCGCTCGACCCGCAACTCGGACTGAAGTCCTGCGAACCAGGCGCATTGGTCCCAAACATTGAACATAGTTTGCTGGCGCTCGTTGCCGAGAGGGACGCGTGAATTGGAGAAGAGCAATGCAGCTTGGTGAGATCATCGCCAACACCTTGGCCATCCTCTTGCTGGTCTGTTTTCTCGCCAGCACATTCTTCCTTTTCGGAAAGCCATTGTGGCCGGAGCAGCATGCCCGCATGATCATCATCGTGCCGGTTGACGCGATGGCGACAGCCTCGACCAGCCGCAGTGGCCCACCTGTGTTGCCAGGCACCTTCGACACCGGCCTTGCCCATCCAAGGCCGTCCTGATGGGCATCGGCGATGGTGAGCCGACCCTAGCCGGCGCTATCGAGCGCTGCTCGCGGCAAGCCTAGTCGAGCTTCTGGATGCGCCCTTTGTCGAGACGGAACACGCCATCGTTCCCGCCTTGTTGCTCGAAGTCGGTCTGCAGCTCATCCCAGATACCAAGATATCTGCCGCACTCGGCGCAACTGATCCGCGTCGATGGTGTCGCATCGGCCGGGATTTGCAGGCGGATGGTGCCGCAAAAGGGGCACTCCAATCGGTGATCGAGATATTCGCCAGGGCGCGTCTGTAGTAGCCTGCGCACAGCTTCCTCCTGGATTTGGGTGGAAGCAGGATGATCGCTCCCAAGCGCCCACGTGTCTTCGCGTCGCGGACGGCCTTTGACAAGTTACGCCAGCCATTGGCGGGGTCAATAAACAAAGACATGACTGCCAATCACCAGCCCAATCCTGGAAGCGCGGCGGCCGCGGCATCTCCAGGCAGACGCCTGACCCCGGCAGCGAATACTGCTTCACGAACGGCCCGGAACCAAACCACCCGGCAGCGGTTTCCCAATGGAAGGGACCGCAAACCACGGAAGCAGCAATGGAACTTTTGACCTTGGAACTTGCCAGGGCGAGGCAGCGACTTAACCGGGCGGAACTCGCCCTTGAACGCGCAAACGCGATGCTGGACGAAGACTGTGGCGTCGGTATCAATCTGCGGCTTTGTGACAGGATAAGATCCGCGCAACAACGCGTCGGCGAAGCGAAGGCTCGTCTTGTGAAGCTCGATCGCGCCAGCACGGATTCAGTTCACTCCGGCTGAAGCTTACGCGCCACCGAGAGAGCTTCCCGCCCGGACCCTCGTTCAGGCAATCGCAAGCTCAGCCTTGATCCAAATCCACCGGCAGTGGCCTTGCAAGTCTCATATCTTGCGCCGGGAACCGGTCGAGCGTTGGTCGCTGAGATGCGGGCGCCAGCCATGCACCCGGTCCCGCCCGGCGGCCTTGGCGCCGTAAAGCGCCTCGTCGGCGCGTCTCAGAAGATCGGCAATCTCCATCGCGGCGCCGTCCGCATCGAGGGTGCTCACCCCAATGCTGACCGTGACGATACCCTTTTCGCTGCCGGCATGCGCCATGGCAAGCTCGCGCACCTTGCTCCTGAGGGTCTCGGCGATGACGAAGGCGCCCCGGGCGTCGGTCTCCGGCAGGATGAGCGCGAACTCCTCGCCGCCGTAGCGGGCCGCCGCGTCGGCCGGACGGCGGGCAGTCGCCTGGATGCAGCGGCTCACGGCGCGCAGGCAATCATCGCCCGCCGGATGGCCGTAATGGTCGTTGAACCGCTTAAACCAGTCGACATCGATGATCACCAGGCTGAGCGGCGCCGCATTGCGCCTGGCGCGCGAGAATTCGCGCGCCAGCGCTTCATCGAAGGCGCGGCGCGTCCACAGTTCGGTCAGCCCGTCGCGGTGCGCCAGAAGGTTCAGCTTCTCGTTGACGGCCAGCAGTTCGGCCTCGACCTGCTTGGCCTCGGTGATGTCGGAAAACACGCTGAGGCTGCCGCCGTCGCCTGTCGGCCGGGTGCGTACGTCGAGCCAGCGGCCGTCGGCGAGCCGGACCTGGCGGTGGCTGACAAGCTTCTGCGAGGCCATGATGCCGTCGATCCAGCCCTCGACCGCGTCTGGCGGTGTGGTCCCCTCGCCGCGCGCCGCCGAGGCGCGCAGGATGTCGCGATAGTCGGCGCCGGGCACCCTCATCTCAGCCGTCTTAGGAAACATGGCGCGATACTGGTCGTTGCACAGCACCAGCCTGCCGTCCGGGTCGAACATCACCAGACCGTCGGCCATGTGTGTCAAGGCGTCTCCGAGCCGGACCCGACTTTCCGCCAGCTCGGTCTCGAGCTGCTTGCGCGCCGTGATGTCGCGATTGTGCGTGATCAGGCCGACGACGGCCCCGCTCCTGTCGCGAAAGGGCGCCTTCAAGGTCGCCAGCCAGCCTTCGGTTCCATCCTCGTGGTGAAGGTGCTGTTCGATGGTGGACGAGACGCCCGACGCCAGCACGGCAAGCTCGTCCTCGCGGAAACCTTTCGCCGTCTCGCGCGGATAGAAGTCGAAGTCCGTCTTGCCGATCAGCGCCTTGGCGTCTGGCGCCTGCATCAGTTCGGCCGTTGCCGGATTGGCCGCGATGAACCGCCCGTCGAGGTCCTTGACGTTCAGGCAATCCGGCAGCGTCTCCACCACGGCCTTGTAGATGCGCCGCGACTGCAGCGCCTCGAGGCGCCGCCGCTCCTGGTAAAGCGTAAGCCCCGACAGCACCACCGAGACGAAGATGAGCAGGGAGGAAGGCAGCGCAACCTTCGGCAGGACTGTTTGCAGCACATCCCGCGGCAGGACGCTGAGGCCAAGCAGCGACGCCGCCGCTGCCGCCGCGCCGAGGGTCATGATGTCGACCATGGTGGGCCGGCGGCCCCTAAGGGCAAGGTTTCCGGCAACACCGACCAGCATGGCGGCCGCGATCCCCACCGCGCCGGCGAAGGCGCCGATGCCACCCTCAAAAGTCCGGAACGCACCGGCCATAACCCCGGCGACGACGCCGGCGACGGGACCGCCGAAGAAGCCGGCAACGGCAATCATCGTCGCCCTGAGATCGGCGAGCACGCCAGGCTGCAGCTGCATTGGTGTGAGCATCAGGATGATGGCTCCGGCGCCCATCAGCAGGCCGAAGGTCGCCGCCTTTACGGCGGGCGCCCAGCGGTCCAGCCACACATGGGTGTGGATCCAGACCGACACGAACATCGCCACGACCGCCAGATTGGCCAGCAATTCGGACCAGGGCGAACCCATTGGGCGCCTTTCCTGTTACCGGGCTTTCGCCGTACCGCCTCCTCGATAGACCCTCAATGACAACAAAGTGTTACATCAGGGATTGCCTTTGGTCGAAGGAGCCAGGCCGTCGCGCCCCCCCTCACCACCGCATCCCGTCGACAAAATCGATGAATGCCCGCAGCGGCGCTGGCGTCAGGCGGCGGCCGGGGTAGTAAAGGAACGGACCCGAGAATTCCTGCCACCAAGGCTCCAGCACGGGCTCGAGCCTGCCATCGTCGAAATAGGGGCGCAGCCAGTCCTCGAACAATGAGACGATACCGCCGCCGTCGACCGCCACGCTGACAGCGAGGTCCATCGCCGTGCCGGTGCTGACCAGCAGCGGGCCGGTCGGGTCGACGCTCACCGTCTCGCCGTTGCGTTCGAAGTCCCAGGGCGGCATGGAGCCGCTGGCGAAGCGGCCGCGCAGGCAGGCGTGATCGAGCAGGTCGCGTGGATGGCCGGGCCGGCCGCGCCGATCGAGATAGGCCGGTGCGGCGGCGGTGGCGAAGCGCTGCCGCCGCGGGCCGATCGGCACCGCGATCATGTCCTGCTCCAGCCGTTCGTCATAGCGGATGCCGGCATCGCAGCCGCTCGCCAGTATGTCGACGAAACTGTCCTCGGCGGTCACTTCGACGCGGATGTCGGGATAGGCCGCGAGGAAGGGCGGCAGAAGGCGCGGCAGCACCAGTTTCGCCGCCACCACCGGCACGTTGAGCCGTAGCGTGCCGGCCGGACGGCCGCGAAACCCGTTGACCACGTCGAGCGCGGCCTCGACCTCGCCGAGCGCCGGACCGAGCCGCTCCAGCAGGCGCGCGCCGGCTTCGGTGGGCGCGACGCTGCGCGTGGTGCGGTTGAGGAGCCGCACGCCGAGCCCGCTCTCCAGCCGTCGCACCGTCTCGCTCAGGCTGGAGGCGCTGAAGCCGGTCGTCCGCGCCGCCTGCCGAAACCCGCCGGCGCGCGCCACCGCCATGAATGCCTGGAGGTCACCCAGATCCGATGCCATTGTTCACCTTTCCGCACAGCCTGTGCCGATTGCGCCATATTATCGCGCGGGCGGGGACTGTCTATATCGAGCCGATCCAAAGGAGATCGAGACCCATGACCGACATCAGCAAGGCCGGAACTTTCAAGCTCGGCGACCGCACCGTGAAGCGCCTGGGCTATGGCGCCATGCAACTGGCCGGACCCGGCGTCTTCGGCCCGCCGAAGGACCGCGACGCGGCGATAGCCGTGCTGCGCGAGGCCGTTGTCAGCGGCGTCGACCATATCGACACATCGGATTTCTATGGTCCGCACGTTACCAACCAGATCATCCGCGAGGCGCTGCACCCCTATCCCGCGGACCTCACCATCGTCACCAAGATCAGTGCGCGGCGCGGCGCGGATGCTTCGTGGATCCCGGCGATGTCACCGCAGGAGCTGACGCAGGCCGTGCATGACAACCTGCGCAATCTCGGGGTGGATGCGATCGAGGTCGTGAACCTGCGCTCGATGCATGGCATCCACGGGCCCACCGAAGGCTCGCTCGAGCCGCAACTCGACACGCTCGCCGAACTGCAACGCCAAGGACTTGTGCGCCATATCGGCCTGAGCAACGTCACCCGCAAGCAGATCGCGCAGGGACGCGGCATGGCCGACATCGTCTGCGTGCAGAACCAATACAACATCGCGCATCGCCAGGATGACGCGCTGATCGACGAGCTTGCCGCCGACGGCATCGCCTATGTGCCGTTCTTCCCGCTCGGCGGCTTCACGCCGCTGCAGTCGAGCACGCTTGCCGACGTCGCGCAAAAGCTCGGCGCTACCCCCATGCAGGTGGCGCTCGCCTGGCTGTTGCAGCGCTCGCCCAACATCCTGCTTATCCCCGGCACCTCGTCGGTCGGGCATCTCAGGGAGAACCTGGCGGCGGCCGAGCTTAAGCTGCCGGCGGATGCCGTCCAGGTCTTGAACGGCATAGCAGGCGAGACCGAGCAGGCTGCGTGACGCGTCGAAAGGCCCCTTGCCGGATATACCATTGCTGTTTGGCCGCTTGCCGCCGGGGGCCTCGATGCGGCCTCGGCGGCAGCTTGCTAAGCTGACGCTGCCCATGGCATCTGTCCTATACCACGGATCGACCCAAGCAGCATGGCAGCACGACCACCACCGCCCGGCAGGCCGCCACCCGGCAAGCCACGCAGCGCCGGCCCTCCCGGCGTCAGCCTGAACCGCGCGCTCTCAAAACTCGGCCTGTGCTCGCGCACGCAGGGCGAGGCGCTGATCGCGCAAGGCCGCGTGCGCGTCGGCGGCAAGGTGGTGCGCGATGCCGCGCTGCGCGTCGACATGAACCGCGACAGGATCGTCGTCGATGGCGTCGAGGTGGTTGCCGAGCGCAAGGTCTATCTGATGGTGAACAAGCCGCGTGGGCTGGTCACCACTCGCCACGACCCGCTCGAGCGCGACACCGTCTATGCCTGTCTCGAAGGGCTCGACCTGCCCTTCGTTTCGCCGGTCGGCCGGCTGGACAAGGCCAGCGAAGGCCTGCTGCTGATGACCAACGACACACGCTTCGCCAACCGGCTGATGGACCCGGCCTCGCATCTGCCCAAGACCTATCACGTGCAGGTCGCCACGGTGCCGGATGAAACGCTGCTGGACAAACTCCGCGCGGGCGCCACCATCGACGGCGAGGCCTTGGCGGCCAATTCGATCGAATTCCTGCGCAGCGGCGGTCGCACGGCCTGGCTGGAGATCGTGCTCGACGAAGGCAAGAACCGCCACATCCGCCGCCTGCTCGCCGCTCACGGCATCGAGGTCAAGCGCCTGATCCGCGTCGCCATCGGCCGCCTGCCCCTCGGCGACCTCGCCAAGGGCGCCGCGCGGCACCTCACGCCGGAGGAACTGGCGCTGCTGGCGCAGTGAGTGGGCGACGAAGCCCACTATTCGACGTTGATGCTGACGACGGTCTGATGGGCATTGCCCATATAGGTGTGGACCGAAAACGTGACCTGGTCGCGCCCCTTGTATCCGGGGTTCGACCGGTAAAACCCCTTGATGCCGTCCACTTTGTGGGCATTGCATTTCCAGCGCTCGTTCGATTTGCTGAAACCGGTATAGAGCTTGGCATGCACGAGCCTGATCTTCCCGTGGCTTGGGCCCGCGACGATCCTGACATCGTTCGCGCCGGCACTGGAACAGTCGGCATTCAGGCTGGCATCCCTGAAAATATAGATCTCCTGTCCGGAGAGCGCCACCTTTCCATAGCTTTCCGCCGCCGCCGGCCAGGCGGCACATCCCAGAACCGCCAATGCCGTTATCGCACCTGTCGTCCGACGCTTCATTTCAACGATCCTCCTGCTTGTGCGATTTAGGGCAATTCCAGGAAAAGTGCGTAATGGTTTTCCGTCCGGAATTGCGTAAAACAAAGCGTTCGGGCGAGCACTACTCCACCTTGATGTTGGTGACGTATTTGAACGCGTCGCCGTCATAGGTGTGAACCGAGATCGTCACCTGATCCCAGCCCTTGAAGCCAGGGCTCGACCTGTAAAGCGCCTTGATGCCATTCACCTTGTGGGAATTGCATTTTGCCCGGTCGTTCGACTTGTTGTAATGCGTAAACACCCCGTCATGGACGAGTTTTACATTTCCGTGGCTTGGACCCGAGACCACCCTCACATCGTCCCTGCCCGCGCTGGAACAATCCACGTTCAGGCTCGCTCCGCCGAAGAAATAGACATCGCGGCCCGAAAGCGCTGTCTTTTGGGAGGTGAACATGCGGTTGGAAGCAGCCGCCGGACTAACCGCAAAAGCCAGAAGCGCCAGGCCGGCCATGATGCTTGTCGCGCGGTGAGACATGTTTTTTCCCCCGTTTCAGAAATTTCCCACCGGCGATTTTATGACGGCACAAATCCAGGCTCAAATCACGGAAACAGCCATACCAATCAATTCATGGTTATCAGAACAAAATCGAGTAAAGGCCCGGCGATCGCCCTTATCAACACTCTGCCGAATGAAATGGAGTATTCCTGTCGAAACAACGCCATGAAAATCGTCAAGCCATAAACTTTGCCAAGAACAGATTGCCGATTGCGCTGTTTGACACCTGCCGATGATTTCTCCCTCGCGCCGTCCAGGAGTCGCTCAGGCCCGAATAGACCATCGCACCCCCCTCTCCTGACAGAAAGCTGTCAGGAGGCCTGGGCTATGCATCGGCTGGGAAGCCCGGCCCGGGCTTCAGCGACCAAGGAACCTAAGCGATGAATTTCGTCTCAGTCCGCATCATCACATCGGATGTCCAGCGCCTCGTGCGCTTCTACGGTGAGGTCACCGGCATGCCGGTGACGGTCTATACCGAAGACTTCGCCGAACTGACGACGCCAGCCTGCACGCTGGCGATCGGCAGCACGCGCACCTTGATGCTGTTCGGCGGCGACATCGCCCGCCCCGCCGACAACCACACGGCCATCCTCGAATTCCGCGTCGGCGACGTCGATGCCGAATTCGCCCGGCTGTCGGACCTCATCAAGAGCACGACCGTGCAGCAGCCGACCACCATGCCCTGGGGGAACCGCTCGCTGCTGTTCCGCGACCCCGACGGCAATCTGGTGAATTTCTTCCAGCCCGTCAGCGCCGAGGCGATCCGGAAGTTTGACAGATAGAGACGGTCGGGATTGGCTAGGGTTTGGAATTGCCGAAGCCTCCCCGCGTTCGTCATCCCAGGGCGGAGCAGCCGCGAAAGCGGCGTCGCGGAGACCCTGGGATCCATGCCGCGATGCTGGCCGTGGAGTGCAGCGGAGCAGATTCCGCACCGTGGCCGCGCTCGGAGGTCGCGGCATGGATCCTCGGGTCTGCGCCGCGTCGCTACGCTCCTTGCTCCGCCCGTGGATGACGAAAAGACGGCGCTTCCGCGCCGAGCCGGTGCCCGCCCTACTTCCCGTTCCACTTGCGCACGACCGGCTCGCCGAAATCATGCTCGTAGCCGAGCACGCTGATGCTGGCCGTGTCGAGCACGAACAGCGCCCCGCCTTCCGGCGGCAGGCCGAGCCAGCGGGCGGCCAGCACGCGCAGGAAGTGCGCGCTGGAAAAGATCAGTATGTCGGCATTGGCCTTGCGCAGGCGCTCGATGATCCTGTCGGCGCGGATGCCGACATCGGCCGCCACCTCACCTTGCGGACAGCCGTCGCGAAACACTGTCCAGCCCGGCCGCTCGGCCAGGATCTCTTTCGTCGTGCGCCCTTCATAGGCCCCGTAGTCCCACTCCTGCAGATCGTCCATCTTGACGCTTGTCGCGCCAAAGCCGGCAAGCACGCTGGTGTTGTAGGCGCGCTGCGAGGGGCTCGACCAGACGGCTGAGAACGTTAGGCCTTTCAGCCGCTCCGCAACACCCCGCGCGGCCGCCTCGCCGGCCGGCGTCAGCGGCATGTCGGTGCGCCCGGTATGCTGCCCCGAAAGGCTCCACGCCGTCTCGCCATGCCGGACCAGATGGATCTGCGGAAACGCGTTGCTCATGGGATGCCTTTCGAAGTCGGCGGCACCTTAGAGGACGATGCGGCAAAGGGGAATCCGGGGTACTGGCGAAACCTCGCCTGGCCCTGATTCCCGCCGCATTGGCACAATGATTGAGCGTGCGGCATAACTATCTCTGCTGGATAGTCATCAGGCACGACAGGCAACACCATCATGTACAAACATCTGCTCATCGCCACCGACGGTTCTGACCTGGCCGGCAAGGGTGTCGCCCAGGGCCTCACACTGGCCAAGGGCATCGGCGCCGCCGTCACCTTCGTTACCGTCTCGGAACAATTCCCGATCTTCGCCTGGGGCGGCGCCATGGCCGGCTATGCCGCCGGCGACGAACTGGTCACCTATCAGGAGGAAGCGCGCCGCTATGGCAAGGAAGTGCTCGACAAATGCAAGGCATCCGCCGATGCCGCCGGCCTGTCCGCCACGCTGGTCCATGTCGAGGACAAAAGGCCGGCCGAAGCGATCCTGGAACTGTCGCGGGCGCAAGGCTGCGACCTGATCGTCATGGCCTCGCACGGCCGCCGTGGCCTCGGCAGGCTGCTTCTGGGCAGCCAGACGGCGGAAGTGCTGTCCTACACCGAGATCCCGGTGCTGGTGGTGCGGTAGCGGCCGCAACCCGATATTTTCAAGCTGGCGCCATCGGTCAGCGCGGTTTCACCGGTGCGGCTTCATTCGCCAAGGCATATTCAACCCGTGGCGGATGCCCGAAGAGCTGTTTGTAGGCGCGGCTGAAGGCGGCTTCGGACTCGTAGCCGATGCGCAAGCCGATCTCACCCACGCGTGCGTCTCGCCTGGCCAGCAGATCGCGGGCCAGGCCCAGCCGCCATTCATTCTGGTAGCGCAGCGGCGAGCGCCCGACGAGCGCGGCGAAACGCTCGCAGAAGCTGGAACGGGACATGCCGGCTTTGTCGGCCAGTTCATTGATGCTCCACCGCTGCAGCGGCCTTTCGTGAATGGCTTTCAGGGAACGGGCGATGCGTGCATCCGAAAGCCCGCCGAGCCAGCCCGTGGCGCGTCCTTCATGCACCCAACTGCGCAAGGTGCGGATGACCATGAGATCGATGATGCGGGAAATCATCAAAGCCGCCCCGGGCTGGGCGTCGCTGGTTTCGACCATCAGGAAAGGCAGCATTCCATCGACCCACCCTGCCCCCTGGGCACGCTCGATATGGATGCATCGTGGCAAGGCGAAGATCATTCCCCGCAGGCTGTCAGGATCGAACCAGAAGCGGCAGGCGACGATCGCCACCTGCGGATGCGACGCCACCAGCCGCAACGTGCCGGGACCGCGAGGCAGGAGCACGAGGTCGCCGGCCTCTATGACGACAGGGGCCTGATCCCTACTCTCCATGCGCAGCGCGCCGACGGTCACCACGACGATATGGGCTTGGCCCTCGTCGAGATCGAGTTGCTCCGCCTGTGCCAGCGTGCGTGAGAAAACCTCGTCGCCGGTAAGCCTGATCTGCGCCAGCACATGCGAGAGAAGGTCCCCGGAGACACCGGCACGCGGCCCTCCATCCGGAAGAATGGTCAAATTTTCAGGCGATTCCATCATGGATGCGGCCGGCCGGCTCCCCTACATTCCTTACGACGATAGCGCATTTTCGTGCTGATTATGCGCCGTTTTTTTCTTGGATCAAAACCAATCCCGCAGCCAAGGCTGCGAGAACGGGCTGTTCCAATCATCCAACTCGGCGAACGTGGTTCCAAATCGATCAAACGGGTCAATCGCCGTCCAACCAACGAGACAGGAAATTCCAATGAGCACTCAAACCATTCAGGCGCCCGGCGCCCCATCGCAGTGGCTGAAGTCCTATTATTTCCTCCGGGCCGGCTTTTCGGTCGCCTGGGTGGCGGCCGCCTTCACCCTTGGCAAAAGCGCGCCGCCGGTCTCCGCGCTACTCCTGGTCGCCTACCCCTTGTGGGACGCTGTCGCCAATATTCTGGACGCGCAGCGCAGCGGCGGCCTGAAAGCCAATCCCAGCCAGGCGCTCAACGCGGTGGTCAGCACGATCACGGCCATTGCCGTCGTCATCGCACTCGGACAGGGCCCGCACGCGGTTCTGGCGGTGTTCGGTGCGTGGGCGGTTCTCGCCGGCCTGTTCCAGCTTGCGACCGGCGTGCGCCGTTGGCGGGCAGGCGCGCAATGGGCGATGGTGCTGAGCGGTGCGCAGTCGGCGCTGGCCGGTGGCTTCTTCATCAAACAGGCAATCGGCACCGCGACGCCTGGCATCACCGACATCGCGCCCTATGCCGCGTTCGGTGCCTTCTATTTTCTCGTCTCGGCCGTATGGCTGGCCGTCACGCAGGCACGCAAGGCTACGTAAAGGCTGGGACTGGTCGCCGCGGCCGCCTTCGCTCACACCACTTCCAGCACCTTGCCCGTGTCGTGCTGGCGCACGAAATCGACGCGGCCGCCGTCCCAGTGGTAACTGTAGTGGCGGCCCTGCACAGGGACACCGATGACGTTTGGCCAGAAGATGCCGATGCACTCCCCATCGGGCATGCGCACGCTGTTCCACACCAGCCCGTCGCTGCCGGCGGCCCGCAGCGCCCGCCCTTCCGCCTGCGACGCCGTGTAGTCGTCGGGATCGAGCACGCCGGGCACGGCGTTGACGTCGTCGAGGTCGCGATCGACGCTGCCGATCAGCACGCGGAAATCGGCCGTCCAGCCGGGCGCCTCGTTGGTGGCGCGCATGAATTTCTGGTGATGGTGGATGGTTTCGGCCAGCGCCACGTCCTCGCTGTCGCCGGCATAGTAGATGCCGTAGCTGCCGTCCGAAAAACGGCCGGGCCGAAGGACGGAACAATGCACGAAAGGCGCCATGACGAAGCTGGCGCCAGGGCCGGAAACCCGCCTTGCGGCCGGCACCTTGCCGAGATCGCCAAGCTCCAGCCGGATGCGCGGGTTGGTCTTCTCCTCGACGGCGGCGAGCGCCTCCCAGTCGCGCGGATCGGCGATGTCCTCGAACAGATCGATCGGCGGATGGATGGAGCGGATGATGCGATAGGTCTGGGGCCAGTGGACGCGGCGCCGGACCGCGAGCCCACTCACCATGCACCACGCTCCGCGTCGAGCCATTCACGCATCGCCGCGAGATCGGAAATGTCGCCGCGCAGCATCACGTCGAGCGCCGACTGCCCGCCGAAGGTGGCATTGGGCTTGCGTATCCAGGCATAGCCGCGCGCCGGCTCGGTGAAGAGGTAACGCAGCCCCTTGTGGATGCCCATCAGATGCGCCATGCGGGTGCGCAGGTCGCGGTCGATCCGGCCGATGCCGCCCTCCTTCCACCGCGCCCAGGTGCGCGCCGAAATGCCGCCAAGCAGGACGCAGGCCTCGAAGTCGGTGAGGTTCCAGGCCTTGAACAGGTTGACCGTGGTGCGCGCCAAAGCGCCTGCCTCTTCATCCGAAATGGCTGAGCCGACCGTGGCCGGTGTGGCGGTGATGGCTTGAAGCTGCATGTTTAGACCTCGCTAATTGGCAGATATATAGCATGTATATGCCAATTGGCAAGGCGGGGAGCCATTGCCAGTGAAGACCGCACTGATGGCGATTAGATGGTCCGAACAATGTTGCATCAACAATTACGGTCGAATTTCCCGGTAGTTGGATTTCCAACTAAGGTCGCGCGTGCCCCTAAACGGTCCTTGGCGCCCGGTTCCGCGACCCGTGACAAACCGCAAGATCGGTCGAGCGCGTCATGTCCGCATACGCTTTAGCTGGTGCTGCCACGGAGAACGGAATGATGAAGGCGGCGCTTCAAAACTACCATGCCCGGATGCAGAGAGTGTTGGATCATATCGACCAGCATTTGAACGGCAATCTGGACCTGGATGCTTTGAGCGGCATCGCGGCATTTTCCAAATACCATTTCCACCGGCAGTTCACGGCGACCTTCGGGCTGTCCGTTCATCGCTATGTCCAGCTTGCCCGCATGAAGCGCGCTTCATACCGGCTGGCCTTCAGGGATGCCGAAAGCGTCACTGACATAGCGATGGATGCCGGTTACGATGCACCGGACGCCTTCGCCCGCGCCTTTCGGCAACGGTTCGGGCAGTCTCCTTCATCGTTCCGGAAGTCGCCCGACTGGGCACCGTGGCTTGCGGCCTTCGGGCCTATGGACAATGCAAGGAGCAAGCTCATGCACATTACCTATGACCACGACGACGTGACGATCCGCGATGTGCCCCCGACGCCGGTGGCGATCATGGAACATCGAGGCGACCGGGCGACACTCGGCGACACCATCCAGCGGTTCATCGCCTGGCGCAAGGCCGCCGGCCTGTCGCCGGAGACGAGCCCGACTTTCAACGTCTTCCGTTCCGAGAGGATGCCCGCCAACCCAGCCGATTACAGCATGGACCTGTGTGTCGGGACTGACCTGCCGATCGACGCTGATGACGGGCAAATGATGGCTGGCGTGATCCCCGGCGGACGCTGCGCCGTGTTGCGCGTCGTCCACAATACCAATAACCTGGAGTCAGCCGCGCTCTACCTTTATCGCGACTGGCTTCCTGCCAGCGGCGAGGAAGCGCGTGACTTCCCGATCTATTGCCAACGGCACTTTTCGATGTTCCCGAATGTGCCGGTGCCTGATGTGGTCTGCGAATTGTTTCTGCCGCTGAAATAGAGCCTTCTGACGGGACCTGTCCCTTCTGACCGGGCCGGCGTTGCGCCGGCCCGAAAGTCCTGCACTACTCCGCCGCCTCGTACCCCGCGATGCCCTTGATCTCGAGGAAATCCTCGAGCCCGTATTCGGCGTATTCGCGGCCGTTGCCCGACTGCTTGTAGCCGCCGAAGGGCAGGCCGGCGTCCCATTGGGGATAGTTGATGTAGACATTGCCCGAGCGCATGCGGGCCGCGACCTCGCGCGCCTTCTGTAGGTCCTTGGCCTGGATGTAGGAGGCAAGGCCATAGACGGTGTCGTTGGCCTGCTCGACAGCCTGCTCGACCGTGTCGTAGGGCAGGATCGCCAACACCGGCCCGAAAACCTCCTCGCGCGCGATGCGCATGTCGTGGGTGACGTCGGCGAACACGGTCGGCCTGACATAGTAGCCGCGATTGAGTTCGGCAGGGCGGCCGGGGCCGCCGGCGACCAGCGTGGCACCCTCGTCCATGCCGCTCTGGATCAGGTCCTGGATCTTATCGAACTGGACCTGGCTGACGACGGGGCCGAGCTTGGTGTTGGCGCCGTCGGCTGGACCGACCGTGAACTTTTCCGCCGCCGTCCTGGCATATCCCGCGGCCTCGTCGTGGCGGTCGCGCGGCACGAACATGCGCGTCGGCGCGTTGCAGGACTGGCCGCTGTTGCTGAAGCAGCCGGCGACGCCCTTGCTGACGGCGGTGGCGAGGTCGACATCCGGGAACAGGATGTTGGCCGACTTGCCGCCAAGCTCCTGATGCACGCGCTTGACGGTGTCAGCGGCGGCCTTGGCCACCAATATGCCGGCTCGCGTCGAACCGGTGAACGACATCATGTCGATGTCGGGATGGCTGGACAGCGCCTGGCCGACGCCAGGGCCGTCGCCATTGACGAGGTTGAACACGCCCTTCGGCACGCCGGCCTCGTCGATGATCTCGGCGAAGATGATGGCATCGAGCGGCGCGATTTCCGACGGCTTCAGCACCATGGTGCAGCCGGCGGCGAGTGCCGGACCGACCTTGCAGGTGATCTGGTTCAGCGGCCAGTTCCAGGGCGTGATCAGGCCGACGACGCCGATCGGCTCCTTGACCACGAGATGGTTGCCCTTGACGTGGCGGAACTGGAAATTCTTCAGCGTCTCGGCCATTTTGGCCAGATGCGCCAGGCCGATGCCGACCTGGCTGTCGAGCGCCATCTGGCGCGGCGCGCCCATCTCGCGCGACACGGCGACCGCCAGGTCCTTGCTGCGCTTCTTGTAGACCTCGATGACGCGGTTGAGGATGTCGAGGCGCTCCTCGACCGAGGTGAAGCCATATGTGTTGAAGGCGCGCTTGGCGGCGGCCACCGCCTTATCGACATCGGCCCTGGAGCCGAGCGAAATCCGCGCGAAAGCGTCCTCGTTCGATGGATCGATTACGTCGAGCGTGTCGGGCACGACAGGATCGACCCACGCGCCATCGATGTAGAACTGCAGATCGTGTGACATGGTCTCTCCTTGGGGTGCCGCATGGCCGGTCAGGCCGTGATATCTGGCTAGAAATAACGATGCGCGAACGGCGCTGTCAAACGCAATCCCCGAACCGGTTGAGCCAGCGCGGCAGTGGTTGAGCCAGACGGCCAGACCAGCGATGAGCGGACTATAGCAGCGTATGCCCGGCTTCGCCCAGCAGCCGTGTTGCCGCCGGCCGGTCCTTGTCCTTCACCAGCAGGTGGTCGCCATCGAAGGTCGATACCAGGAAGATGCCCAGCCCGTTTTCCGACAGCGGCCTGATGACGGACAGCACGATGCCGGTTTCGTCGAACGCGAACGGCCCCTGCAATTTGAAGGCGACCCAGTCGCGGTCATGCTTGACGGCATCGGGCACGCGATCCTGAAGGCAGGTGATCGAGAGCTCGTCGTCGGTCCTGGTGATGCTGACGAAACCTGGTCCGTCCGCCCAGCCAGGAATACCGTCAGCGGCTTGAAGCCGCGAAATCGCGTAGAGCCCGGACAGTTGCTTCAGCGTTATCCTCGCAGCCATCGTCGCGCTCCGATCGTCATGTCAACCTCTTGCTCATATAGACCGTCACCCCATTCATGAACGGCTCTTCCCGGTCGACCGTATAGCCGTGCCGCTTGTAGAGCGACACGTTGGCTTCGAAGGCGCCGTTGGTCAACAGGCGAAGCTCGTTGCGGCCCGCCTCGCGCGCCTTGATTTCCGCACGCTCCAGCAGGAGGCGGCCGATACCCCTGCCCTGCGCTTCCGGCGCGACGCAGACGTTCTCGATCCACAGGTGATCGTCGGCCAGCGTGGTCTCGATCATGCCGACGATGCGGCCGTCCTCGACGGCGAGGTCGAACGGATGCTCGGCGACGGCCTTTTCGTAGTCGGCGCGCATCGGCAGCGGCTCGCGGCCGATCACCGGCACCCATTTGGCATAGGCGGCACGCACAATGTCGCGGATGGCGGCGGCATCGGCGGGTTCGGCCGGCCGAAACCGGATGGCAGACTCGATGATCATGACAGTGCTCCAGGCATGAAAAACCCCGCCGGCTGTTGTCGCGGGCGGGGCTGGAAACGAGCGAAGCGGATTTATCCTGCCGGCCTTTGTCGTCGCGCAATCAGCGTGCCGCTCCACGCTGGGCGGAAGCGGCGTCGCTTGGCGATGACGGGCGCGGGAACGAACATCGCGGCAAGCTGGAGCAGCAACGGTCCCGCGTCAAGACACCGCCTCGGCCTGTCATTGGGCCAAACCGTCGGCAACGCCTTGGCCTGATACGGCTGGGACCCTCAGCGATCGATCCTCGCCGCCTGTTGCGGGGAGTATCGTTCTCCCTGGACGGCAATCGCCGAGACCGCGTTCTCGATATCGCGAAGATCGTCCGCGGTCAGGGCAACGGCGAGAGATCCGATGTTTTCCTCAAGGCGGTTTAGCTTGGTCGTGCCTGGGATGGGAACGATCCAGGGCTTGCGCGCCAGCAGCCAGGCAAGCGCGACCTGTGCCGATGTCGCGTTCTTGTCAGCCGCGATCGCGACGATGGCGTCGACCAGTGCCTGGTTTGCCTGGCGGGCTTCCTCCGTGAACCGCGGAACGCTGTTGCGGAAATCGTTGGCATCGAACGTCGTCCCGGCGTTGATGGCGCCGGTGAGGAAACCCTTGCCCAGCGGACTGAAAGGCACAAAGCCGATTCCCAGTTCCTCGAGGACCGGCAGGATCGCCTCCTCGGGTTCACGCCACCAGAGTGAATATTCGCTCTGAAGCGCGGCGACCGGCTGCACCGCGTGAGCGCGGCGGATGGTGCGCACGCCCGCTTCCGAGAGGCCGAAATGCTTCACCTTGCCTTGGCTGATCAAGTCCTTCACCACGCCAGCCACCTCTTCGATCGGCACGACCGGATCGACCCGATGCTGGTAGAGAAGATCGATGTAGTCCGTCCTCAGCCGCTTGAGAGAGGCCTCGACGACGTCGCGAATATGCTGCGGCCGGCTGTCCATGCCCTGGTGTCCGGCCGCACCGGCGATGTCGATGCCGAATTTGGTGGCGATCACCACCTGGTCGCGGATTGGCTGCAACGCCTCGCCGACGACCTCTTCGTTCCTGAACGGTCCGTAGACCTCCGCCGTGTCGAAGAAGGTGACACCGCGCTCGAATGCCGCCCGGATCAGACGGACCGCATCCGGCGTCTTCATCGGCTGCCCATATGACTGGCTCATGCCCATGCAGCCAAGGCCGATGGCCGAGACTTCGAGGCCGCTGTTTCCAAGTGTGCGCTTTTGCATCGTCAGTGTCCCTTCTTCTCGGCGTCGGCCTGTTCGAAGACCTTGCGGGCGATGCCGATCGCGGTGCTTGCCGGCGGCCATCCAGCATAGAAGGCAAGATGCGTGATGGCCTCGATGAGCTCGTCATGGGTCACGCCATTCTCGAGCGCCCGCTTCATGTGGAACGGCATCTCGTTGATCCGGTAGCCCGAGACCAGGCTGGCGACGGTGACGAGGCTGCGGTCGCGCGGCGAGAGGCCGGGGCGTTTCCAGACGTCGCCGAAAAGCACCTCGTCGGTATAGGTGCCGAGTGCTGGAGCGATGTCGGAAAACGGGCTTTTGGGAGGCGCTGGGGCATGGGTCATGAGGATCTCCTTCTTGTGTCGTCGGTGGGCGAGGCCTGGTGGTCAAATCCCGTATTGTTCGTCGGTGACATGCTCCATCCAGTCGACGACCTTGCCGTCGAGCGCTTCGGCAATGGCGATATGGCTCATCGCCGTTGTCGGCGACGCCCCATGCCAATGCTTTTCGCCCGGCGCGAACCAGATGATGTCGCCGGGACGGATCTGTTGGATCGGCCCACCTTCGCATTGCACCAGACCGGCGCCCGACAGAACGATAAGCGTCTGGCCGAGCGGGTGCGTGTGCCAGGCCGTGCGCGCGCCGGGCTCGAAGGTCACGGTGGCCCCGCCGACGCGCGCGAGGTCGCTGCCCTTGAAGGATGCATCGATGCGCACCGCCCCGGTGAAATATTCGGCGGGCCCCTTCGCCGAGGGCTGCGAGCCGCTTCGTGTGATCTCCACGTTTTCCGTCCTTTCGTGATGCCGGGAGGACATTGCCGCCAGGCCAGGAGCGCCGGCTTGTTCGGCCGATTGCGTTCTATTTAGGGGCTGCGATGGTCATGAGTAGCTGCTATATCCGGCATGTACTTATGAGAGAAATTCATCAATGCCACGCGACAATCTGAATGAGTTGACCGCCTTCCTCGCCGTCGCGCGCGAGAAGAGCTTCACCAGGGCGGCGGCCAAGCTTGGCGTATCCCAATCGGCGCTCAGCCATGCCTTGCGCACGTTGGAAGAGCGGCTGGGCGTGCGGCTTTTGACCCGCACCACGCGCAGTGTCTCGCCGACCGAAGCCGGCGAACGCCTGGCCCGCACCGTCGGACCGAGGCTCGACGAGATCGAAAGTGAGCTCGCCGCCTTGAGCGCATTGCGAGAAAAGCCCGCCGGGACCATCCGCATCACCGCCGGCGAACATTCGGCCGACACGGTCCTGTGGCCAGCCATCGCCCGGCTGTTGCCGCAATATCCCGACATCCGGGTCGAGATCGTCGTCGACTACGGCCTGACCGACATCGTCGCCGGGCGTTACGACGCCGGCGTACGGCTGGGCGAACAGGTGGCGCGCGACATGATCGCGGTGCGCATCGGGCCGGACATGCGCATGGCGGTGGTCGGCTCGCCGGCCTATTTCGCAAGCCGGCCGAAGCCGCGCACGCCGCAGGACCTGACCGATCACAATTGCATCAACCTGCGCCTGCCGACCCATGGCGGGCTCTATGCCTGGGAATTCGAGAAGGCCGGACGCGAGCTGAAGGTGCGCGTCGACGGCCAGTTGGTCTTCAACACGGCGGGGCTGCGCATGAATGCCGTGTTGGCCGGCGTCGGCCTCGCCTATCTCCCGGAGGATCAAGTGACGGCGCATCTCGCCGATGGCCGGTTGTTGCGGCTCATGGCCGACTGGTGCCCGCCGTTTCCCGGCTACCACCTCTACTATCCCAGCCGCCGCCAGGCGACGCCCGCCTTTACGCTGCTGGTCGATGCGCTGCGTTATCGCGGCTAGCCTACGGGTCCAGGAACCAATTCAGCCGGACAGCGTTCACGGTGGTTAAATGGAACCTTGCGCATGACGGACCTGTCGAACAGTTCGACACTCGATCTATCCCATCAAATCCTCGATAATCTTCCTGTCGCCATCTACACGACCGATAGCGAAGGCAGGATCACCTATTTCAACCGGGCCGCGGCCGATTTTGCCGGGCGCGAGCCCGAGCTCGGAAAAGACCAGTGGTGCGTAACGCACAAGCTGTTCACGACCGACGGGCAGGTCTTGCCGCACGACCAATGCCCGATGGCCATTGCGTTGCGGGAGAACCGGCCGGTCAGAAACCAGTCGGCCATCTCGCAGCGTCCCGACGGCACGCGCGTGCCCTTCCTTCCCTATCCCACGCCGCTCCATGACGACCAAGGCAGGCTGGTCGGGGCCGTCAACATGCTGTTCGACCTCACCGACCGGCATCTTGCCGACGAGGCCAGGCATCATCTGTCGGCCATCGTGGAATCCTCCTTCGATGCAATCGTCAGCAAGGATTTGAACGGCGTCATCAAGAGCTGGAACTCAGGCGCCCAGCGCCTGTTCGGCTACACCGCCGACGAAGCGGTCGGCAGGTCCGTGACGATGCTGATACCCGATGACCACCTGGACGAGGAGCCGCGCATATTGGAGCGCATCCGCAAAGGCGAGCGGGTCGAGACCTACGAGACCATCCGCCGCCGCAAGGACGGCAGCCTAGTGCCCGTATCCCTGACGATCTCGCCCGTACGCAATGCCGTCGGCCGGATCATCGGCGCCTCCAAGATCGCCCGCGACATCTCGATAGCCAAGGAGAGCGAATATCGCATCCGCATGCTGATGCGCGAGGTCAACCATCGGGTCAAGAACCAGTATTCCGTCATCATCTCTATGATCCGCGAGACCAGCAAGAGGTCCTCGACACCGGCGGAGTTCGAACGCCAGGTGCGCGAGCGCATCATGGCGCTGTCGCTCTCGCACGACCTGCTGGTATCCGGCGACTGGCGAGGCGCGACGATTTTCGAGCTGCTCCTGGCACAAGCCAAACCGTTCGGCAACGAGGAACGGATTTCCATGGCTGGCCCTTCCCTGACGCTGAACCCCAATGCCGTCCAGTATCTCGGCATCGCCTTTCATGAACTGGCGACCAATTCCGCCAAATATGGCGTGCTTTCGGCCGCCGAGGGAACGATATCGGTGCAATGGAAGGTGAGCCAGGCAGGCGACCTGAAACGGTTCCAGCTGATCTGGAAAGAGCGCGATGGTCCTCAGGTGCAGAACATCGGCCATGGCGGTTTCGGCACCGTCGTGCTCCAGCGCGTCGCTCCAGCAGCTGTGAGTGGCACCGGCGTTCTCGAATATGACAGCCACGGCGTTACCTGGACCCTTGAAGCCCCCTTGTCGCAGCTCGAAGCCTCGGTCGACAGCGAGCACGTCGACCCACAGGCGATCGACGAGGTGATCGGTGGACCGGAATTCGAAGTCCTTCCCTGATGCCGCACTCGCATTCCGGTATCGCCGCTCTATGTCTTCCCCGAACAAGCATTTCTCGCCGTCCGGAACAGTCGTGGAAGACATGCGGTTGGCAAAGCACCGGAGCATGCTATGACCGATGAAGATCTTGCCAATAGCTATCGTGGTTACATCGCCTGCCTCAACGCCCAGGACTGGCGGAGCCTAGACCGCTTCGTACACCAGGAGGTGCACTACAATGGCGACCGGGTCGGCCTGTCGGGTTACCGCGACATGCTGGAGCGGGATTTTCGCGAAATTCCAGATCTCTATTTCGACATCCAGCTGCTGATCGCCGATACGCCTTTCATAGCGAGCCGCCTTCAATTCAACTGCACGCCGAAGGAAACTTTTCTTGGCCTGCCGGTCAACGGCAGGAAAGTGTCCTTCAGCGAGAACGTCTTCTACGAGTTTCTCGACGGCAGGATCAGGCACGTCTGGTCGGTGATCGACAAGGCGGCGATCGAAGCGCAGCTGTAGGCCGGCCCCTCAGCTTTCGAGGGGCTAAGACCGTTCGTAAAAATCGATCATTCTAACGAAAATAATTCGTTGGAAAGATGAGTGTTGGAATGACATTTCTCCGGCGTACTCGCACGGAGAATTGTATTGTCGTCCCTGACTCGCATCGCGAACGGTATTCCGAAAGGCCTGATTTCCGCCGATCTGGCCCAAGGTCGCAAGCGCCTCGATTCCCTGGCGAACGGCATCCTTCCCGGCATCGTGCTGGTGGCGATGATCACGGCCGTCGCCTTCTCGGCCCGCAATGTCTCCGGTTTCGCCCTGTTCAGCCCGATGATCCTGGCCGTCGTCGCCGGCATGATCTATTCCAACGTGCTCGGCACACCGGCGCACGCCAAGGCCGGCATAGGCTTTTCGCAAAAGCGCCTGCTGCGCTTCGCCATCGTGCTGCTCGGCTTCCAGCTGACGCTTGGCCAGGTCGTCTCGATCGGCACCGGCGGCGTCGGTGTCGTCGCGCTGACCCTTGGCGCCACCTTCGTCTTCACCATCACGCTCGGCCGGCTGATCGGCGTCGACGCCAAGCTCACCCAGTTGATCGCCGCCGGCACCTCAATCTGCGGTGCCTCGGCGATCGTCGCCACCAACATCGTCACCGATGCGCGCGACGAGGACGTCACCTATGCCGTCGCCTCGATCACCTTGTTCGGCACCATCGCCATGCTCGGCTTCCCGCTGCTGGCGCCGCTGCTCGGCCTCGACCAGCACGCCTTCGGACTGTGGGCCGGCGCCTCCATCCATGAGGTGGCGCAAGTCATCGGCGCCGGTTTCCAGAACGGCACCCAATCCGGCGAGATCGCCACCGTCGCCAAGCTGACCCGCGTCGCCATGCTTGCGCCGATGGTCATCGCGCTCGGCCTGATGGCGCGCCGCAAAAGTGACGACCAGTCGGCTGCACGCCCGCCCATGCCGTGGTTCGTCGCCGCCTTTGTCGCCGTCGTGGCATTGAACAGCCTGGTTACGATACCAGCCGAAGTGAAGCAGGCGGTAGTGCTGGCCACCACCATCATGCTCACCATGGGGCTGGCCGCCATGGGCCTGCAGGCGGACATTTCGCAACTGCGCTCGCGCGGCCTGCGCCCGCTGGCGCTCGCCTTCTGCGCCTTCCTGTTCATCGGCGGCTTCAGCTTGATGCTGGTGAAATTCGTCTGAGATGGGCTCGGCTCTGTCGCTGGAGCAATTCCAGAAAAAGTGCGGACCGGTTTTCCGAACGGCTCTAATTGGGAATCGAGACCACTTCGGCTAGGGTCCGTCTGTCAGCACAGAGCCCCCGACCCATGCCATTCGTTCCCCTGCCCTTCGTCGTCGCGCTGTTGCTGTTCATCCTGCTCTGGGTCGTCGCCAGGCGCGAGGATGAGGCGGCGCCCAACCTGCCGCTTCTTGGCCTGATCCTGCTTGCCGCGCTGCAATCTATTTTAACCGGCCTGCGCTGGGGTTATGGCATCCGCGAGGTCGGCTACATCGCTCCCGTCTCCGCCGCCATCATGCCCTCGCTGCTCTATGCTGGTGTCTCCAGGCTGGTCCGCACCAGCCACCGCCGGTGGCCGGCCTTGCTGATGCTCCACGCGGCGCCGGCGGCAATCGTCATGCTGCTGGTCATAGTGCGGCGCGACGCGGTCGACATGGCGCTCGTCGCAATCGACTTCATCTACGCCGCGGCCATCCTCTGGCTGTTGCGGTCCGGCGCGGATGGGCTTCGGCTGGCGCCTTTCGACGGCGCGGTGCCTGCCTACAGGGCCATCATCGCGGCGGCATTGGCACTGTGCCTGTCGGCCCTGGTCGACATGCTGGTATCCTTCGAGCTGGCATCCGGCCATGGCGACCGTGCCGCGACGATCATCGGCATCGCCAATCTTTTCATCCTCGTCATTGTCGGCGTGGCGGCGGCGGCGGCCAGCCAAAGCCATGTTCCCGGCACCCTCGCCGATCCGATAGACCAATTATCGCCGCCCGATGACGGCGAAGACGCCGACACGATCGCCAGGGTGAACGAGCTGATGCAGGAGAAGAAGCTCTATCGCGACGCCAACCTCAACCTTAACCGGCTTGCCCGGCGGGCCGGAATTCCGGCGCGGCAGATCTCGGCGGCCATCAATCGCGCGACGACCAGGAACGTCTCGCAATATGTCAACGAACACCGCATCGCCGAGGCCTGCCGGCTGCTCGGCGAAACCGGCCAGTCCGTCACCGAGATCATGTTCGCCGCCGGCTTCCAGACCAAATCGAACTTCAACCGCGAGTTCCGCCGCGTGACTGGCACGACCCCGCTCGCCTGGCGCGAGAAGAACGCGCGGGCGCCGTCCCTTGCGAGCCCCCTGAGCAGCTGAGCACGCCGCTCCGCGGCGACCGTACCAGATCGCGATTGTGGACGTCCTCGATCGCGATCGAGGTCGCGGGCGCCCCCGGACCCGGCGATACCGCGTCATCGAGACTGCGACCAAAGCTGCTGCCCGGAGACTTCGGGGGTTCCGGCGATGGCACGCTGTCGGAAAACGGAGACTTCAATGAGATTTCGAACCATGCTTTGCGCCATCATCGTTTCCACGCTGGCGCTGCAACATCAGGCCAATGCCGTCGATGCAGTCGGTGTTCGCCATGTTGCGGCCCGATCGCTGGAGCGCGGCAGCGATCTCGACGTCACCGTCTGGTACCCGGCAGAACCGGGCGGCGTGGCTGTCATGCTCGGCGATAGCCAGCTCTTCACCGGAACGTCCGCCGAGCGCGATGCGCCGGTATCTCCCGGCAAATTCCCGCTCATCCTGCTCTCGCATGGCGCCGGCCTGGCCGGCACCCCGCAAGCCCTGAGCTGGATCGCGGCGCCCTTGGCCAGACAAGGCTTCATCGTCGCCGGGCCCACCCATCCGGGAAATGGCGGAAAAAACAGGTCCGCCGCCGAGACGATGAAACTGTGGTTGCGCCCCACCGATCTCACGGCAACCCTGGACGCGATGGAAAACGAGGCCTCCTTCCGGGACCACATCGAGCAAGGCAAAGTGGGCGCCCTTGGCCTGTCCATGGGCGGCGGCACGGCGCTCGCCATTGCCGGCGCACGCGTCGACCCGAAGCTGCTGGCGGCCTATTGCGACACCGACTTGCTCAACGCCTCGCTTTGCGGCTGGGTGAGGCAAAGCGGCGTCGACCTCCACACCATGGATATGCGGCTCGCCGGCCGCGACAACAGCGACCGGCGCGTCCGCTTCGTCATGGCGGTCGACCCCGCGCCATCGGATGTCTTTGACGCCGGGAGCATTTCCGGCATCAAAATCCCGATCGACATCGTCAATCTTGGCCAGCCGGGAAAGATCCCCGCGACCGCCGATGCCTCGGGCATCGCCAAGGCGATCCCCAATTCCAGCTACGCGACGATCGGAGATGCCAGCCACTACAGCATGTTCGGCGAGTGCAAGCCCGGCGCGCCGGCGCTCATCATATCCCAAGAGATCGGCGACCCCGTATGCGACGACGGCGCGGGCCGGTCACGCGCGCAAATCCACGCGCAACTGATCGACATGGCGACCACGGCCTTCAGGCGCGCGCTGAAGGCAGCGCCCTGATTACGCTGCCGGAAGTTCAGTCCTGGAACGAACTCGCCGCGACATAGATCGCCGCCAGCGCCTCGATGCCGGCCTGGTCGGCACTGTCGAAGCGGCCGGGCAGCGGGCTGTCGAGATCGAGCACGCCGAAAACGCCCTCCTCGTCCTCGAGCAGCACGACCAGCTCGGAGCGCGAGGCGGCGTCGCAGGCGATATGGCCGGGGAAATCATGCACGTCCTTGATCAGCATCGAGGTGCCGAGCTCGACCGCCGTTCCGCATACGCCCTGGCCGACGGCGATGCGCACGCAGGCCGGCTTGCCCTGGAAGGGCCCCAGCACCAACTCCTCGTCCGATGCCAGGAAATAGAAGCCGGCCCAATTGAGGTCGGGCACCATCTGGAAGATCAGCGCCGCGGTATTGGCGGCGTTGGCGATCGAATCGTGCTCGCCCTCGAGCAGCGCCTTCAATTGCTTGGCGAGGTCGCGGTAGAACGCGGCCTTGTCTGAGATATCGATGGCCTGGGCCGCGAACATGACTTGTCTCCAAACCGGGAATCGCGGTTCCGTTTCCGCAAACCCTGCACCAAACGACCACCTGACCATCCTAGGCAATTCCAGGAAAATGCGAAACGGTTTTCCGTTCGAAATTCTGTCCGTTGGCGCCTTGGCGCTATCTCCATTCCCGGCGCAAGATTTGATTCCGGCGGGAGAAAAATTTCAAAAGTATTATTTCGAAGCGCGGTCTCCTGACGCCGACAAGGAGGCCAAATTATTCGAAAGATTGAATTTTTCCTTCCGGGCGCCTATTTATCGAGAAGTTCATTTTCACGATTTCACGCGCGAAGGAGATTTCTTCAATGGCCGACGGCAATCAGACGATCATGCAAAAAGCTGAAGCCCGCTTTGTCGACAAGCAGAAGAAAACCGCGGAGCGCAACAAGGCAACCGCCGAATACATGTCCGAGGCGAGGGCCAGGGAGATCAAGACGGCAAGGCTGAGGGAATTGCGCCTGGCCAAGGAAGAAGCCGATCGCGTGGCGGAAGCGCTGAACCCGGCGCCGAAAAAGAAGCGTGTGGCCAAGAAGGCATAGAGTCACTCCAAGGACGTGAGCAGTCTCCCGCTGGGCTTGCACCAAGTCGAGGAATGCGGCGGCTCAAGCCACGTCTGACGTCCCAGCCATGCAATGGTCCTGCCGACCAAGGGCAAGAGCGTCCAGCTCCACACCGCGGCGCGTTCCCTTTCACCTGCCTTTCGGCCTCGAAGATGCGAAACGTCGCGGCCGCGCGCGAAATAGCGGATGGTACCGAGGAACCCTGATCTGGCCATTTTCCTCTTGATCGGTCCCCCAATCTGGCCTAGCCTTCAAGTTGAGAAAAGGTTTTTCCAGACAGTCCCGATGGCGTTCGGCCGTTAGCCGGGCTTTATTCGGGCCGGTAAGGGAAAACCTTTTTCCAACCAAGGATTTCTGCCGCGATGGCATCGGACGACCAGCCAGTTCCGGTCTTTCCCAAACCCGTCACCTTGCGCGACGTGGCCGCGCAGGCCGGCGTCAGCGTTGCCACTGCATCCAAGGCGCTCAACGATCAGGGGCGCATGACCGCCGAGACTCGCGAGCGCATTCGCGAGACGGCGCGCAACCTGGGCTTCCGGCCCAACAGCCTGGCGCAGAGCCTGCTGAGGCGCCGCTCCTTTACTGTCGGCCTGCTCACCAACGACACCTATGGCCGTTTCTCGCTGCCGCTGATGTCGGGCATTTCGGATGCGCTGGTCGATGCCGGCGTCTCGGTATTCCTGTGCAATGTCGAGGAGGATCCCCGTCTCGGCCAGCTCCATGTCGAGGCCATGCTCGACAAGCGCGTCGACGGCATCATCGCCACCGGCAAGCGCATCGACCGCCATCTGCCGATCGATCTCGCCAATTTGCGCATCCCGGTGATCTACGCCTTCACCCAGCCCGATCCCGACGCCGTCGCCTTCGTTTCCGACGATGCGGGCGGGGCGCGGCTGGCCGTCGACCATTTCTGCCGGCTCGGCCGCAAGCGCATCGCCCATGTCAGTGGCCCGGCCAGCTTTGCCGTGGTGCATGAACGGGCGCAGGCCTATCGCGCCGCGCTGATCGAGAACGGCCTACCCCTCATCGAGCCCCTGCTCGGCGCCTGGTCGGAAGCCTGGGGGCATGAGGCGGTGACGATCCTTTTCGATGGCGGGGGAGAAAAGCCGGACGCCGTCTTCTGCGGCAACGACCAGATCGCGCGCGGCGTCATCGATGCCCTGCGCGAGCGTGGCTTGAGCGTTCCCGGCGATGTCGGCGTCATCGGCTTCGACAATTGGGAGATCGTGGCCGAGGCGACCCGCCCGCCGCTGACCTCGGTCGACATGAACCTGACAGCGCTCGGCCGCGAGGCCGGGCTGACCCTGCTTTCCCTGGTCGGCGGCAAGCCCGCCGCGCCGGGCATCAGAAAACTGCCGTGCCGGCTGGTGGTGCGGCAGTCCTGCGGCCGCCTGCCCGACGGCTGAAAAGACGGCTGAGAAACGAAGCGCCGCGATCGGCGGCAAGCCGCGCATCGCGGCCAAATGAGGAGGAGGAGAACATGAGGACTTTGATTGCCAAACTGGCCCCGACCAAATTGGCCCTGACCAAATTGGCCCTGACCAAATTGACGTTGACGGCTGCCGTTCTGGGTTGCGGCCTGCAATTTGCCGCCGCCGAAACCGCCAACATCTGGGTACGCGCCGACGGCTCGAACTTCATGCCGAGGATCGTCGACGCCTTCAACAAGGCGAACAAGGACCAGGTCAAGCTCGACATCATCCCCAATGCCGAGATCATCCCGAAATATGGCGCGGCCGCGGCCGGCGGCACGGCGCCCGACGCGCTGTCGCTCGACCTGATCTACACGCCCTCCTTCGCGGCCGCCGGCCAATTGGAGGACATCACCGACTGGGCGAAGTCGCTCCCCTATTTCGCCAGCCTGTCGCCCGCGCATGTGAAGACCGGCACCTACAAGGACCGCATTTACGGCCTGCCCTTCTCGGCCGACGCCTCGGTGCTGATCTGGAACAAGAAGCTGTTCAAGCAGGCAGGCCTCGACCCTGAAAAAGGCCCGGCCAACTGGGCCGAGATCGAAGCCGACGCCGAGAAGGTCAACGCGCTTGGCGGCAACATCAAGGGCTTCTACTTCTCCGGCAATTGCGGTGGCTGCAACATCTTCACCTTCACGCCGCTGATCTGGGCTTCGGGCGGCGACATCCTGTCGGAGGACGGCTCCAAGGCGACGCTGGACAGCCCGCAATTGCGCGGCGCCATCGATCTCTACCGCTCGATGGTCAAGAAGGATTTGGTGCCGGCGGGCGCGCAGACCGACACCGGCGCCAATTTCTTTGCCGCCTTCGCCGCCGGCAATATCGGCATCTCGCCCTCCGGCGCCTTCGCCATCGGCGCGCTCAACACGCAATATCCTGATGTCGACTACGGCGTCACCTTCCTGCCGGGCAAGGATGGCAACTGGTCGTCCTTTGCCGGCGGCGACAATTTCGTTGTCACCAAGGGCACCAAGAAACTCGCCGTGGTGAAGGAGTTCCTGGACTTCGCCTATTCGCTCGAAGGCCAGACGATCCTGGCCAAATACGGCAGCCTGCCGGTGCGCGGCGACATCGCCAAGGACGCGCTGAAGGAGCTCGACCCGCGCTACCAGATCGCCGCCGAGGCGATGGCCAAGGGCAAGACGCCGTATTCGGTGGTGTTCAACGACCTGATCAACTCCGCCAACGGCCCGTGGACACAGATGATCAACGAGGTGTTCTTCGGCGACGACGTCGATGGCGCCATAGCAAACGCCCAGGAGACCATGCAGTCGATCATCGACCAGGCGCCGCAGAAGTAGCGCCGCCTCCACCTCCCCTTGAGGGGAGGTCGGACCGCAGGTCCGGGTGGGGTCGTCTCGGCAGTGCTCGACGTTCCTTGATGTCGGCGCGCTTGGCGGAGGACCCCACCCCCGGCCTTCGGCCGGACCCTCCCCTCGAGGAGGAGGGGACGCAGCGCCAGGGAAACAGCCATGACCACCATCACCGCAACCACCGCCCCACCCCGCCTCCGCAAACGCGTTGGCGCCGGGCGCCGGCAATGGATTGGCCTGCTCTATGTGGCGCCGGCGGTGGCGCTGGTCATGCTGTTCTTCGTCATTCCGCTCGGCATGACGGCCTGGATGTCGCTGCACAACTGGCCCTTGATGGGCGAGCACTCCTTCATCGGCCTCGGCAACTACTGGGCAATCCTGCGCGACACCAGGTTCTGGAACGCGCTGAGATTCACCGGCTACTACACGCTGATCGTCACCATCGCGATCTTCGCCGTCGCCTTTCCGCTGGCGATCTTCATCGAGCGGCCGCGCCCGTTCACCAACCTCTACCGCACCATGTTCTTCATGCCGGCGGTGGTCGGCTTTGCCTCGGCGAGCCTTTTGTGGTCGTGGCTGCTCAACGTCGATTCCGGCCTGTTCAGCCCCGCCGCCTACGATCTCGGCCTGATCGACAAGAAGTTCAACCTGCTCGCCACCTTCCAACCGGCCTTCTGGTCGATCATCGCCATGGTGGTGTGGAAGGTCGCTGGCTTCACCATGATCATCCTGATGACCGGCCTGCAGTCGATCCCGCAGGATCTGCAGGAGGCCGCCGTCATCGACGGCGCCGGGCCGTTCGCCAGGTTCCGGGCGATCACCTTGCCGCTGATGCGCCGCACCCTGGCGCTGGCGCTGATCCTGTCGGTCGCGGGCTCCATCCTTGCCTTCGACCAGTTCTACATCATCCTGCGCGGCGGCCCGCGCAACCAGACGCTGACGGCGGTGTACTGGATCTTCAACCAGTCCTTCGTCTCGTTCAAGCTCGGCTATGGCGCGGCACTCTCGATGGTGCTGCTGGTCATCCTGGTGGCGCTCAGCCTCGTCCAGCTCTGGTTGCTGCGCAAACCCGAGGGGCTCGACTGATGACGCAGGCGATATCGGGCACAGGCAAGCTTGCCGCGCGCTTGGCCAGGCATTCCACCGGCATCGTCGCCTCGGTGCTGTTCGTGGCGCCGATCGTGTGGACGGTGCTGTCGGCCTTCAAGCCGGCACAGGAGGCGCGCCTGCCGCCGCTGCCGCCCTGGCCGACGACGGGCTTCTCGCTGGAGAACTATCAAACGCTGAACAGTTTCGGCGACGGCCTGTGGGCCTCGGCGCAGAACAGCATCTATGTCTCGGTGATGACGGTCATGCTGTCGGTCATCGTCAGCGTGCTCGCCGGCTACGGTTTTTCGCGGTTTCGGTTCCCGTTCAAGGACTTGTTCTTCGTCCTCATCCTGTCGACGATCATGATCCCGTTCCAGTCGATCCTGACGCCGATCTTCCTGGTGCTGACCAAGCTTGGCCTGCACAACACGCTGACCGGCCTGGTCGGCGTCTATGTGACGCTGCAGCTGCCGTTCTCGATCTTCATGATGCGCAACGCCTTCGACGCGGTGCCGCGCGAGATCGAGGAGGCCGCGCGCATGGACGGCGCCGGCAACGCCACCATGCTCATAAAGGTCATGCTGCCGCTGGTCTGGCCTGGTGTCGTCACCATCGCGCTGTTTGCCTTCCTCGGCGCCTGGAACGAATTCCTCGCTGCCCTGGTGCTGATGACCGACCAGTCCAAGTTCACGCTGCCGGTGATGATGACCGCACTTCAGTCCGGCCGCTTCGGCGCCATCGACTGGGGCGCGGTGCAGGCGGGCGTCACCGTGATGATGGTGCCGTGCCTGATCCTGTTCCTGGCTTTGCAGCGCTTCTACATCCGCGGCCTGATGGCCGGGGCCGTCAAATAGAGCATGATCCCGAAAAGTGGGAACCGGTTTTCGGAAAGATCATGCTCCAACAAAGAGATAGACGTCAGATCGAATGGAGTGAGTTCATGACCGCATCGCCATCCCCCCGCCACGCCACCCCAAATAAATCGCAGGAGACGGGCAAGCCGAAGCTCGCCTTCCGCCCGCTGCCGGTGCCGCAGGTCGACGTGCGCGGCTTCTGGGGCGACCGCGCCGAGGCGGTTGCCACGCGCACCGCCGACATCCTTTACGACCGCTGCGTGGCGGCGCGCATGCTGGAGCAGATCGATCCGGACCAGCCCTCGCCAGGCGTCGTCATTCCGTTCCACTCGCCCTCGCCCGACGAGGCGGCCTCCGCCGGCTTCACCGGCTCGACGGTGACTACGCAGATGTTCTGGGATTCCGATCTCGGCAAGACGATCGAGACCGCGGCCTATTCGCTCTACCGGCGTAAGAATCCCGAACTGGAGAAGAAGATCGACGCCGTCATCGACATGTATGGCAGGCTGCAGCAGGAGGACGGCTATCTCTCCAGCTGGTACCAGCGCATCCAGCCGGGCAAGCGCTGGACCAATCTGCGCGACTGCCACGAGCTTTATTGCGCCGGCCACCTCATCGAGGGCGCGGTCGCCTACTACCAGGCGACGGGCAAGCGCAAGCTGCTCGACATCATGTGCCGCTACGCCGACCACATCGCCTCGGTGCTCGGGCCCGAGCCCGGCAAGAAGAAGGGCTATTGCGGCCATGAGGAGATCGAGCTGGCGCTGGTCAAGCTGGCGCGGGTGACGGGCGAACAAAAGTACATGGAATTGGCCAAATACTTCATCGACCAGCGCGGGCAGCAGCCGCACTATTTCGACGAGGAGGCACGCGCCCGTGGCGCCGACCCTAAGGCCTATCATTTCAAGACCTACGAATACAGCCAGTCGCACATCCCGGTGCGCGAGCAGGACAAGGTCGTCGGCCACGCGGTGCGGGCCATGTACCTCTATTCAGGGATGGCCGACATCGCGACCGAATATGGCGACGACACGTTGCGGGTGGCGCTCGACCGGCTGTGGGACGACCTCACCACCAAGAACCTCTACATCACCGGCGGGCTCGGCCCGTCGGCGCACAATGAGGGCTTCACCAGCGACTACGACCTGCCCAACGAAACCGCCTATGCCGAGACCTGTGCGTCGGTCGGGCTGGTGTTCTGGGCGACCCGCATGCTCGGCATGGGGCCGAACGCCCGCTACGCCGACATGATGGAGCGCGCGCTCTACAATGGCTCCATTTCCGGCCTGTCGCTCGACGGCTCGCTGTTCTTCTACGAGAACCCGCTGGAAAGCCGGGGCAAGCATAACAGATGGAAATGGCACCGCTGCCCTTGCTGCCCGCCAAATATCGGGCGCATGGTCGCCTCGATCGGCAGCTATTTCTACAGCCTGGCGGACGACGCGCTGGCAGTTCATCTCTATGGCGATTCCACCGCCCGCTTCGACATTGCAGACACACCGGTCACGCTGACGCAGGCGAGCCGCTATCCCTGGGATGGTGCCGTCGAGATCACCGTTGAGCCGCAAACGTCGGTGGAGTTCACGCTGCACCTGCGTGTGCCGGCTTGGAGCTCCAAGGCCAAGCTCGAGATCAATGGCGAGGCGATCGACCTCGCAGAAGTGACCAGTGACGGCTACGCCGCGATCCGGCGCCAATGGAAGAAGGGCGACCGTGTCAGGCTCGATCTCGAAATGCCGATCGAGCGGCTCTATGCCAATCCCGAGGTGAGGCAGGACGCCGGCCGCGTCGCGCTGTCGCGCGGGCCGCTGATCTACTGCGTCGAGGCATCGGACAATGACAGCCGCCTGCATCGCCTGACCCTGCCGCGCACGGCCGGCATCGAGGCTCATGACGAACCGGACCTGCTAGGCGGCGTGGTGACGCTTTCAGCCACGGCACAAGCCGATGCCGGGGACGGCTGGCAGGACGGCCTTTATCGCTCCGAGCCGCCGGCCAAGGTCGAGACCCGCCTGACCGCCGTCCCCTATTTCGCCTGGGACAACCGCGAGCCGGGCGAGATGCTGGTCTGGCTGCGGGATGGTTGATACCGGCGGCAACGCCGTGGGGCGGCCGGTTATGTCCGGCTCGACTGGGCGGCGGCGGTCAGCGGCTTTTTCGGCGCTGTTTTCGCGGCGCTGCCGTCAATATGCGCCCAGGCCGGCCGCTCGAACAGGAACATGCCGAAGCCGATGCGCTGGACAATGAAGTAAAGCACGACGGGGCTGACGATCGAGACCAGCAGCACCGCCAGGCTGAGCAAGCCGGTGTCGGTCAGCAGGCCGCTTGCCAGTGCGGCGCCGCGGAACAGTGACATCGGAATGGTGAAGGCGACATAGACGACCAGCGAATGTTCGCCCAGCCAGCGCAGCCATTCCATGGCGGGAAATTTCGACAGGAAACCGCCAACCACGCAAAGCGCCACGGCACCGGCGACGGCCAGGACGAGATGCAGCGGCGGCCATGCCGCCAGGCCCATCTGCATGCCGACCGGCTGCATGGCATAACCCGGCGAATAGACCAGCAGGCCATTGACGACAGCCCACAGGAAGAGCCCGGAGACGGTCAGCGCCGGGCGGGCTTGCGTCCATTCGACGAGCCGGAACACCAGCGGCGCCATGACGAAGCCAACGTAGAAAAAGACGAAATAGGCGGCGAATTGTTCGACCGCGTAGCTGTCGGGATGCGGCGCCCACATCTGCAGGCCGGCGGCGATCGGGATGACGATCCAGGCGGGCACGGCAAGCTGCCGCAGCAGTTTCGCGGCAAGACCGAACACCGCCAGCATGTAGATGAACCACAGGACGCCATAGGGCTGGAGGACGGCCATTGCCAGGTCGTGCAGCATGCCGGCGGGATCCCGGCTGAAGATGCCGATCTTCAGCCCGATCGAGATGATCGCCCACAGCACGTAGAAATAGAGGTAATGGACGACGCGCCGGTCGATATAGCGCCGCCACGGCCGGTCGATCACCTGCGACAGGAACAGCCCCGAGATCAGGAAGAATTCCGGCATCCGGAACGGCGTCGCGAAGCCGATGACATAGTGGAGAAAGCCGACGCCGCCCGTATACTCGCCGGTGTTGTAGGCCGAGTACATCATGACCACGAGGATGATCGAGAGGCCTTTGGCCGTGTCCACCCACGGCATGCGCATTGGGCTGCTGTTCATGGCGGGGAATCCAAACCGGCCGGCCCGGCTGGCCAGCCATCATCCCGCGATGTCTAGCACCATCAAGCTTCCCAGATCGTAAACGCGGCTGTCTTGCGGTGAGGCTGGCAGCGTCCGCGGGCCGCCGTGTTGAAGCCGTTGGCAATCATCTGCCGTCAGCGCTGCCCCTCGCCTGCCTGCCGGCATCATCTCCCCGTAAACGGGGCGAGGGACGCCGTTCTCGCCGATTTCGCCAATCGCCGGCGTTGCGGAAAGAGCGTCGGCCTCGCGGTAGCCCTCTCGCCCCGTTTACGGGGAGAGATGTCCGGCAGGACAGTGAGGGGCAGCGCCGACCGTGACCTCTATGCGCAATGAACGATTACTTTCGGGACTTGGATTTGTTCAAAGCCACCGCCGCGCGTACAAGCGCCTTGAAGGCCTCCTCGTCGACCTCCTCGCCTTTCTGGAAATCGATGGCGCGCCGTGTGTTGCCTTCGAGGCTGGAATTAAACAGGCGCGCGGGATCGGGCAGCGCGGCACCTTTGGCGAAGGTCAGCTTGACGACGGCCTTGTAGGTCTCGCCGGTGCAGATCATGCCGGCATCCTCCCACACCGGCACGCCGCGCCATTTCCACGTCTCGACCACGTCGGGATCGGCTTGATGGATCAGCGTGCGCAGCCGCCCCAGCATCTCGCCGCGCCAGTCGCCCAAGTCCTTGATCCTGCCGTCGATCAGCTCGGAGGGAGATTTGCTGTCCTGGGTGGTCGTCATGCCGTTTCTCCTTCGAATGCTAGATAGGGCACTCACATGCGCTCGCCAGGCAAAAGGCTCGCCTGCTTCACCCAGGCGCTGAACTGCGCTTCGTCGAACGCGTCGTCCTCATGAATGTCGAGGTAGCGCGTGTCCTGGTTCCTGGATTCGCCCGGCGGCACCGGATCCAGCGACATGCCGCGAAAGAAGGCCACCTTGATGTATCTGGTGAAGCAATGGAAGCTGAGGAACCAGCCTTCGCCCTCGACGCCGTAGAAAGGCGAGTTCCATTTCACCGCCTTGTTCACCCCGGGCACGGCGCGCTCGATGAGCGCGTCGAGCCGCCCGCCCATCTCGCGCTTCCAGCCCGGCATCGCCGCGATATAGGCCTGCACCGGCGCGTCGTCATAACCCTTGGCGATCTGCGGGTTGCCGCCGGAAAGCAGCTTCGGCTCAGCCTTGGCCGGGGTCGCCTTGGCCATGCGCTTTCCTCCTATCCATTGGCCCGCTGTGCGCTGCGTCCTTTCGCGACATAGGGCAGCACGAACATATAGAGGCCGCTGAACAGCATAAGGAAGAGCGGCGGCAGTGGCGAATAGACCACCCAGGCGGGCGGCTGCCCAAACGCCATGGTGACGAAGTTGGCGACGACGGTCGCCGTGAAGATGATCGACAGCCAGCGATGCGCCTGCCGCATCCATTTGCTCCAGTCCAATTCTGCCTCCTCTTGCGCTATGCCTTGAAACCCGGCGCCTTACCAGCGCGCCAGTTCGGTGATCTGGATGAGATTGCCGCAGCCATCCTCCAACTTGGCGATGGTCGAGCCGGTCACGTCGGTAGGCGCCATGGCAAAGGCGCCGCCATTCGCCTTGATGCGCTCATGGTCGCCCTTGATGTCGTCGGTGAAGAGCATCAGCGCCGGCTGGCCCTGCTTGAAGATCGCCTGCTGGTAGGCCTTGGCCGCCGGGTTGTCGTTCAGCGCCAGCTGCAATTCGGTCCCGTCGGGCTCTTCGGCCGAGACGACCGTCAGCCAACGGAACGGCCCATTGCTGAAATCGGCTTTTTTGGTGAAGCCCAGCACGCCGGTGTAGAAGGCAAGCGCCTTTTCCTGATCGTCGACATAGATGCTGGTCAGTTTGATCTTCATCGCTTTTTCTCCATGGTTTTGCCGGCGGGAAACCCGCCCTCTATTTTTTCTGTGTGGCTTTGTGGCTTTCAGTTCGGCCGAGAGGCCTCAGTCCGTCCGCGCCAGAAGCTCTTCCAGCTTTTCCAGGAATTGCGGCCAACCCACCTTGGCGCCGCCATAGGCCCGCTTCTGGTCGGGCCGGAAACCGGCCTGCTCCATGCGCAGATGGGTTCCCGTTGGCGTCGGGGTGAGCGTGAAAGTCACAACGCTCCTGAGATCGAACGCTGGGTCCTGATGCGCGAGGTTCCAGCTGTAGGACAACCTCTTGTGCGGCTCGACGGCAAGCACCTCGCAGTCCAGCACGCCGCCCCAGTCGGCGCTGATGTTGAAGCGATGGCCGACGGCGGGTTTGAAATCGTTCTTCATCAGCCACTCCTCGATCAGATGCGGTTGCGTCAGCGCGCGCCAGAGTTTTTCGGGCGGATGGGAGATCTCCCGCTCGACGACGACAGTGCGGGTTTGCTGTGCACTATCGTTCACTGGTCCATCCTTTTGAGCAAATCCTCGAGGTCGTCGAACCGGCTTTCCCAGAACCCCGCCATATGGCGTGTCCAGTCCATCAGCGGCGCCAGCGCGGCAAGCTGGGCGCTGTAATGCGTCTGGCGGCCTTCGTGGCGGTCGCGCACCAGCCCGGCCTGCTTCAGAACGCCGAGATGCTTCGACACCGCCGGCTGCGAGACGCCGGACTGGCTGGTCAGCGCCCCGACCGTCTGCTCTCCCTGGCGGCACAGCCGCTCGAAGATCGCCCGCCGTGTCGGGTCGGCGAGCGTCCTGAAGAGCGTGTCATGAGCGTCTGGCATCTCTAATCGATAACCCGTTGGCTATTGGTTGACGTATAACCACAGGGATATATGTTCGTCAAGCGAAAGATTGCAGCGTCCTGAATACGGTGGTGGCTAGACGGCGACGTGGCTGCGACCGATCTCGCGCGCCACCAGTTCCTGCAGTTGCCACAGATTGCGGTCGCGTATGCCGCAGGCGTCGAGATGGCGGATGGTCTCGAACAGATATTGCGCGCCCGAGCCCCAATGGCCGACGGCGTTCGCCAGCGTCGCCGCGACCGCGGGCTTGTCCAGTTTGCCGGCATAGCGCGGGTTGGCGGGATCGACGACGAAGCCGAGCGCCAGGCACGGCCCGCTTTCGGTGCTGACCCGCAGCCAGCGCGGCACGTTGACGGCGGGCAGAATGGTCATCTCGCGGCGCAGCAGCGCTTCCAGATTGGCGGCTACCGGTTCGGCGATCTCGAACACCATGCCCTGGCACTGGCCGCCACGGTCGAGCGCCATCATCAGGCCGGGCTGCTCGAGCGTGCCGCGAAAGCGCTGCACCGTGAAGCAGAACGACCGGTGCCAGCCCCGCGCCACCGCCCGCTCGCCGCCCCTCACCTCGCCCGCCGGCTTCCACAACAGCGAGCCATAGGCGAACAGCCTCAGCGGCCCGGCCGGTGCCGAGGCCAGGATCTCGTCGCGAAACCGCGCATAGTCGTCATCGGTCATCGGGATCATGCCCGGCACCGG